>CAYUDZ010000194.1:0-3864 GCA_964443575.1 uncultured Chthoniobacteraceae bacterium | reverse complement strand
GATTCCGGATGACCACCACCCTGGGTGTGCTCCAAATAGCGCTGATCGTAGACCAGGCCGGTAGGTTGTGGTTGTGCTTTGTCTGCTATACTTTCTGCTGCCGCAGCGACTCCGCGCCAACCCAATAAAGTAGTCGCGCCCACACCACACGCCACGGCCTGCGCAGTCGCCATAAACTTACGTCTGCTTATCTCTTTTCCTTTCATTAATCCTATCAAACTATTGCTACGCAAAATGTTTACAACTCTCATACCCCGCAAATCCTAATCCAAAAAATATCTTCCATCCGTTAAAAATAAATATTTTCACATATAAGTGTCTGTCCCTTTATTGAATACTCCATCGCAACAGCACAGCGCGCCAGCAGGCTCGACCAGGCGAAATCCTCGGCAAGAGCGGAAGCGGCGTCCCGCAGGATGAAACAGTAGTTCAAGAGCTTCGAAACGAGTGCTGAAGGTGGAGTCATAATTGGCTAAAGCGGAGGTGAGGAAATTTACCAAATCCCCGGTCAAATGTAACCAGTTCAATCAGTGACGCGCTGGCAAAGGCAGCCAGAATCTTGGCCTGGTGATAAAGCTCATCGGAAATGTCCAGCGTCGTTTTCATTGAGCATGATTCCCGGATTTCTGGAAATCTGTCAAAATGAGACGGGTTGCTGTTTTCGGGTCCAGCCCTGAGAATCCCGCCAATAGATTCAGCTCCGCAGGGCAAGGATCCGGTGATAGGAACTGCCCTGCACTCTGGCGCTAATGCCAGCTAAGCGGTCTCATATTAAAGTTTATCACGTTCCCTTGAATAAAGCGCCCTCAAGTTCAATGCAACTGGAGTTGAATGGAATACTCACAGGGTTAATCGATGCTACCCGAGGGCAGCGAGTTCGGCGGCGAGCTTTGGCAGGCCGATGGCCTCAGTGGTGGGCGTCATGGGAAAACGATCCTGCCCCCCGTGAACGTAAAAGGAGCGGCGCGGTGCGATATCGGCCAAGGCATGATGGTTGCCCTTCTGGAGACCGGTCGAGAGACTTCTCTTGATCTCAACCGCCCAAACACCGTGGCGAGATCCGAGCTCAAGCACCAGATCGATCTCCGCGCCAGCTGCTGTGCGGTAAAAGCCTGCCTTGCTGCCGGGCGGGGCCACCGCCAACAGGTTTTCAATCACAAAACCTTCCCAACTTGCCCCGATCACCGGGTGGCCGAACAAGGCATCAAGATCCTCGATGCCAAGTAACGCGTGTAACAAACCGCTGTCGCGAACAAAGGTTTTCGGCGATTTGACCAGGCGCTTCCCAACATTCCGATGATAGGGTGGCAGACGGCGGACCAGCAGGAGATCCACCAGCAATCCGAGATAACTGGTCACCGTGGGTGCGCTCACTCCGATGGCTGAAGCCAGCTTAGACGCATTCAACAGGCATCCTTGAGAATGGGCGAGCATCGTCCACAGCCGCTCCAGAGTTTCCGCCGGGATTCGTAGCCCGAACATTGGCACATCGCGCTCCAGATAGGTGCGGATAAAGTCCCGCCGCAAAGCAAGGCTCTGCGCGTCATCGGCAGCCAGAAAACTGTCCGGAAATCCGCCTCGCAGCCACAAATCTTCCATTGATGCCGGTCCGGTCTCGAGCACTTGCAGCGGCCCCATGTCCACGTAGGCAATTCTTCCTGCCAGGGTTTCGCTCTGGCGCATCAGTTCAATTGCAGCAGATCCCAGCAGCAGAAATCTCCCGGTGCGCCGGCCTGTCAGGCGGCCCTCGTCGATGATGCCCCGCAAGCTGGAAAACAGCTCGGGAACTCTGTGGATCTCATCAAGAATCACCAATTTGTCCTCGTGACGCGCCAGAAACAACTCCGGCTCGGCCAACTTGGCGCGGTCCGTGGAATTCTCCAAATCAAGATACAGGCTCGGCCTCCCCTCGGCGACCGCATGAGCCAACGTGGTCTTGCCAACCTGCCGCGGCCCGATCAGGGCAACTGCCGCCTGCCGGGCGAGCGCTGTTTCAAGAGTTTTCTGGATAGTACGAGCTATCATCCTTGCAATTTAAAAAAATACGTCTTTGATTTGCAAGGAAGTTTACTCCCGAAACTGTAAATATCATCATCTAATGGGTGATCTCTTACCCAGGGGCGACCCGTCCCTATCCGTTAAGCACAGGTGGGTCGCCCTCAGACCCACTCAGCACACAGCAACTCCGCTTGTTGGAGCACGGTCTTCACGGCCTCTTCCTGCAGGTCCGGCGGGTAGCCGTATTTGTTCAGAATGCGCTTCACCATCACCCGGATTTTTGCACGCGCCCCTTCGCGCAGGGTCCAGTCGATGGTCACACTTTGCCTGACTTTGGTGATCAGCTCCGCCGCGATGACTTTGAGTTTGTCATCGCCCATCGCCTGCACCGCACTGTTATTGCTGGCCAAGGCATCGTAGAACGCGACCTCGTCATCGGTCAGTCCAAGTTCTTCGCCGCGTTTGGTGGCGGCATCCATTTCCTTCGCCAGTTTGATTAATTCCTCGATGACCTCCTGCGTGGCAATAGCACGGTTGTGATAGACATTAAGCGTCTTTTTCAACTTCTCGGAAAAGAGTTCCGATTGGACCAGATTCCGGCGTGAGATGGTTTTGATCTCACCTTTGAGCAGCTTGGCCAGAACTTCAGCGGCCAGATTGGGGTATTTCATTCCGCGCACTTCAGCCAGAAATTGATCGGACAGGATACCAATGTCCGGTTTATTGAGTCCAGCCGCGCTGAAAACATCAATGATCTGATCGCCGGCCACCACCGCCTGAGATACCAGTTGACGCACCGCGAGGTCGATGTCTTCAGGAGATTTGCCATGGGACACCGGCTTGGTCATGGCCGCTTTCACCGTCTGAAAAAACGACACATCGTCGCGGATCTCGGCAGCTTCATCGCTGGCCGCGCAGAGGGCAAAGGCGCGGGACAGTTCGGTCACCACTTGCACCAGACGCCGCTTACCGTCTTCAAGGGCCAGAACGTGTTCTTGTGCCGCGGGCAACAGTGCCATCTTCCGTGCCGGTGTGCCACAAGTCCAGTCACTCCAATCGAATCCTGAAAACAGATGGCAGCAAACTTCATGTTTTTCCAGCAACACGGCAATGGCGCGCGCGGTATCGATGCTGGGATCGCCCATGCCACCGCTCTCGGTGTAAACCGCCAGGGCACGCTTGAGCTGATCGGCGAGGCCGAGGTAATCCACGATCAAGCCGCCCGGCTTATCCTTGAACACCCGGTTCACGCGGGCAATGGCCTGCATCAGGCCGTGGCCCTGCATCGGCTTGTCCACATACATGGTATGCAGGCAGGGCGCGTCGAAACCGGTCAGCCACATATCGCGCACGATGACGATTTTGAACGGGTCCTTGGCGTCCTTGAACCGGTTCGCCAGCTCGCGGCGCTGCTGCTTGTTGCCGATGTGCCGCTGCCATTCGGGATCGTCCTCAGCACTGCCGGTCATCACAACTTTGAGGGCTTCCGCCTCCCACTCCGGCCGCAATTGGATCAGCACGTTGAACAACTCGACGCAGATGCGGCGGCTCATGCAGACGATCATCGCCTTGCCTTCCATCGCTTCCAGACGTCGTTCAAAATGCTGCACCAAGTCCGCTGCCACCAACTCGATCCGCTTGGGGTTTCCCACCAAGGCCTCCAGCGCCGCCCACTTGGACTTTAATTTCTCCCGCTGGGTGAATTCTTGCCCCTCGGTCAACTCGTCGATTTCCGAGTCCAGCTTAGGCAGCAGCTCGTCCTTGAGCCCAAGCTTGGCAATGCGGCTTTCGTAGTAGATCGGCACGGTCGATTCATCATCGACCGCCCGTTGGATGTCATAGACCGAGATGTAGTCTCCAAACACG
>CAYUDZ010000193.1:0-3875 GCA_964443575.1 uncultured Chthoniobacteraceae bacterium | reverse complement strand
TTCCGCGCGCACAGCAACCAATTTCTGGTGCCTATCACCCGCAACACTTCGGTATTGACTCTTTCTCTGATAGACTCCCGCACTCTGATAGTATGCAATGAGCCTGCAATGCAAATTTATAGAATCATCACATTGCTCTGCCTGATAACGGTCTCCGCCGCAGCGGCGGAACCCAGGCTGGTACCGGTCGGGGAAGGATGGGCCAGGAACACTGTCAATGCCAACATCCTGCGCCATAACTCCGTAGTTTCGCATAATCAGCATCAGTTCGTCGCCTACTACGATGACCAGGGATCAGTAATGCTCGCGAAACGAAAACTGGATTCGACTACCTGGGAAATGAAAAAAACCCGATTTTCTGGCAACGTAGCAGATGCCCACAACACGATCAGTATTATGGTCGACGGCGACGGTTACCTCCATATGTCGTGGGACCACCATGGACATCCGCTGCGCTATTGCCGGAGCAAGACCCCGGGCTCCCTCACGATGACGGATAAACCTGGCAGAAATCCAATGGTGAGGAATACCAGCTACCGATAACTGCCGCGACCGCCGAGTATGCCGCCCGCATCCCTGAGGGCAGCGCACTGATCAACACCGCCGGCATGTGTGCCGATTCCCATGGTAGACCATACATCGCAAGCTACTGGAAACCCAGGAGAGAAGATGTCCCGCAATATAATTTAACCTTCCATGATGGATCACAGTGGAATGTTTCCCAAATAACCAATCGCAAGACACCTTTTTCATTGCAGGGCGGCGGCACTAAACGGATCCCGATCAGTCGGCCACGCATCATTGCCGACTCGAGTGGCGACACCGACAAAGCTTACCTTTTGTTCCGCGACAGCGAGCGCGATGACCGGGTCTCAGTAGCCATTTGCAAAGACCTCAGCAAACTCGACTGGAAGTTCCTCAACCTGACCGAATTCTCAGTCGGTATGTGGGAGCCCAGCTACGATACCGAGCTGTGGCAAGCATCCAAGACTCTCCATATCTATGTCCAAAAAGTCGGCCAGGGCGATGGCGAAAAACTCGAACAATTACCCCCAACCACAGTCTCGATCCTCAAGTGGATCCCGTGATAGTTTAAAACCAACAGCCCAGAGGGTATTACATAAACAAGGGACAAGCTACTCTACCACCATTTAATAAGTTGATAGAATTGCCTCCCTTTAATAGGCTAATGAGAACGATCACGAAAAATGGTCGCATTGCCGGCTGGGAGTTGGAAGGGCTCACTTCTGTCAATGGTATCGCCATTCCCGATCAGGGTGGAGGACCGTGGCGGGTGGTTGCCGTTCAGGACATGGATGGCGAAGGTGATGTCGACTTCGTCTGGCAGAATACCCGCAACGGGCGCGCCGCCATTTGGCTTCTGGACGAGAATCTGGGCTTCGAGTCCTGAGTGCTGCTCAGCCAGCAGCCAAACGATGCCAACTGGCAAATCCGTAACCAACGACCGCTGGAATAATTTGTGCCAGAAATTACTCAGTCTGAGAGCAATAAGGGTCTTTCGGATGCACAAAGCGCCTTGCCGGTAGATGAATTGCTTGCAACTTCTGCAACGTTTCGTCATGCTGCACCTGTGAGTGTGCGCATTCTGAAACCCTTCAGGTTTTTTTCTGCTTGCTATTAATGGGCTCGGTAACTTCGTGGGCTGGGATCGTCATTGATGTCTCGGAGGTAGGTGATGATGTAGTCTTCACCGGAAGTGGCAGCATCGTTGGACTTTCGCTATTTTTGGATAATGGAAACACTTTGGGTCCACTCCCGCCTGCTGTAAATCCGTCCTTACCAAACGTCGTTCTGGGTCCTACCGGTATTTTGACTTACGATGTTTATGTGGATACCGGTGGTGCCATATCTGTCTCCGGTCCGTTCGGTTCAGGAGGCCTTACCCAAGCCGATTCAGGCAGCGGAGCTGCTTTCGGGATTTCAAACGGTTTTGTCAGTGCTCCATTTATCCAGTTGGCGGTGCCTGCGGGATATGTAGACGGCCAGCAACTTGTGACGTCCGCAACCTATCTGAATACTGATTTAGCTACATTGGGGCTGAACGAGGGAACGTACGTCTACAGTTGGGGCGCGGGAGCAACCGCAGATTCTGTTACTGTGAATGTGGTTCCCGAACCAAGCTCCATGCTGCTATTGATAGTCGCTGGAATTAGTACCATTTTTGGTCAACGCAGGCGTTATTGAATACGTTCATTTCTTCGCAATGTCTAATGTCTTTCTGCGTTAAGATAGGGTGCTAGTCAGGATCAACGATAAGCCGCAAGAGTGATTATCACTTAATCATTCACTAGAAATTATAGCTTGAAAATTCGGTTTGTATGACCGAATTTTCTATATAAGAAATACGATGATTGTACGCGAAAAAGAACTAAAGATACTTGGTGGTTTGCTGCAACGGCACCGCGTGGTTGGAATTATCGGTGCGCGCCAGGTCGGCAAGTCCACACTGGTTGGGGAATATTTGAAGTCAATATCAACGGCTGCACATGTTTTCGATCTGGAAAACCCTGATGACTTAGCCCGCTTGACCGAACCGATGCTTGCACTCAAGAAACTCAAGGGGATAGTGGTTATTGATGAGGTTCAACGCTACCCCGATTTGTTTCCTGTCTTGCGGGTACTGGTAGACCGGAAGCCCAATCCAGCCCGGTTTCTGATCCTGGGCAGCGCTTCTCCGGAACTGCTCCGGCAAAGCTCGGAATCGCTGGCTGGCCGCATTTTCTATCACGAACTCGGCGGCTTTACGATGGCAGAAGTGGGTGTAGAACATGCTGACAAGCTGTGGTTGCGAGGTGCGCTTCCACGATCGTTTCTTGCCCGGTCGCAGCAAGCAAGCTTTGAGAACCGGACCGGTTACATTCGTACTTTCCTCGAAAAAGACCTGCCGCAACTGGGGATTAATGTGAGTGCCGTTACGATGCGCCGGTTTTGGATCATGCTGGCACACTATCATGGGCAAACATGGAACTCATCCGAACTGGCCCGCTCTTTCGGTGTTGCTGATACCACGGTTAGAAACTACCTCGATCAACTAACTTCTGCACTGGTGGTCCGGCAGCTCCAACCCTGGCATGAGAACATTTCCAAACGTCAGGTCAAATCACCGAAAGTCTTTATCGCAGACAGCGGGATCCTTCACACCTTGCTCAACCTACCACAAATCGCAGATCTCGAAGCGCATCCAAAATGCGGTGCTTCCTGGGAAGGATTTGTCATCGAGCAGCTCATTCGCCACACCGGCGCACGCCCCGAAGAATGCTTTTTCTGGGCAACCCATGCGGGCGCCGAACTGGATCTGCTGCTGACCCGCGGACGGGTGCGGCGTGGCTTCGAAATCAAACGCACCTCCGCGCCCAAAGTCACCCCTTCGATGAGATATGCCCTCGAGGATCTGAAACTCAAGCAGCTCGATGTCATCCATGCCGGTGACCACACTTTCCCATTGGCCGATAACATCCGGGCCGTTGCTCTTTCCCGCCTGCTGCAGGATATTAAGCCTCTCTAATAATACCTGATATCGCTTTTCTAGCCCGGATCAATCACAAACTTCGTAGCGAGACGAAGCGTGAGGTACTTGGATACAAGGCGGGCGCAGGATTTCGCTGTGAGCTGTATGAGTACATACTGTAAATAGCGAAATCCAAGCCCAACGCTGTAAACAAGCGCCTCACGCTTGTCGCAGCAGATGGCTTGTGATTTATTCGGGCTAGTTCACGAATACATTAGAGAATTCCTCCCATCCAAAATGTTAACCCGACTTCCGCTGTTTTTTTGAAAAAACAGCGGAAGTCGGGTTAATGGACACCCCTCGTGGCCGACTGGCCTACCGCAGGCATTTGGAGAAAGTTATCCTT
>CAYUDZ010000192.1:0-3967 GCA_964443575.1 uncultured Chthoniobacteraceae bacterium | reverse complement strand
GTAACCGATGGGATCAGCGAGCTTTCGTCACCGGCGTCCTGCAGTATCCCCGGCACGTCACTCAAGTAGATCATTTTGTCGGCACGCAATTCGCTGGCTAGCGCGGCCGCCGCATTGTCCGCGTTGACATTGAGCGTTTCACCATCCTCCTCAGCCAGTGAGAGAGGTGAAACCACGGAAACAATTTCCTCCATGATATCCTGGCGGATCGCTCCGACTTCCACCGCGCAGACTTCACCGACATAGCCGATATCAAACATTGTGCCATCCTGATCAGGCTGTGGTGGTAGCCGCCGCGAACGAAAGATATCGCGCCCGGAGAACCCCCTGGCCTGGCCACCAAACAAGTTGATCTTTTCGACTATGGTCGGGTTGACCATCGAGTCAAGGATTTCGCTGACAATCCCTATCGCGTGCTCGTTGGTGACCCGTAAACCGTTGACAAAGCGTGAGTCCACGCCTTTATCGCTCAGCCTGCGGGTGATCGCTTTGCCACCGCCGTGGACAACCACCGGATTAATCCCAACCGCTTCAAGGAAAACGATATCACGCAGTAGTCGCTCGACCACTTCCTCGTTCTCCATCGCACTACCGCCATATTTAATTACGAACGTGGCACCGCGAAATTGCTGGATGTAAGGCAAGGCTTCAACCAGCGTCTGCGCCTTGCTCAAGTATGTCTCGTTGGGCTTCATCAACGGCTGCTATTCGCTCTGGTTGTAGACAACATACTCTGGTGTCACATCGGTCGTCCAAACTTCGCCCTCCCCAGCGCCGATATTTAAATCGATCGTAACCCGGAAGCGTTTACGGGCAACCACCTTGCGCAAGGCACGTTCGCTATCCGGTACAGCAAGCCCGCCACGCACCGCAGCCACATCGTCATACTTGATATCGATCCGCTCGGGCAAAATATCAGCTCCGCTATAGCCGACAGCACACATCACCCGACCCCAGTTCGGGTCACCCCCGCTCCAGGCACACTTGACCAGCAGCGAGTTGGCTACCGCACGGGCTGCCAGCAACGCCTCGTCGTCGCTGGCTGCTCCATTCACCACCACATCGACGAAACGGCTGGCACACTCGCCATCATCAACGATCTTACGTGCCAGCACCGCACAGACCGACGATACAGCAGCATGCAATTTTGTATACTCCCGGGATTTTTGATCGTTGATTCTGGCTGCTCCAGAGGCTCCGTTGGCCAGCGCCAGCACAGTATCGTTGGTACTCATGTCGCCATCCACCGTGATGCAGTTGAAGGTCGTAGCGACGACATCCTGCAACAATTTACGCCACAGCGTAGCGCTGATTGCGGCATCGGTGGTGATGAAGGCCAGCATGGTCGCCAGCGTGGGTTCGATCATGCCGGCTCCCTTGGCAATACCGCCAACTCTCACCGGCTTGCGGTTGAGCGTCAATTCTACCGCAAAATCTTTTGGTTTGGTATCGCTGGTCAACAGCGCCCTGGCTGCCGCGCTACTGCCACTCGCCGTCGCCTTGCGTACCACCTCCGGGATGGCAGCACGCAACTTCTCCATCGGCAGCAGCCGCCCGATCCGTCCGGTTGAACAAACAAACACCTGCTGTGGATTGAGTTCCAACGACTCTGCAGCCACTGCTGCCATCTCCTGCGCATCAATCGTTCCCTGACCACCAGTGCAGGCATTCGCGTTGCCGCTATTGGCTATAATCACCCGTACATCACGTGCTGTAGCAACGGATCTGCTCCAGACTACCGGAGCCGCTACCACCTTGTTTTGGGTAAAGACACCAGCGGCAACAGTCGGCTGCTGCGAATAAATTACTGCCAGGTCGGGCTTGCCAGACCGCTTGATTCCGCAGGCCATACCGCCAGCCAAGAATCCCACCGGGGCGGTAACCCCACCCTTAATCTGCTTCAAAGTCTGCGCCATACGCGATTATTAATCTGCCCGCTTAAATAAGTCCCGTTTTTTCATCCCAGCCATAGAGGCAATTCATACTCTGCACGGCTTGCCCGCCAGCCCCTTTTACCAGATTATCTTCGGCTGCAAGCACGATCATCCGGTTAGTGCGTTCGTCAAAATGCCATCCAATATCGATAAAATTGCTGCGCACGACATTGCGCAATTCGGGATAACCACCCTCGCCCAACACGCGCACGAACGGCTTGTCACCAAGATGGCTTGCATAAGCTTTGGCAACTGCTTCCCGAGAGCCGGCAAGCGGTACCACGATCGTCGTGTGAATCCCACGCGTGACCGGTAGCAGATGTGGAATGAAGGTAACGTTCACCTGATCACCTGAAGCCGCAGTTAGCTCCTGCTCGATCTCCGGCACATGCCGGTGGCGCGGCAGTCCATAAGCCTTCATGCTTTCATTACATTCTGAAAACAAAAATGATTCCGCTACTTTTCTTCCGGCACCACTGGTACCGCTGGCCGAGTCGATAATAATACCGTGCGGATCACAAAGCCTATCCTTGAGTATTGGCATCAGCGGCAGGATTGCACTGGTCGGATAACAACCCGGGCTGGCAATCAACCGTGCCTTGCTGATCTCTTCTGCATAAATTTCCGGCATCCCATAAACCGCTTCGCCCAGCAGTTCAGGTACCGGGTGTGGAGCACCATAGTAATCGGCATAAAGCGCCGGATCGCGTAACCGGAAGTCGGCACTGAGATCGATCACCTTGACCCCACCGTCCAGCAAAGGCACCGCAAACTCGTGGGCTAAGCCGTGCGGCAACGCCAGGAATGCCAGCTGTGCCCCGCTGGCAATAATGGCATCCGCTGATGGAGCAGAAAATGTAGCGTCCAATTTTCCGCGTAACCGACCGATGACATCCCCAACCGCTTTGCCCGCATGCTGGCGCGAGGTGATGCTGGCCAGCGTGACCCGCGGGTGTTCGCATAGGATTGCCAACAACTCTTCGCCGCTGTAACCATTCGCCCCCACTACCGCTACCTTCAACTCACTCATATCCAAGTTTATAACTATTCGCTAAAATGCCAATAGCATAAACTAGCAGCTGAGGGACTGAATTGATGTCGACACGATACACCGCACCGTAGTAGTTTAATACTACATGAAGGTTGCCCGGCAAAATTCGCAGTCGCAATCCGCAACGCCTCTCACAGATGCCCTGCTGGAAAAAATTGCCAACCGCCTGACCTGGTACGGTGCCCGTGCGGCAGCAGCGCGTTATGCCGGGCTCTCACGCCAGAACTTCGGAAAACTACTGCGAGAACGCGGTGTCCCACGCGACAGCGAAGTGCTGCTGCGATTGGATGAGTTCAGCCGACTGAGCGCCGCCGGCCAGCGCAAGCTCGCAGGTAAACCAGCAAAGACAAGTGATGCCCTACCACCACAAGCAGAGGAACCGGTAACAGAAAGTTCACTGCCCCCTAATGAGTATAACACCGAAGAGCTACCGCCCTGGATGCTCTAGCCCGAATCATAACGTTCGCTCTTGCAATCCCTACTTTAGAAGTATAGATACGGTTAGCAGCTTAGCTTATCCTTATGCAGAAAAAATCGCCTACTCTTGAGTCCGTCACGACAATCAATGAGGATGGATCCAGATTCTTTATACATCCATCGGACGTGCGCGGGCGATTCACCACCATGCGGCGAATCTTTGGCTGGCTGCTGATTGTGATTTATCTGCTTTTACCATTTATTCCGATTGGTGGTTATCCGGCGGTGTTCCTGGATGTCGCCAACGGCCGCTTTCACCTCTTTGGGATGACAATCGTTGCCAACGACTTGTGGGTGTTGTTTTTTCTGGTTTCCGGGCTGGCATTTACCTTGTTCGTGGTGACGGCACTGGTCGGCAGAGTGTGGTGTGGTTGGGCATGTCCGCAAACAGTTTTCCTCGACCATGTCTTCCGCCGGATCGAGCGCTGGATCGATGGCGATGCGCAGGATCGTCGCCGCCTGGATGAAGAAATTTGGAATTCCGGGAAGAGTTTTCGCAGGATCC
>CAYUDZ010000191.1:0-3969 GCA_964443575.1 uncultured Chthoniobacteraceae bacterium | reverse complement strand
ACTGGTTTGGCTGCTTCCTGTTCTATCAAGAAAAAGGCAGTGAGGACTTTAAAGTTTTCACGACCAGGCCATTTACCCCACGCGATAAACGCCACCTCAGAAACGTCCACCCGGATATTGCGCGGGCTATCAAGTGAGCCTACTCAACCGCCGCGAATAAATCAAATAGCCTGGCCGGGGTCAGCTTACGCAGGATCATGACTTTGAAATAATTGTTGAAAATACTCAGATTAGCCCAGCCCGGATAAATCACAAACTTCGTAGCGAGACGCAGCGTGAAGTGCTTGGATACAAGCCGGGCGCAGGATTTTGCTTATCACAGTATGCACCATGCAGCTCATAGCCAAAGCCTGAGTCTGGCATGCTATTTAGCCATCAACTGGCAGCCTGAGCATCTATAGCCAGCTTGATTGCGTAATAGATGTGATGAAACTAAAAAAATTCGCATCAATCGTCGGGGTTATCGCACTTGCCAGCTCAGCTGTAGCGTATGACCAGAAAAAAGATATTGTAGACATCGCGGCAGCAAACGATGACTTCTCAACCTTGGTAGCAGCAGTCACAGCGGCTGACCTGGTAGAAACCTTAAAGGGTGATGGTCCATTCACTGTTTTTGCACCAACCAACGCGGCCTTTGCCGCACTGCCAGAAGGCACGCTGGATGATCTGCTGAAGCCAGAGAATAAGGCAAAGCTCGCAGCCATTTTGACATACCATGTGGTAGCAGGTAAGGTCATGGCTGCCGATGTAGCACCTGGTGAAGTCGCAACTGTTAACGGCAAAAAATTCACTGTGAAGGTTGCAGATGGCACCGTCATGGTTGACAACGCTAAAGTCGTAAAGACTGATATCGTAGGCAGCAACGGCGTGATCCACGTCATCGACGCCGTAATTCTTCCATAATCAACCATAAACTTTCAGGTCGCTGGCGAATTTTCGTCAGCGGCCTTTTTTTTGTCATTGCCTGATGTGGTGAGCGAATAAACAAACATCAGGACTGCTGCCACGGTGATACAGCAGTCCGCAACGTTGAAGGACGGCCAAGGGTTGGCAAATGGTACGTGCAAGTCGAAAGATAGAAAATCAACAACGTATCCATGGATAAACCGATCAGTAAGATTGCCAGCAACCCCTGCCAGTAACAGCGTGCCAATTGAGCGTGCTAAAAACGATTTGAGGCGACCACTTGCAAACAGGTAAATAATTACTATTAACGCCAGGCATTTGAGCACCGTAAAGAACCATGGAAACTGCTGAAACATGCCAAACGCAGCCCCGGTGTTGGCGACGTAGACAAGGTCAAAAAAACCAGCGATCACCGGGCGTACTTCGCCAAGAAAAAAGTTGCTGACGATCCATGCTTTTGTCAACTGGTCGAGTACATACAGACCCAGCGCAATAAGAATGACATTTCTCATGCTGTCTCTAGCTGGCTTACCACGCTGCTGCAGCGCTTACATAAATCGGGATATTTTTCATCAGCACCAACACTCCGTCGATGTCGCCAACAGCGCTCACATTTCTTATTCTCAGTAACCTTAACCGAGGCAGCATTCTGCTCGCCATCCTGTATAACGAGCTCACTTAGGATAAAGAACTCCTCGGCCGCGTCCAAGTCATCGCATATCGAGTTGGCGAGTTCCTGATCCGCCACGGTTAAAGTGACTTGTGCTTCCAGCGCATTACCCAGCAACTCGTCTTTACGTGCAGCCTCAATTGCCTGCCCGATCAGCCCGCGTAGTTCAAGTAGCTTTGCCACCCGTTCGGCAAGCTGCTTATTTTGCCATTCAGGCGGTGCCTGCGGAAACCTGGCAAGGTGCACGGAAGCGTCATTTCCGGCATGGCGCCACGCCTCATCTGCAGTAAACACCAGGATCGGCGCAAGCAACGGACACAGCACGCGAAATACATCGTGCATCACAGTCTGGGTCGCCCGGCGGCGCATCGAGTCAGCTGCATCGCAGTACATCCGATCTTTGGTAATATCGATATATAAGGCGCTAAGCTCTACAGCACAGAATTGATTCAGCGCATGATATACCTTGTGAAACTCGTAGTTGTCATAGGCCTGGCGGCAGACTTCAACCAGTTCGTGCAATTTATGCATTACCCAGGCATCAACATCCGGCAGTTGCTGATGTGCAACACGCTGCTGCTCGGGGTTAAAGTCGTTGAGGTTAGCCAACAAGATACGCAACGAGTTTCTAATCCGGCGGTAGGTATCTGCCAGTCTGGTAAACATCTCTTCGGAGAACGGCACTTCATCGACGAAGTTCACGCTGCTAACCCAAAGGCGTACAATATCTGCACCGTATTTTCCCACGAAATGCTCGGCATCCATCGGCTTCTCGTAGCTGCCAGATTTGGAAATTTTCTTACCGTCGACATCGACGACAAATCCATGGGTAAGGCATGTCCGGTATGGTGATTCGCCGTGTAATGCCAGCGCGGTCATCAGTGATGACTGGAACCAGCCGCGATGCTGGTCAGTTGCTTCAATGTAAAGGTCTGCAGGGTAGCGCAGCTGCGGGTGTTTCCTGAGAACTGCCGTATGGCTAACCCCCGAATCAATCCATACGTCGAGAGTATCATTGCGGCGGCTGGTGCCGGCAGGCAGATTAAGCTTTTCGGCAAGTTGGCGGTCATCCAGTTCAAACCAGATATTGGTGCCATGCTGCTCAACCAAATCAGCGAAGCGCTTAATAACTTCGGCATCCAGTAGCGGCTGCCCGTCCTCACGGTAAAAAGCCGGCAGCGGAACACCCCATGTTCGCTGACGCGAGATACACCAGTCGGGGCGTGATTCAACCGTGCCATAAATCCGGTTCCGGCCCCAGTGTGGCAACCACTTTATGCGGTCGATTTCCGCCAGCGCCTTGCCGCGCAAATCATCAAGGTTGATAAAAAACTGTTCAACCGCGCGAAAGACTACCGGTGTCTTAGAGCGCCAGCAATGCGGATAGCTATGCTGATAGTCATTTTTTGCCAGCAGGTGACCGGCGGCTTCGACTATCTTGAGCACCTCATTGTTTGCATCAAAGACGTACTTACCTGACAATTGCTCGATCCCGACTTCTTCGGTAAAGCAGCCGTTATCATCGACCGGTGACAGCATCGGCAGATTATGCTCGCGCCCGCAAACATAGTCATCGGCACCATGTCCCGGTGCAATATGTACCTGACCGGTGCCAGTTTCCATGGTGACAAATTCTGCTGTTACCACTGGCGACTTACGCCTGATAAATGGATGATCAGCTTCGCTACCGGCCAAGTCTTCACCACGAAATTCACCAATGACCGCACCAGCTTGCGCTGCTGACTCTGCCAGAAATTTCTCCCATAGAGCTGCTGCCACTACCAGCGTCCGCTGGTTGCCATTGGCATCCCTGACCTCCCTGGCTAGATACCTTTCACGCGGATGCACAGCAATTGCCACATTGGACGGCAAAGTCCACGGAGTGGTCGTCCAAATCACCATAGCAGCCTGATCCTTAAGCGGGCCACTTACTAGCGGAAATTCTACGTAAATTGCAGGATCATTGCGCTCTGCGTACTCGATCTCGGCTTCAGCCAGGGCAGTTTGGGCACCGGTCGACCAGTAAACCGGCTTCTGGCTGCGATAAACCAGCCCCATCTCGACTATCCTGGCAAAAGCACGCAGCTCCTCGGCCTCGTACCCGGAGTCCAAAGTAAGGTAGGGCTTTTCCCAGTCACCAAATACCCCCAGCCGGCGAAACTGACGCCGCTGAATGTCAATATATTTACGCGCATAAGCCTCCGACTTTTTGCGGATTTTCAGCGGACTGAGATCTTTGGATTCCTTGACTACTTTAAATTCGATTGGCAGGCCGTGGCAATCCCAGCCGGGGATGAATGGCGCTTGAAAACCCAGTAGCGTCTTGGATTTAATAATAATGTCCTTGAGTATTTTATTTAAAGCAGTGCCCATATGGACATCACCATTGGCAA
>CAYUDZ010000190.1:0-4003 GCA_964443575.1 uncultured Chthoniobacteraceae bacterium | reverse complement strand
CGTAGCGGTTCTGCCAGCGGCTGGTCACTTCCCATGGCGCATACCAGGCATGCAATTAATAGGCGCCACCCTTACAAATGCCCAGAGCAATCACCTTATTCACCTGCGGAAAGTTGTCAGATTCTTTGAGATACTTGGCTAATGCCTCAATGTCCTCGGCCTTGTGTTGCGGATGCTCCAGTTGCCGCGGCGCACCATTGCTTAGCCCGAAATACCGGTGGTCAAACGTGATAGCAGGGACGCCGTGCGCGGCGAGACGCTTGGCATATTGAAAAGGTGCCTGTTCCTGAATTTGGCCGATTGCTGCAGTTATTATTACGACAATTCCGGAGTTCTCATGGCCTCGAAAAAACTTTCCGCGACAGATGTCGCCATTGCTGTGAAATTCAATTGGTTCGCTCATAGTCGAAATTTATCATATAAGAAGGGTGCGTCGAGAGCTTAGACCTCTTATTGCGTTTGAGATAGTTGCGATAACCTTGGGTCGCGATTCTTGTAACTACATTGCATACACGAAAGCCTTGCTAAGCTCACAAAGTCGGGTTATAGAAAATATAATGATTTCTATATCCGATTTCAGTTGAGCGAATGAGAAAGAAAGTCGTCACTCCCTTTTCCGTTTTAGTGCTGGTTCTGTGTATTGGCACGGCGCCGGGCCAGTCACCTCCCCCTACGGGATTGATTAGCCTGCACCTCTGGAATGGAGTGGGTGGCACGGCTGTGGCCGATTTGACTGGTCTGTCGGCATTTCCTGACAGCCCCAATGTAGCAGCGACGGCTGCAAATTTTCATGCACCGACCAATATTGCTGACAATTATGGAACGCGGATGTTCGGCTGGGTGCACGCGCCGGTGACCGCCGACTACACGTTCTGGATTCATTCTGACGACAACAGTGAACTGTGGCTGAGTAGCGATCCATACCCTGAAAACAAAATTCTGATCGCCCGAATCGATGCCTGGACTAATGATGGAGAGTGGAACAAATACAGCAGCCAGCAATCAGCAACGATCCCGCTTGTTGCCGGGCAGTTTTACTTCATCGAAGCATTGCAAAAAGAGGGAGGCGGCGGTGACAACCTGGGGGTTGCCTGGAGTTATCCGGGACAAAGCCGTACTTACATCCCGGGAAGCGCCTTGAGTGAGTGGCAAAACCTCGGGCCGGTTGCGGCAGATGACCAGGCAGTTCTTGGCATTGCCGGCACGGTACTGGTTGACGTGCTGGCCAACGATACTGACCTAAACGGCAATAGCGATTTGGATCCTACTTCATTGCAGGTGACCACCCCTCCGGCCAATGGGACGTTTGAAATTGTCGGTAATGGCAGGATCCGTTACACCCACACCGGTTCCACATCCGGAAGCAATCAATTTACCTACACAATTTCAGATGAGGCCGGACTGAGTGATACCGCGACCGTGACATTAACAATCAGCGCTGCCGGCAGGCTACCCAACACAACATTGAATGTTCCGGCTGAGCCACCGGCTACTGAGATCGAAATCGACCCGGCTTGGGCACTCCAGTTCAGTCAGCCGTTGGGTATAGTTAGTGCGCCGGGCGATACCCAGCGCCTGTGGATTCTCGAAAAGACTGGCGATATTGAGATTATTCCTGACATCCATGCTGCTACCCCGACACATGCAACATTTCTCGATTTGGATACTATTTTATCCTCGCGTGGGGACTCGCTGCCGACCACTTCCGAGCAGGGGCTGCTGGGGCTGGCATTTCATCCCGATTATTCCACCAATGGTTACTTCTTTACGGTTTACAGCGTGAGGACAGGCGGCAGCAACTACCAACGACTGGCACGTTGGACCGACCCTGACCCCACCGACAACACAGCAGCCAATGCAATCGAGGAAATTCTAATCCAACAGCTTAACCAGGCCTCCAATCACAACGGTGGTGACCTGCATTTTGGTCCCGATGGCTACCTCTACATGAGTTGGGGCGACGAAGGTGGGCAGAATGATTCACTAAACAATAGCCAATTCATCAGTAAAGACTTTTGGTCATCATTTATCCGGATCGATGTTGATTTGGAATCAGAGGATTACACAGCACAGGATGGCAGCGGCAGCGACGACGCCAACCTCCCACCAAATGGCCACCCGGCCATCGTGCTGCATAACGGGTCCCCTTTATATGAAGTCCCGGCAGACAACCACTGGGTTAACGCCAACAGTTTTAACGGTGTCCCTGTGACCGATTCCGATGTCCGGACCGAATTTTTTGCTGTCGGCTTCCGAAACCCCTGGAGGTTTAGCTTTGATCCGGTCACCGGCGACTTGTGGGTTGGTGATGTCGGCCAAGGTGCCCGGGAGGAAGTGACAAGGGTAGCGCTTGGTTCCAACCACGGCTGGGCCTGGCGCGAAGGCTTCATTGCCGGCAGTAAAAGCGGGCAGGCCATCAACGGTGCCATTGAAGCCAACGCCACCCTGACCGACCCAGACTGGGACTACACCCGCGGCTCGGGAACATTTCAGGGGCGGTCGGTTACCGGTGGGGTGGTATACCGTGGAGCAAGTATCCCCAACCTCTACGGCAAATACATCTTCGGTGACTATGTTTCCGGTAATATCTGGTCGTTGGAACTGACACAGACCCCGGGAGCACCAGTGGTCGAACGAATAGGCGGCTTGGGTGGCGTAGTCGCATTTGGGACGGACCCATCCAATGGTGATGTTCTTCTGGCCAACATCAATACCGGCACCATCTATCGCCTGGTAGCCGGAAATGATATAGGTGATTTCCCGCAAACACTTGCTGAGACTGGTGTCTTTGCCGACCACCTGAACCTGATTCCCAACCCCGGGATAGTCCCCTACGAGATTAACCTGCCTTTCTGGTCGGATCACGCAATCAAAAGCCGCTGGTTTAGCGTGCCGGATCTAGCCGATCAGTTCACCCTGGAAACTAATGCCCCGTGGACCTTCCCCACCGGTACCGTGTGGATCAAACACTTTGATATGCTGGCCGATGAAAGCGATCCGAACTCAGCATTCAAAATCGAGACCAGGTTGCTGGTTAAGAATGACACTGGGGTCTATGGGGTTACCTACCGCTGGAATGAGGAACAGACTCAGGCAGTGCTGGTTGCCAGCAGTGGTGACACGCGCGACTTCAATGTGACGACTGCCAGCGGCATTCGTGCACAGCAATGGATTTATCCATCTCGCGCCAGCTGCCTAAGTTGCCATAACCCTGCTGCAGGCGGCGCGCTGTCCTTCAATGTACGGCAGTTGAATTGTGATGCCCATATCAACGGGCAGACCCAAAACGTGCTAAGCTACCTGTCTGATGCCGGCTACGTTGACGGCCCGCTGCCTGATCAACCTTCCTACCTGCCCAGGCATGTTGCGCCGGACGAGTCGATGTATTCGCTCGAAGCCAGGGCCCGCTCATATCTTGCAGTGAATTGTGCTTACTGCCATCAACCTGGTGGTGGCGGTGGTGATGGTACCTGGGATTTGCGACCTCACCTGCGACTGCAGGATACCCAGGTGATCAATGGTGCTGCTATCCGCGCTTTGCATCCTGATGATCGCCTGATCGTGCCCGGCGACACAACCCGTTCGGTGATCCTGAGCAGGACCGCAGCAACTAATGGTTACACCCGTATGCCACCTATCGCTTCAAATACCGTCGATGATGCAGGGGCCGAGTTAATCCGGCAGTGGATAGAAAATGAAGTTGATAACCTGCCAACTTATGAAGAGTGGCGACAGGATCAATTTGGTAATACCACTTCTCCCGAGGGCGAACCAGGCATCGATGCGGATGGCGATGGCTGTTCCAACCGCAAGGAATGGGTCACGCGCACCAACCCGAATGATCCTAATAGTAAGTGGAGCCCCACTATCACGGTCACCCCTGCAAGCGTCACGATCAGTTACCAGGGGCTGAATCGGGCGACTCCAACCATCAAACGCAGCACTGACCTGGTTGAGTGGCACACCTGGGATGTGCCGGGAAATAGTGAAAGCACCAAGATCC
>CAYUDZ010000189.1:3818-4032 GCA_964443575.1 uncultured Chthoniobacteraceae bacterium | reverse complement strand
TCCAATGCGTGGGCAGCGGTAGCATCTACGGCTGAGCGCTGCAATGTGACCGAGGCCAGTAATCCACCACCGGGGCGCTGCGAAAATGCAATCTCCCCATCCATCCGTCGGGCACACAAATAGGCAATCTTGATCCCTGATCCGCTGCCGCTTTCACCTTCCGTCCCGGCACGCGACTCGAAAAAATCCGTGGCGACCAATAGTTGATTGACGT
>CAYUDZ010000189.1:0-3808 GCA_964443575.1 uncultured Chthoniobacteraceae bacterium | reverse complement strand
ACGCGACTCGATCTCGTCGCCGGCAACCAGTACCTTGAGCACATCATCATCCACCCCATGCCCGCGGTCCCGCACCTCTATCCGTACCAGCCCGCTACCGACCCTGAGAGCCGCCAACTCAATCTCGCTCCCCCGGCTCGAGAACTTAATCGCATTAACCAGGAAGTTTCCCAGCACCGAATGGCTCAGTAATTGCGGGTGAGCCATGACAGATAGCCCGCCTCCACACTTCAGTTGAAAGCTCAGGTCTTTAGCCTCAAGCCGATCACGAAATAGCGCCTGCAACTCTTGATAGAGCCAGTTCACTTCTATCCGCTCCAGCTTAAGATGGGACTTATGGCCGAGTTGCAACCCCTTCAGTGAATTAATAATCCCGCTGATCCGATGCGCCATATTGACGATCTTGCTGACCCCGGTGTTCGCGTCCACCAACTTCATCTTGATCAATTCCGCATTGCTGTTGATCACGGTCAGCGGATTGGCAATGTCGTGGGTGACCAGGCGTATCAAGCGATCATTCACATCCAATTCCCCGCGCAAGCTCTCGGCGCTATCGCTGAGCTGCTTCTCGAGTTGAGCGTGTTGCCGCCATACCAAATAGGCGGATAAGCCGAGTATCACCGTGAGTATACCAAGGTTACTGATCAGCATGGCATCTTTATGCTCGAGCGGGTAATGGAGATAGATGGTGATTGCATAGATCGTGAACACCGCCAGCATTCCGACCAGCGCCAGCAGCACCTCCCCCATCAAAGCACCGTATATCACCAGCGCCGGAATCAGGATGTGCGTCGGCGTGATGGCACTGTCGAATAAGCCATTCATCCCATCCAAGACGTCGGCCAGCAAGGCCGCAAAAGCTATCCATACCAAAGCGCCAAACCACTGCGGCCGGTTCCTGATGGTTATGTAAATCAAAATAAATACCTGCAGACAGATAAAGTCCATCCACGCTACCCGGTTATCGAGCAGCCACGTGCGTAGGCAAATCAGGAATAAACCGACGGCTGCAACAACGAGGATTGTCTGAAAGACTTTGATTCGCAGCCTCAGCAAAGGTGTGGCTTCCTGACCAGGCAGCACGCTCATCCTGCCAGATCATCTACGTTCCGTGCAATTAAGCAAATCTGATTTTCCGAAAATACACGGTCAGATGCTTTGCAGGCCAAGCGCAGGGTTGCCATCAGAATTCGAATAGTTTATGACCAAACTTAATGTTGGCTAAAAAAATCAAGGAATCATGGAACAGCAGGCTGGGTGTCATCCTGGCTGTAGCCGGTAGCGCCGTGGGCCTCGGTAACTTTTTGCGCTTTCCGGGGCAGGCTGCGCAGTACGGCGGCGGTGCCTTCATGGTCGCCTATTTCATTGCCCTGCTAATCATCGGCTTGCCTATTTGCTGGGCGGAATGGACGATGGGCCGCCACGCCGGCCAGCACGGCTACAATTCCTCACCCGGGATATTTTATTATCTGACCAAACACCCGATCGGCAAATACCTTGGTGTGATCGGAGTGATTATTCCGGTCATCATTTATATGTATTATGTGTGCATCGAAGGCTGGTGCCTGGGCTATGCTGTCAATTTCCTGACGGGTGATGTCAATTTTAAGTCCGCCGAGCAGGCTGGCAGCTTTTTTAGCCGCTTTGTGGGTATCGAAGAAAATGGCGATGCCCTCGAGTTCAACCTGCAGGCACTGGGACCGTACCTGATCTTTGTATTCCTGTTGAACTTTATCCTGATCTACCGCGGTGTCGCCAAAGGCATCGAGTGGTTTTGCAAGTATGCCATGCCCACGCTCGTGGTGCTGGCGATCATCATCCTGATCCGCGTGCTCACACTGGGCGCCCCGGACCCTGATCTGCCTGAACGCAATGTCAATAATGGGCTCGGTTACATGTGGAACCCGAATAAGACGATCCTCGAGATCAAGGATGCCGATGGTAAGTGGTACGCGGAAAAGATGGTACCGCCCACCCAAGTAGAAGCCACCAAGGCGCTGGTGAAAGCCGATCCCGAAAACCACCGCATGGTACCATTCACACTATTCCAGCAACTGCTTAACCCGGAGCTATGGCTGGCCGCCGCAGGACAAATCTTCTTCTCGTTGTCGGTCGGCTTCGGCATCATCCTGACCTACTCGAGTTACCTGAAACGACAAGACGATGTCGTGCTCAGCGGACTCTCTGCGACCAGCGCCAACGAATTTGCCGAGGTGACCCTCGGTGGTTTGATCACGCTGCCGGCAGGGGTTGCATTCCTGGGAATCGCGGGCGTTGCCGGCCAGGGCACATTCGGCCTGGGCTTCAATGTGCTGCCGATGGTTTTCTCTTCGATGCCGCTGGGTAACATTTTCGGATTCCTGTTTTTCTTCCTGCTATTTCTGGCAGCAGTGACCAGCTCACTCTCGATGCTGCAACCGGGAATTGCGTTCCTCGAGGAGGCACTCGATATCGGTCGCCACCAGTCGGTCGCTATCCTCGGCTTCATCACCGCCATCGGGTGTACCTTTGTGTTCTATTTCAGCCAGGACCTGAAGGCGTTGGACACCCTCGACTTTTGGGTTGGTACGTTCCTGATCTTCATCCTGGCAACCATCCAAATCATCGTATTCGGATGGGTAATCGGTGCGCGCAAAGGGATCGAGCTGGCACATGTTGGCTCGGCCCTGCGTATCCCGGGGTTCTTTGTCCCGCTGATGAAGATAATCACGCCGCTGTTCCTGTTGAATATTTTCGGACTCTGGCTGCTGGTCAATGTTTTCGGCTTTAACTTCACCGGCACGTTCGTCGGTCTTAGCTCCTACATTACCGATCTGGTTATCACCCCCAACCCGGTAGCCTGGATGGCGATTGCCCTGATTGTCGGCTTCGGCGTCTTCGTGGTAATTTTAGTATCGATTACCAACCGCTACAAACAACCTATACAAGCTGAGGAGGACAGAATTTCATGACAACTGGAGGATGGATCATCATGTTGATCTCAACCGGGAGTGTTACCCTGCTCTTCCTGTGGTGTATGTGGAAAGTGCTTACAATCCCTGAGGAAACCGAAAAGTTGCATGGCTTCGAATTCGAAACCCCCGATGAAGCCGAGGCGGATCGTAAGCTCACTAGTTGACCGCTGACGCAACGTAAAAACGCAAACGATGGTTACTATCACCATAGAAAACCTGACCAAACGCTTTGGTGAAACGACGGCGCTGTCCGATGTTTCGATCACCATCAATCCTGGCGAAATTTTCTTCCTGCTCGGCCCCAGCGGCTGTGGCAAGACCACGCTACTGCGCAATGTCGCCGGCTTCTACATCCCGGATCAAGGCCGCATCCAGTTCGATGATGAGGATGTAACCCGCCTGCCGCCGCACCTGCGCAATACCGGCATGATGTTTCAAAGTTATGCTTTATGGCCACACATGACCGTGGCCAAAAATGTCGCTTTCGGCTTGGAGGAACGCAAAATCCCGCGCCATGAGATCCGTGAACGTGTCGCCGCAGTGCTCGAGTCGGTGCAAATGGGCAGCTATGCCGAGCGCAAGATCAACCAGCTTTCCGGTGGCCAGCAACAGCGGGTAGCCCTGGCCAGGGCACTGGTCATCCGTCCTCGCGCACTGCTGCTTGACGAGCCACTATCCAATCTCGATGCCCAACTACGGCTGGAAATGCGGGGCGAGATCCGCCGGGTTTGCCGCGAGTTCGGGTTAACGGCGGTCTATGTTACCCACGACCAGAAGGAGGCACTCTCAATTTCCGACCGCATGGCCATCCTCGATAGCGGCAAGATCGCCCAAGTCGGCACACCGCACGAGGT
>CAYUDZ010000188.1:0-4126 GCA_964443575.1 uncultured Chthoniobacteraceae bacterium | reverse complement strand
TCCATGATGTAATAAAGCTGCATTTGCGGCACTGTGTTACCGTCCTCTGGCAATGCACTTTGGGCAGATGCGCAGGCTGTCAAAGCTAAGAGAGCGGCAAGGCAGCCGAAGATAGATTTATTCATAGGATTTAGTTTATCGAAAATTGCGATTAACGGAAAGGCGATATCGCATAACTTACTGCTTTCGTTATTGGACGACATCGACTTGGATGAATAGCTCATGAAAATACTGATCTCTGGAGTATGCGGGTTTGTCGGCTCGTCGCTGGCGCGCGAACTGGTCGAACTGGGCCATGATGTCTGCGGGTTTGATAACTTTATTCGCCCCGGCAGCGAGGGCAATCGCCGTGCTCTTAAAGAGCTGGGGGTTCCCTGCCGGCATGCTGACCTGCGCAGCCAGTCGGATATCGATAACCTGCCCAAGGTAGACTGGGTGATTGATGCGGCCGCCAACCCCAGCGTGCTCGCAGGGGTCGACGGCGCTACCAGCAGCCGGCAATTGGTTGAACACAATTTAGGCGGCACCATCAACTTGCTCGAGTTCTGCAAACGCCATCAGGCCGGATTTACCTTGCTTAGCACCAGCAGGGTCTATGCGATCGAGCCATTGAGCAAAATGCAGGTGCAGGTGGAAGATGATGCATACCAACCGGACGCTAAACAGCAATTTCAGGCTGGCCTCAGCCCGGCTGGTGTCAGCGAAAACTTCTCTACTGCCGCCCCGGTCTCGCTGTATGGAGCCACCAAGCTTGCGTCAGAGACGCTGGCACTCGAGTATGGTGCAACCTTTGAATTTCCAGTCTGGATTAACCGCTGTGGCGTGCTTGCCGGTGCCGGGCAATTCGGTCGTCCCGACCAGGGGATCTTCAGCTTCTGGATCAATTCCTGGTTGCGCCAAAAGCCGCTCAAATATATCGGGTTCGACGGCTGCGGCCACCAGGTCCGCGATTGCCTCCACCCGCGCGATTTAATCCTGGTCATGACCGCGCAATTCGATGAGCCATTAGCTACCGCTAAACCGCGCATCGTCAACCTGGCCGGTGGCACCAGCAACTCGCGGTCGCTAAGGCAACTTAGCCAGTGGTGCGAGAACCGCTTCGGGCCCCATCAAGTAGCCGCCGAGGCTAAACAGCGCCCGTTCGATATTCCATGGATGGTCCTCGATTCTTCTCTCGCCCGGCAAACCTGGGGGTGGTCACCTCAAACCACCGTCGATCAAATCTGCGAAGAAATTGCCAGACACGCTGAAAGCAATCCGGATTGGCTGGAAATCTCAGCAGCCTAACTCGACCCCCGCGAATTGCGCCGGCTACGCTCGATGATTCGCTCGGTCGAGCTGTCATGGTGTGCGGATGCTTCCAAGTTCTTGATTGGAACCGACTTGCAGCTACTTACGCCACATACAGTAAAAGCTATCATCGATACCAGGATTAGTAGTCTGATCATAATCCCAACCTATACCTCTATGGCCTGCAAAATCAATACCGATTGAATATCGGTAGCATACAATTCGTCATACTATTTAAAATTACCGAATAAAGCTAAAGAATTAGTTTATTTGGTTGTTGCTTAATACCACCAGATCAGCTACTAATTTCGATCCTTCTCAATTAACGGGGTGTAGCTTAGCCTGGTAGAGCGCGCGGTTTGGGACCGCGAGGTCGCTGGTTCGAATCCAGTCACCCCGACCATGCTTCGCTGCGAAAGCAGTGAGCAAGAAGCACCAACGTTCCGTTGGATCTACTTTTTCGTTCCGTTGGATCGTATCTGCGTCTTGGCCTTCGTAGTCCCGCTCATGCGGGACGAAGAAGGCCGCTCGAAGAGCGGAGCAGGATAGGAAAGTCAAATTCAAGCTACGCATGGCAAGCCATGTACTACGTTTACCTCATCCGCAGCGAAATAATCTCTCAGCACACCTACATTGGAATCACTTCCGATCTCAAGGCAAGGATGGCCAAACACAATGAAGGCTCTGTACCAGCCACAAAAGACGCCAAGCTATCCCCTCTAGAAAAGCTCTCATGTTTTTTTGAATTTTTTCTCAGAAACTTGCCAATAAACATCAGAAGATATAAATATTCATTAATAAATTCAAAGATAGCATTGTTCTTGACTTCTTGTGTTAACTCCCCACCAAACAAAATATTCAGCTTATGAACTCATCCGTCGAGGTGCTGCTGGAGATGTTTCGAAAATTGCTGGGGCACTGGCGGATGCCAAGGTTGATCTAACTCCTCATCAGGTAGATTTTAAACGGGAAGAACTGCATGCGGGAAAGATACCGGATTTTGAAGGAGGAAGTCGATAAATTGGTTGCGCACTATACCCAGCCCAGCGATTGGGATGCCATCGAGACTGAGAGTTGGAAAGATTGATCCCTTCGCTTCTTCGCGTGAACCTAAAGGAGAGCCCATGAGCGCGAATCAACCACCCAGCGGCGATCTGGTTCTTTACCAGACAGAGGATGGCACGACTCGCATTGAATGCCGATTCGAGGAGAACTCTCTTTGGCTGACTCAGGCACAGATCGCGGAGCTTTTTCAGACGACGCCACAGAACGTAACCCTTCACTTGAAAGCGATTTATGAGGAGAATGAGCTGGATCCTGAGGCAACTTGTAAGGATTACTTACAAGTTCGAAAGGAGGGAAGCCGGGAGGTCAAACGCAAGCTTCAACATTACCGGCTAGAAGCGATCCTGGCCATAGGGTACCGGGTCCGCTCGTCTCGAGGCACCCAATTTCGTCAGTGGGCGACTCTGAGATTAGAGGAATACCTGCGTAAAGGCTTCGTGCTGGACGACGAGCGTTTCAAGCAGGGTAAAGGCGGGAATTATTTCGATGAACTCCTGGCCCGCATTCGGGATATCCGATCCTCGGAAAAGGAATTCTGGAGGAAGGTTCTCGATATCTATGCCACCAGCGTCGATTACGATCCCTCCGCTGAAGCTTCCCTTCAATTCTTTGCCATCGTGCAGAACAAAATGCACTGGGCGGTTCACGGCCAGACGGCGGCAGAAATCATCCATCGCCGGGCCGATGCCACGCAAAAACATCTCGGTCTGACCTCCTTCCCGAAAGGCCAGGCATCGCCGCGTAAAGCGGACGTCACCATCGCCAAGAACTACCTCAACAAAGAGGAATTGGAGCAGCTCAATCGGATCGTCAACCTGTATCTGGAATTTGCCGAGCTTCAGGCCATGAATCGAAAACCCATGAAGATGACCGATTGGATTGCCAAGCTGGATCAATTCCTTCAGATCAGCGACCGGGAGATCCTGACACACGCCGGATCGATTTGCGCCGAGACCGCCAAATTAAAAGCTGAGGCGGAATACGAGAAATATCGGAAACTGGACTTGCCGACTCCAGTTGAAAAACACTTTATGGAAGCGGTCGATCAGGTGAAACAGATCGAGCAAAAACAAAAAAAAGGGGAATAAGAAAAAATAGCAATGCATCCCAGTGTCAACCATTGCCCAGCGCCTGAGCCTCCACAACCCACAGCGGGAGTCATTGGAAATACTCGATCAGTTCTTCTCGGCTACCGGTATGCCCGATGGGCACCGGAAAACGGATGCGATTCTTAAGGAAATAAACTTTGACTATTTGAAAGCCCTGCCGGATCTGGTCCTCTTAATGGACTAATCCCACCGCTACCGGGCAAACGCCGGGGTGAAGGCACTGGAAGGCTGGATGAACCTAAAAGAATGCCCCTATACCGCTGAGGTGAAGCGGGACGATGAAATGGAAGACCCAGAAGTCAAAGCCAAAGCGGAAGCCGGTATCACCTTCTGTAAAAATGCTACTTCACATGCCGCGAGCCATGATAGTAAGCCCTGGAGTTACTGCCTAATTCCGGACTCCGCGATCTCGGGTAATCAATCTATTAAAGGTCTTGTAGCCAAGTATCAGTTGTAGCTAATGCTCCTCGTTGCAGTGTTAATGCTGTAGCGAATACGGCTGGTATGGTTGGCTAAACCCTACTGCATAGTCGCTCCTTATTGGTGAATGTATTTTTGACGCCAACGTCCCGCTGCTGCACTGACTTCAGCGATCAGGCGTTGGCTCTTAGCCACATACCTCGCTGATGCCGGCGCGGATGGCGGTGACGGCCCGTGTCAAT
>CAYUDZ010000187.1:0-4149 GCA_964443575.1 uncultured Chthoniobacteraceae bacterium | reverse complement strand
GACCCGTGGGACGACGGTACCTACCCGCTCGCCAACCGGAATGACCTGTTCTTCGCCTGAATCCAGATCCCGGCCGACGACCTTATGCCCTTCGATATCGACGTACCACAGCTGCTTACCATCCCAGACCGGGCCCTCGCCCCATTTGCTTACCCGTCCGTCCAATTGCTCAACTTGCCATTCCTGCATGCGCGCAGTATGCAGGGAAATGTTCAGGTTGGCAAATTGGTAAACTTCCAAAAAAACTTATACGCGCCCGGAGCAATCACTGGGCACGCAATTCCTCTGGAATAGCATTCCCCAGCCCCAATACCGCAGCTATCTGAGAGCGTTTCCGAAGAGGTTTGAGTACGTATCCTTTTCATAATCATGATCATAATCGTACTCGTAATCATGACTTTATCTGGATCAACGGCTTGCAGTTGGTGGATATGATTACGATCAGAGTTACGATTACGATTCCAAAACTGTTTAGAGATGGTATGAGACCACCGCCACCGAATTTTTTCTTGCCGCTGGGTAACTGTCCAACTTCAAGATTGCCTGAAACAAATAATTAAGTCACTATTGTCTACTTCCCTGTCACGCCGCCGTGGCGGAATTGGTAGACGCAACGGACTTAAAATCCGTTATCCATTGCGGGTGTGCGGGTTCGAGTCCCGCCGGCGGTAAATTGAGTGCATGATTATTATTAGCGTAGACGCTCATGCGCTGATATTTTATAAGTATTATCAATGCCATCGGTTAAACAACTCAACATTCTGTTCGTCGACGACGATCACGCGCTGGCTGCTTCGTTTGCCGAGTTACTGGGTGAGCAAGGTCATCAGGCTACTGTTGCCGGCAATGGGGTTCAAGCTATTGAGCAACTGCGACAGGCAAGTTTTGATCTGGTGATTACAGATATCCTAATGCCTGATAAAGAGGGCATCGAATTGATTATGGAGATCATGAAAGATTTTCCGGGGCTGCCCATCATCGCAATTTCCGGTGGTGGCCGGATCGGCGCTGACAACTACCTCGATATGGCGGTGAAACTCGGCTGCCATGCAGGACTGCGCAAGCCGTTCACCTCAGAACAGTTATTCGCTGCGATCAACGCTGCAATGGCTGACTCAGAATAGATCCATCTGATCGCCATCTTTGGTGGATTTTGCAACCGCTGCATCCTTTGCCACGACCGCCTCTTCAGCTACCGGTTCCAGTAGTGATTCCAATTCTTTATCTGCTTCATCAGTAATTGACTCGCTTTCAGCTACCGGCTGCACCACTGCGGTTTTCTGCTGCTTAGGCGGTTGATGCTGCACGCATTGAACTGCCAGAGCATCAACCAGTTGGTAAAAACCGAATCGCATCGCATCCAAGTCACCATCAATCCGAGCCGCTGCTATTGTCCCTTCAATCGCATACACGAGGTACTTCGCGTAGGCCAGGCAATCTACTTGTTGCGACAGTTGGCCTTCGGCTTGCGCCCGTTGTAAATTGCCCGCCCAATTATCTACCCATTCGTTGTAGAGGCCAGCGGTCATCTCCCGAAATCCTTCATCCAAAGCACTCATCTCGGTCGCCAGATTCCATACCAGTGAGCCGTAAACCATGTCACCACGACGCTTCTCAAGTTGTGCCAGCTTCGACTCAAGCAGATCACGTAACCATTTGACTATGTCTGCCCCCAATTCCCTGCCTACAAGCCACTCACGCTTGATGCGCGCACGCTCCAACTCTCCCAACACTTCATAGCCGATTTCCGCTTTGGAGCCAAAGTGATGAAACAACGCACCCTTGGTGACATCACATGCATCAACGATCCGGTTCAAGCTCGCCCCCTGGTAACCGTAGCGCCGCAATTCGCGGTACCCGGCTCGCAGCACCTTGCGCCTGGTCTCCGCTGGTCGATTCACTCGCGCCACCCTATAAACGTACCAACCGGTCGCTTTTTCTGTCAAGCTTGGCACAGTTGGTTTCGTTCGAGTCTAATTCTCCTTATCAGAAATTCCCGGCACGGTATCTTCCATCCAATCACCAACATCATTTGGCAGGTATTTGACGGCAGTCCAATCGCGTTTCACCCTGAGATCGGGCGGGTCGTCGAGCATATTCTGTTGACTCATGAAGTCGGCCAGCGCCGCGACAATCATACGGGCCGTGCGCTCGCTATCGTCTTCAACTCCGCGAGCCGCAGTCTCGGTGAGCGCTTTACTGGATACCGAGTAAATCACAAATGGTGTAGCCAGCACCCCGAGAGGTATGGTGATCGGGTACTCGACCACGCTGGCAATTAAGCCGGGCGACGCCCCGCTGCCGCCGGTTGTCAGGAATTGCATGAATGGCTGACTCAGTTGTGTGCCATCCCAATGCCGGAACTGGACTAGCGTCTCGTATTTGCTGCCACCGGATCCAAAGCCAACAAAAAACCTCATCGGGGCACTCCCTGGCGCTACCTTAATGAAGTCGCCGTCGATAATCCATCCGGGCTCCTGCGGCATCACATTCTCCGGCAATCGCCACGCGGGTCCCAGATGCTTGCGCAACTTTCCCACCAGCAAGTAGCTCAACGAGCGCTGAACATTCTCCTGCTCAGAAATACTCGAGAGAAAATCTTCTGCTTGCTTGACCTCTGCACCAGCCAAATCGAAATCCCTGACAAAGAAGCGTTGCGGTGGGTTTGGTGGCAGTTGGCTATGTGCAACTTGCTGGTCGGTCACGCTCACCGAAGCGCAGCCTGCGCAGATGACAGCACAGATCAATAGTAAGGCAACTCGCCGCATTTGTTGGTGATCGTAATCCTAGTCATAATCTCAAGCGATATTCAGTGCACTGCTTTTCAGTTATGATGACCACTTATAACGCCCTTGAAAAGGTCTGAGAAAATATCCTTTTCATAATCATGATCATAAGCGTAATCGTTACTATTGTCTGAATCTACAGCTTGCTGTTGGCGATTATGATCACCAGCAGGATTACGATTTCGATTTCAATGGTGAGACAGGCGTGGCTACAACTAGATGCGAGCTAGCAGTCCACTTGTGCGTACTGAAAATCACATCCCAACTCCTATCTACTGAATTCTATATTCTAAATTCAGCCACCGGTCTCAAACCCCGGATAGAGAGTCATCCCGCCGTCGACGAACAGCGTGATCCCATGCACGTAATCGGAATCATCAGAGGCCAGCCAGACCGCCGAGCGCCCGATCTCGTCCGGTTCACCGATCCGCTTGTAGGGAATCAACCGCAGCAGGTCATCGTATGCCGCTTTGGTCGACCAGGCATCATGGTTGATTGGGGTGCGGATCGCGCCCGGGGCAATGCTATTGACCCTAATCCTGAACGGTGCGACTTCCTGGGCCAGGCTTTTCATCATCAACATGACACCACCCTTCGATGCTGCATAGTTCACATGGCCAGCCCACGGAATCACCTCGTGGACCGAGCTGATGCAAATAATCTTGCCGGCAGCACAGGAAACCTCCTTGCGCACCCCCTGCTTTTTGAATTGGCGAACTGCATGCTGGGAACAAAGGAACTGCCCGGTCAGGTTGACGTCGATGACTTTCTGCCACTGATCGAGGGTCAATTCGTCAAAAGCTGCATCGATCTGGATGCCGGCATTGTTCACCAGGATATCCAACGCACCGAATTCCTCGATCGTTTGCCTGAACATGTTGGCTACATCATCTTCTTTCGACACATCCGCACGGATCGCGATCGACTTAGCGCCGCAGCGTGTGACTTCAGCGACCACTTCTTCTGCCTTTTCACATCGCCCGATATAATTGACCACCACGTTGGCACCGGCATGCCCGAGAGAGATCGCTATCGCTTTGCCGATTCCGGATGACGCTCCGGTTACGATGGCTGTCTGCCCGCCCAGCAGCTTCAATACCGGGCATGCGGGTTTGACCGCCTCGGGCCAAATGGTTGGAGTGTTTTCGTCGCTCATATGCTACGTTGGTCGGAATCTCTGGCTGTCCCAAAATCAGGAAGGATTGATGATCGAAAAGAAGCGCGCCCCGTCACGTGAAATAAAGAGCATAGTCCTGCTGTCAGGGTCCGCTTGGGCCGCTATCCGCTGAAAATCATCCGGCGTGTCAACACGCTGGCGGTTAATCTCTTCAATCACGTCCCCCGGCTGCAGGATTTGTGCCGC
>CAYUDZ010000186.1:0-4179 GCA_964443575.1 uncultured Chthoniobacteraceae bacterium | reverse complement strand
GGCTTCGAGAATGGCCAGACTAGCAGCTTGGGTGCTGACATGGGTGTTACTGAGCCTGATGAAATGATAGAGGGACAGACCTCTTGTAATTTAACCGGGTCAACAGCGCAACAAATCGTCTCAGCCGTCTGGCAATTTGTCCTGGCTAGTTGTTTTTACTGCCGTTGCCGGTACGCAGAGTGACTTCTTACGCCGGTTGATTGTGAAATACCATGCAGTTGCCGATTACCTTCGGAAGTCAAGCGCGTGCTGTCATGCACGTAGACACCTTGCTCAGAATAACTGTAATACGGGATGTATTTTTTATGCCTGATGTGGCTGACCGGTATTGGACGAGTATGAAAACTTGGATCCAGTATGTACCACTGTCCTTTATACTGCCAGTACACCCAGCTATGAAATACTCTTGAATTAGCTTTCAATTTGCCGATAACGAACCTGGCATTGTCGCTGCCCATCTGCGCGATTAACCATAAGCTCTTGTCCTTGCAGTCACCAGACCTTGCGCTTTCAGTCAGAGCAGGTGACTTTGGCGCGTACGAAGGATTGTCGCGATGCCGGAAACGACGAGCTATGGCCAACAGCGTGCGCACCCGTGAAATTTTGCTGTCGTGCTCTGATACACGATCAATAACTCGCTTTACTTCTCCCATGTGGCGATCGTAGGGGGTACTAGGGGCTTTCCTGCCCAAGTCCATAGCCTTACCAAACATGGCAGGACAAATCAGAAAAACAGATAAGCAAACTATCGTCGCTGTTAACCATACTCGCATCATTCTACTTAGTTCTTATAGCAATTATAATGCCGATCTATTTAGTCTTACGAATACTGGAGGCTGTAAAATACTAGCTGATAGGGCACTGCACCGTAGCTTTTCGAATTGGTTGTTCGAATGCTCGAAAATAGCGTATATCATAATTGAGAATTCAGCCGTTCTAATACTCAACTATGATAGTAGGTTTTCCACATGATCGCTTTGATTTTCTTTGTTACGGGTGGGCTTTGTAGTGCAAGCTGACTGTGTAGAAGCTCTTCTTACTGCCACTGATCGAGTAGTAGTAGAGCTCCAGTGAGGTATTTTTCAGCAGCCATTCATAGCCAATAACTGTTTCCGTGTAGCCATCAGAATTTTCTTCCTGTGACTTAGTGATCAGATTGCCGGTACCGAATTTGGATGAGACATTGTCCCGTACCTGTTGGAAAAAGACCCGGTAGCGACTAGCATTCCAACTGGTTTGGCGGTAGATCAATTCGACTTCCTGCAGTCGATTCCTATTGAATTTGAGTCTGGCGGATTCGAGGCCTTTCTGGGGCAGGTGCCGTGCCACCAGCAGCGGCTTACCAGCCTCCTGTAGTTCTTCTACTTTGGAACCTTCCTGCTCCAGGTAATCTCTGACTGATTCGATAGTCTGGCCGAATGAAAGCCCAAATGGTGGCTTCACATCTGCCAGTGCCGCAGGTGATAGTCCGAGTAGCAATGCTGCTATGACCACTCTGACTAACCAGCTACTATCTGTTGTGGAACTGGCATAAATTTGCTGCAGTATGTTTGGTTCTTTATCTATTGTGTCGCAGTACAGTAATTATAGTGCATATTCAAGGCTCGTAATGTTGTGAAAAAACTTAAAGGTAACATTAATCGATCTGCTGGGATGCACTCAAGCCACCATGAGGTCGGCAGGCATCATGGGCATAAACGCAAACCCAAGCATAAGAAAAGAAGACAAACTCTCACGCAGCAGTTGAACTGGCATTTTACGGTAGCCAGTATCGTGTGCATGGCCTTGGTCGGTATGGCCGCGAGTTATCTTATCGGGGAGAATAACGGGCGTAAAAAAGCCACAGCAGCAGGTAATTTACAGCCAAGTGACAATGTGAATGTTGGACAAGCTATATCGTTTGATTCAGCCGATGCAGCATCGCGGGAAGCGTTGCAACAATTGATTGCCAGTATCGCTGCAGATGATGGGGAGCAAATATTACAATCTCTGAAACCGTTCGAAGAACAGTACCAAAATGCGCCGTGGTATCTTGAAGCCAAGATCCGTGGCAACATACTGGTAAATGACCTGTTGCAGGCGCTGGCTGCTGGAATTAAGTTAACCGATAACTCGCAGAACGCCGCTGACTATGGTGCGCTCGCTCTGATCAGGCATTTGGGAGGTGATAGCGATCGGGCTGAGAACACGCTACAGGCCGGACTAGAATTAGACCCTTTAAATTGGGAGCTTTATCTACTGCAAGCTGAGATATTAATCGACGAAGGCCAACTTACTGAGGGAATAGCGAGCCTGCAGAAGGCTAGGGACCTAGCCGACCAAAAATGGCTGTATCCCATTCTGGACACAAAACTGCAGCTCGCACAAATTGAAGCGGGTGAAGTGGCGTTTGATTACGGATCAATTGCCAGCGACGGCGAGTCCCAAACCAGCGGCGAAAAGTTGCTGCTAGCTGGTCTGGCGGCAGCGCTGGACAACGAATCGGGCCGTGCTGAGGAACTGCTGTTGCAAGCGCGTGAGTTGCTTGCTCCGGAATTTTACCGGTACTATGTTGACGATCATGCCTTTGACTTGCCCAGGCTGGACTCCACGCTGGCACCGCTACTCACGACAGAAGATTAAGAGGCTGATAATTTTCGCTGACTAAGAGGCGGAGATGCGACATATTCAAGGCGATGAAAAACACTATTTATGGAATTCTCTGCGTTATAATTGTATTTGCTACTGCTTGTCAGACCACTCAGCAACCACAGGACACGATGCGACGGTTCAATCTCGCCGATGTCAACGGCGATGAAAGACTCACCCCGCGTGAAGCCACAGATGCCGTCATCTCCGGCATGTTCGAGTTGTACGACGCCGATAGTAACAAAAAAATTACCGTGCAAGAATGGCAAGATTGGCATAGCGGCTCCAAACCTTTTAGTGACTACGACGACAATGGTGACGGCGTGGTTACCCTCGCTGAAGCCAAGTCGAATGCCTACGAAGAGGAAATCTTTCGCCAGCTATTTGCCCAGGCCGACCAGAACGGTGACGGCTTCGTGACAGTCGATGAAGCAGCTGAGTTCTATCGCCAATATCATTCGGCTGTACGTTAAACTAGAGTCGACTACTCGAGCCATTCGAGCACATTGATATTTCCTGCGATTAGCACAGTAAGAACTGAAATGATTGCAACAAATAGGCCTAGTAGGACCAGGCACATGGCGATGATCAGGTTGCGGACAAATAGCGTGTTATCTTCCATTTCTGGATTTTCCGCGCTGTCCTTGGTTACTTCTGCTGCCGTTTGCTGATCACTCATCCTGCTAAAATTACGTATTTCAGCTACAGTATCCAAGCATATTTTGTAGCTACTGGTTAAAGCTATGTGCTGTTGCTATTCATTTTTTTCGCCGACCAAGCGCTTACTCGAGCGCTTTCCAAGGATAGAAGAAACCGTGGCGGAGCGCCCACCCACTTACAGGATCCGCCCGCGCGATGAGGCTGTCGTCATTGTGGCAGACATCGGGCGTAGCGAACAGCCAATGCCCGCCTGGATGAGCTGGGGGCTGATCCCGCACTGGGCCAAGGATGAGACGATCGCCAACAAATGCTTCAACGCCCGCAGCGAAACCGTCTTCGTAAAGCCGGCCTTCCGCGAAGCGGCTAAATACTCGCGCTGCCTGGTACCGGCCAGTGCCTACTTCGAGTGGTCCGGCCCCCGCGGCAAAAAACAACCGTGGGTCATCCGCGACCCGGAGCAACAGGGGCTCACGTTTGCCGGACTATCCTCGATCGCCACGGTCAACGGCGAGACCTACCAAACCTTCACCATCCTGACCCGGCCGGCAGGAAAAGACGTCGCCAAAATCCATGACCGCGAACCGGTCACGCTCGACGACCGCCAAATGATCGAGTGGATGAACCCGGCTGCTGCGCAGGCTAAACTACAACAGATACTCGATATCAATCGGTCCTGCCAACTGGTAGCCAAGCACGCCCACACCGACCTACTCACCCGCAGCCCAGACGCCACCATCCTTACGCCACCCGAGGCATCCGGCCCCAAACAAACCTCGTTCCTTAGGTTGAATATTTTGCCTTGCATCATTATTTGATTTCATCTACTTTCTCCCCTCGATCTTGACCCTATCGTCCAGTGGCCTAGGACACCGCCCTTTCACGGCGGCGACA
>CAYUDZ010000185.1:0-4194 GCA_964443575.1 uncultured Chthoniobacteraceae bacterium | reverse complement strand
AATTCCAGTAGCTTGACGGCAGCCTGCGGAGAATCAGAATTTTTTAACACTCCTGCGCCGCTAACGTTGATATGCGCGCCACGGCCATCCTGGTTGGGGAAATAGACCGCTAGCGACTCTGCGACCTCACGGTCTTTGGTGTCTTCCGAATTCAGCAGCAAGCCAAGGTAGTAGGTATTGACGATGGCGACATCTCCCAACCCGGCAGCGACTGCCCGCATCTGGTCGCGGTCACTACCCTGCGGTGGTCGGGCCATGTTTTCGCGTACTGCAGTAGCCCAGGCCTGCGCCTGTTCTTGGCCGTTGGCTGCTATGATCGATGCCATGAGCGATTGGTTGTAAATATTGGACGACGAGCGCACCAGGATGCGTCCACGCCAGGCCGGCTCAGCCAGCGCCTCGTAGGTTGATAGCTGCTCAGGCTTGACTCGATCTTTAGCATAAACAATTACCCGTGCGCGTTTGGTAAAGCCAAACCACTGGTTGTCCGGATCACGCAAGTGCGCGGGAATCCGCTGCTGCAATTGTTCGGATGCAACTGGCTGCAGTAGCCCGGCTGACTTGGCCCGCTCCAAACGACCGGCATCCGCAGTAATCAGAAGGTCAGCCGTCGTGTTGCTGCCTTCCGCCTGCAGCCGCTCAATCAACTCATCAGCCTTGGCCTTGACTACCTCAACTTTAATCCCGGTCTGCTCCGTGAACTTGTTGTAGAGGACGTCGTCTGACGGGTAATGCCGATGACTGTAGAGCGTCAGTTTTGACTCTTCAGCGAGTCCTGCGACAGGTAATACCCCAACACCAATGGCCAATGCCGGTAAAATAATTACTAATCGGAACAAATGCATTCTTCGATGGTACTGAGAAGTGATCTCAATACAAGCGGTATCTCGCGTGCCGAGTGAAGCTGCAGTTACAGGCTTTCGAGGAAGGTAATCAGGGCTTGGCGTTGTTCTGCGGGCAGTTGACGGAACCCTTCTTTGGACTGTTCTGCTTCGCCGCCGTGCCAGAGAATTGCTTCTTGGAGGTTTCTGGCGCGGCCGTCGTGCAGCAAGAAGGTATGGCCGCTGACAATTCTGGTGAGGCCAATCCCCCACAGTGGCGGGGTGCGCCATTCATAGCCGGTGGCCTGAAAATCGGGCCTGTTATCTGCCAGGCCGGATCCCATATCATGCAATAACATGTCGGTGAACGGCTGGATTTTCTGGTGTGAGACTTCGGGGACACCTGCCAATTCACCAGTTGTAAATGATGGTGTATGACAGCTATTGCATTGTAACTGGTGGAAAATTTCTTCACCGGCGATCACTGCGGGATCGTCAAGGTTACGGCGTGCCGGAACGCCCAAGGTTTGCACATAAAACGTGACATTTTCGAGTGTTTTTGGGGTAATTTCACTGTCTAGAAAAGTCTCCTGGTAATTGGCAGTTTGAGGAGTTGCCAGGCGTTCTTTACTTGGGCGAGTTGCAAAGACCGGCGCTACAACCCCCATGTCGTCGAGGTAGGCACTGGCGCTTTGCAGCAGAAGTGTTGGGTTGTTGGCTTTCAGTCCGAAGCGACCCAGCTCAGTGCGTTGAGTTACCGGGTTCCAGACGTAGTTGGGTTTGCCGGAAATCCCGTCACCATTTTGATCATCAGGGTCGGCAAGTGCCAGGATATCTTCCTCTGTGATTGCCTCTAACAGGCCGCGCCCAAAGACCGGCGGTGCGACGCGCGCACTAACCATGATATCATCCGGCAAAGGAGTGTGTGGGTTACGGATGTGATAGGTTGGTTTACGCAAGCTAACCACTTCGCCACCCTTCAACGACACCTCAAATTCTTCATAGGTGACATCAATTTCGGCCTCTGCTTGTTTGCCATAGTTGGCGCGGTCGGCGATCTGGGTACCAATGCCTGGCACCGGTACGGGGCCACCCTGAGGGGTAGTGCCTGGCAGGCTGACTCGCAGGAACAACGATGAGAGAGCCGTGCCAATTTTATCCGGGCGGCCCCGGCCATCACGGGCATGGCAATTGATGCAGGAAACGTTATTGAAGTGCGGACCCAGCCCCGGGTTGACAGGTGCGGGCGCTGTGACAAACTTGGCTTCGAAGTCCAAGTCGCCCGCCAGATGTTTTTCCAACCGCTCTGGTGACAAATTTGGCGCCGGAATGGCATAGGCTTCGCTGGAAGTCACCGTAACGGTCAAGTCGCCGCCAGCGTTTGGCGAGCGAACCTTCCGCCACTCGGCGGCGGCACAATCCGGCGCATGGAAAGTGGCGGCGATGCCAAGCACCGCCGCCACCATCAAACTTTCGGAATAACAAGATTGCTTCAATCTTTTAGCTACCATTTTTGCACCAGCGGCAACAGAGCATCTTCCAGTTTGGTGCGCAAGGTATTGCCGGCTTCTGCTGCCGCCTGGGCCTGCTCTTTTCCGGACTCGAGATGCGATTTGAGAGGTGCGGGAATTGCACTGACAGCTTGTTTGTAGGCCTCTATGGCAGCTGCTATTTCGGCATTCAATTGGGCGTCAACCGTAGCCAGTTTGGGTGCGATCGCGGTATCGAAGCTAAGCTTGATGCCGTCAATATTATCTTTCACATCCTGCAGGGTGTTGCCGCTAAACCTGGACTCGAGAATGCCGGCATCGTTGGCCTCGACAGGCGCCAGTATTTTTTCATTTGCCGACTCATCGGCTATTCCGATCATGCCGTTGACGATTTCCTCGTAGGCGGTTGCCGGTTGTTGGTAAAGGCTGCCGTCACTGCCGGCTGCGGCAATCTGTGCTGCATAGCCCTGGTTTCCGGCATAGTCTGCCAACAGCAGCGCGGTACGCTTTTTGAATACCTCAGTGGCTGCTTTGAGGTATTGCAGTCTGCGCGGGTTGGCTTTCAATGCTGAGCTGACTGTGCCGGCATCTGTCGGCTTCCCGTTGTCATCGGCGAACAATAGGAATTCAATGACGTGGAACCCTTTTTCGCCTTCGCCAAGTTTGGCCACAGCCGCGGCGTCAATTGTAGCCGGACCGCTACTCTCATCCAAAACCTTGTTCAAATCGGCTATGTTGACCGGCCAGGAGTCCAACTCAGGGTCATGGCCTTCGGTATCAACCGGGCCAAACAGGAATGCTTCACTGTTTTCCCATGGGATGCGAGCTTGCACCCAGTTTTTCCTGACAGCTTCTATATCCGCGCTACCTGCATTGGCATCTAGCGCATTGACTGCAGCCAGTAGTTTCCCGCTCCGCTGGTCTAACTCGCTGTAAGTTTTGATCAATACATCTGATGCGAATGCTTTAAGTGGTTGCTCGCCTGCTATAACCGCGACCTGCATGCCGCTAAAGGCCAGTAATGCAAACACGGCTCTTGATATTGTAAATTTCATTGTGTTCTTTCAGTTAATGTAGCTCTTGGCTTGTTTAAAAGCTGAAGGTGATCGAGACGCCGCCGTAGAAGAAGTCGTCGAGCAATTCGTCGTCCGGGTTGTTGGCAGGGTCGGAATCGATTGCCCAGTTGTAGGCAACATATCCTGCCAGTTGGATATTTTCCGAGAGGTCGATTTCTGCGGTCAGGCCAACCGCAAAGTTGTTGGCGCCGTTGTGGCCCTCCGCAATGTAGCCTTCGTTCCAGCCAAACAAGGCAAAAGGCTCGAATTCCAGCCATTCGGTGACTTCCAGTTCACTGGTGAGTGATGCTTCGAAAAACGAGCCATCAGCCTCGAATGAATGATACCAGTCGATCGCCGGGGTGATGTAAGGGATACCGCCATAAGCGATCCCGGCGCCGATCTCGTTGTCATCGGCATCATCGCTGGGGAAATTCAGATAGGTATAGCCGGCGTAGATATCGAAGTCGCCCAGTTCGATGCCGTATTCGAGGAAGGCATTGAACTCGGTGTAGTCGGTATCGGGACTCGCGGCGAACCACATTCCGCCCGTAAAGCCGAAGGCTTCTGCTTCCAGAGTGGTACCGGCCAGGCTCTTACCATCGAGGTTGTCACGGCCCTCGCTGACATAAAGGCTATCCCAAGCAGCAGTCAGGCTCATGCTCCACCAGTTCTCCTCCTCGACGATGACTTTCTCCTCGATCATTACTTTTTCCGGAGTGGCGGTTTCGCCAGCCTGAACTTGACTCCAACTTAGGACCGCAATGGCTGCCATAGCCGGGATTTTCATTACAATTAATTTCATATTTAGTTTCTATTTGTTGGTTA
>CAYUDZ010000184.1:0-4269 GCA_964443575.1 uncultured Chthoniobacteraceae bacterium | reverse complement strand
GGGTGGGCAAACGCCAAGGCGCGAAACCCTGGGGCTTCGTTTTTGATGATGAGCTGCGCAAGGAATTCACCGGCGAACCAGTCACTGTTGCCGCAACCGGATTTCTTAAGCTTCACAAAAGCGGAGTGGTCAAGAACCAACAATCGTTCTGGATGGAAAAGATGAAGCTTCCCACGTTCGGCCAGCAGGAAATTCTTAAAGCCCTGAAATTAACCCCCCTCAAAACATCCGCTTGGCAGGAGTCCGGCGACGAAGGCAACATGTTCTCGTTCGACGGCAGCTTCAAGCCAAACGATAAGGTTCAGGGCTCCTGGAAAATAATGGGGCAGCTGGATGACGGCGAGACGTTCGATCCGAATGCAAAAATAAGCCATAAACGCCACTGGCATGACGTGATTAATTTCAAAGAAAACGGCCGAACAGAAGAGGAACTCGTTTACTACTCCGGCGACTACCTGCTCGATTTGGGCCGTTCACAGGCGCTCAAGATGACGCTCCAGACAATCGACGGGACCGATTACCTCTTTATCGAAGCCGGCGACTTTGCCAGCGGTACCATGGTCGAAGAATCACTGCCCGTCTGTGTCTTTAAACGACATCCGTCGAGCTGAGGAAAAAACGCTAATAAATTGAGTTCCACAATGAAAGTGCCATGCATGTAATCCTTAGGCCGGATAAATCAGGCATGTAGTCATGCAAGAAAAAATTTGAGCCTGGCGTAAACATCCGTCGCCAGTATTGCTTCGCCATCCGATCCCGTTTCAGGACCAATAAACACCGGCCAGTCCTGCTGATCCTCGGGAATCCTGCCGTGGGATCCTTTGACCAGGCTGGCGTCCAGTGGAATAACATCCATCAGGCCACTCATGCCGAATTTCTTTTTCAACAGAAACTGAGCAATACGCAGTTTGGGAAAAGTGATCTCAGGGTCGAGGAATAATTCGACCGGGTCATAGCCGACCTTGCGGTGAATATCGACACAGCGGGCAAAATCGGGTGCCACCGCATCGTCCTCCCAATAATAATAGGTGAACCAACTGCGACTGTCAGCAACCACCACCAGGTCCCCGGCTCGTGGGTGGTCAATGCCGGACGCTGCCTTTTCTTCAGAATCCAGCACCTGCTCGACGCCTTCGGTAGCCAGTAAAGTCTCCTTGACGCTATCTTTGACTGCCTGGTCGTTGATGTAAATGTGCGCCACCTGATGATCAGCAATGGCAAAGGCCTGACTTGCTCCGCAATCAATTTGCTCCAGCCCCAACTCATCCTTGATCGTAATCCATCCCTGTTGTCGGAACACTCGGTTCAAGTGGACCGGGTGAGTGACCTCGCTAATTCCATACTCCGATAACAGCACCACCTGCACCTCGCGCATTTCAAAAAAGTCTATGAGCCGCCCCACGACGGCATCGATGGCCTTGAGATCCTCGTAGATGGCTGGATCATTCGGTCCCAGGCGCTGGAGGTTATAATCCAGATGCGGCAGATAGATCAGACTGAGCGTCGGCGTATGCCGCTCCTCCACCCACTGCGCCGACTCGGCAATCCACTCGGAGGAGCGAATCCCGGCCATCGGGCCCCAGAAGTAAGGGAAAGGAAAGTCCCCAAGATCTTTCTTGATGGTCTCCCGCAAATCCATCGGCTGGGTGTAAATATCGAACACCTTCCTGCCATCAGCCGGATACATCGGTCGCGGGGTGATAGTGTAATCCGCCGAGGAATACATGTTGTACCACCAGAATAATTTCGCACAAGTGAATGACGGATCTTGCCCCTTGAGTTCCTCCCAGATTTTCCGGTGCCGGACGATATGGTTCGATTGCTTCCAGAAACGGTGCTCAGCGTACTCCCTGTCATACCAGCCATTGCCGACGATTCCATGTTCACTTGGACTCACTCCGGTCAGGTAAGTCGACTGGGCCGTGGTGGTTACAGCCGGTAGCGTCGGATGGATCGGGCAGAGCGTGTTGCGCTCTGCAAACTTGCTGATAGATGGCGTGTGTTGACCGATCAGCGATTGAGCCAAGCCGACTACATTGATTACGGCTGTGCGCTTCATGTGAGCAGCGCCGATTCCCTGCTACTTAGGGTTTTGATACTTTTTGCCAATAGCGTCGGATCCATCTCATGGACCTCGATCTGGTCACCAATATCTTTCAGTAACGGAATGGTCAGTTGCCCTCCCAGGTGCTCCCTGAATTCCTCCAACCCTGCCAGCACCTGATACTGCCCGTCTGCGGTTCGCAATGACAAGTGTTCGTCGTACAGGCGAAAGCCGAAACTCTCAATCAACTCCAGGATACGCCGCAGGTTTGCTTGCGAGAGATAACCTTTGTTGTGCGAATAGACACTGTCCAGCGCCAACCCGATGGCAACAGCTTCCCCGTGGCTCAGCGCAAAATTGCTTAGCACTTCGAGCTTATGTGCCGACCAGTGGCCAAAGTCGAGGGGCCGCGATGACGTTAGCTCAAAGGGGTCCCCGTTGCGGGCTATGTGCAGGATGTGATGGTATGCAGACTTTTCCATCACGTAACGGATAATTGCAAAGTCTCTATCTCGCATGGCTTGCGCATGCTCTTCCAGGTAATCAAAAAAATCACTGTCTTTGATCAGTGCCACCTTGATGGCTTCAATGTAGCCGTCGATTAATCGCGGCTCAGGTAATGACTGCAGAAATGAGATGTCGTTGATCACCGCGTCAGGCGGCGTAAATGTACCCAGAAAATTCTTCTTGCCGAAGTAGTTGACACTATTCTTGACACCACAGCCGCCGTCACCCTGGCTCAACGATGTGGTCGGCAGGCGAAGATGGCGAATACCACGGTGGGCAGTGGCCGCGGCATACCCGACCAAGTCCAGCAAGGCCCCACCACCCAGCGCGATAATGCATGAGTGGCGACAGAGCTTTTTAGCATCGATGGCTTGATACAACTGCTCAAGATAAAGCGAGTCATTCTTAAGTTGCTCACCACCCGGCAATTCGATGCAACCCAGATAGTTTAGTCTTTCCCCATGATGCTTGAAGAATGCTTCGATTTGCAATCGGCTTGCTGAGTTTGCATCCAGAAATGTGGCATCAGCTACGATGAAGACCTTGGGTCGATCAGCGCTACTGACCTCGCGAATTGTCGACTGCAACAGCGGGTTAGCAGGCGCAAAGAGGTTTTCGGTGAAATAAACCCGATGCGTGTACTCGATTTGGAAGTCTTCAATGATGGATTTAGTCTGCATACTACTCAAGTTCCTGAAATTATCGTCTGAATTTTCAATGTCGCAATAAACAACAGGATAAATAGTAAAGGAATGACGATCGTCACCGAAACGGTGACACTAATGGCCAGCAGGTCGACAAACAAGAATCCGGCAATCAGATTCCCAACAGCAAGCCCTATGCTGGAAGGGTCTTTAAACCATCCACTGAGGCTATAGACGCTCCAACCCACGAACAGAACCATGGCCAAGAACCCCATCCAGAGAGAATACTCAGGTATCCGGGAATACTCATGCATTCGCCAGCCCCACAGCAAAGCTGGTACCAGCACGCATGTGCAGCAAATGACGGTATTTAATATTGTCTTACGCGGACCGCGTGCAATATAGGTCAGGCTTAGGGTGTAAATGTACGCGGCCAGGCAGGCGATCCACAGTTCTGTAGAATAAAACACTCCGGCGACAGAAGCTGCCCAAGGGTAGATCAGGGCCCGGCACCCCGCCATAATCCAGGGGCTCAACAGATTGTTTTTATGACGCCAATCATATAACGCAATACAGGTGATCAGACCCAGAGCCCACCACAAGGATTCCGGCTGCAGCAGAATACTGAGCGTGACGGCGACTAGAAAATATCCGATAGCATAAAGAAGCACCGCCTTCCGGGAAATCTGTTTGGAGGGAATCGGGCGCTCCGGGCAATTCTCGCGATCGAATTCTGCATCCCACCAGTCATTGAGATACATGCCGCCGACATAGAACAAGCTGACCGCAACCACTGCCCCGAGTAAGCTCCACCAGTCATATCCCCCAGAGAGGATGAAGGCACAAAAAACATTCGACCAGACCGTCGGAAGATTCGACGCTCTGGCCAGGCGTAAGTGTGTTCGGATGAAGTTTTTCAGCTTTTCCTGATCAGTTATCATTCTTGATCCCGATGCTGCCAGCTAGCGGGATCAAATTCAAAATCTATCGAAACCCCGACAGATATTGAGTTTCGGCTTTAGCCCGGATAAATCACAAACTTCGTAGCGAGACGAAGCGTGGGGTGCTTGGGTA
>CAYUDZ010000183.1:0-4287 GCA_964443575.1 uncultured Chthoniobacteraceae bacterium | reverse complement strand
CGAGCAGGCCGTCTTCGACTATGCTGCCAACCTGCTCGAACTGCATGCCGAGCGGGAAAGCGCCAGCGGCCACGCCTTTCAGCCTGACACGCGCTGGCAGGAGGAATTCGAAGCATCTTTTTTGTACAGCGAAACACCTGACCAGCTTAAGGCAATCACCGAGGCCAAGCTTGATATGGAGTCGGAATTGCCGATGGATCGCTTGATCTGTGGTGATGTGGGATTTGGTAAAACCGAAGTGGCAATCCGTGCAGCATTCAAGGCGGTGATGGGAGGCAGGCAGGTTGCGATGCTGGTGCCAACGACTGTGCTAGCCCAGCAGCACCTGCAGACATTCCGCGAGCGGATGTCGGATTACCCGGTAGTGATTCATGAGTTGAGCCGGTTTGTGCCCAAGCGCGAGCAGCGTGAAACGCTGAAGGGGGTAGCCGATGGCAGTGTCGATATCGTCATCGGCACCCATCGCTTGCTATCCAAGGATGTGACATTCGCGCGGCTCGGGTTGGTCGTGGTCGACGAAGAACAACGCTTCGGGGTGAAACACAAAGAACTCTTGAAGGAACGGTTCAGGCTGGTCGATGTCATGACACTGAGCGCCACTCCCATCCCGCGGACGTTGTACCTGTCCCTGATGGGTGCGCGCGACATGTCGGTTATTGAAACGCCACCTCCCAACCGCTTGCCGGTTGAGACGGTCATCTGCCCGTATGACGAAAGGGTGATCAGGGACGCGATCGAGCGGGAGTTGAAGCGTGGTGGCCAGGTCTTCTTTTTGCACAATCGTGTTACCACCATTGGGAATGTGCGCCGCAAAGTCGCTCAACTTTGTCCGCAGGCCAGGATCGATGTCGGTCACGGACAAATGGATGAGGAGCAGTTGGAGGATGTCATGCACAGGTTTGTCAGCGGCCAGACAGATGTCCTGATCGCGACCACCATCATCGAAAGCGGCCTCGATATTCCCAATGCCAATACGATCCTGATCGATCGGGCCGACCGTTTCGGGTTGGCCGACCTGTACCAGTTGCGGGGTAGGGTGGGGCGTGCCCAGAACAAGGCCTATGCCTACTTCCTGCTGCCGCGCGATATGTTGACCCGTGGCGAGGCCGGCAAGCGGATCTCGGCGATCAGGCAATACTCTGACTTGGGCGCGGGATTCCGGGTGGCGATGCGCGACCTCGAGATCCGTGGGGCCGGCAACTTGCTGGGCACCGCACAGAGCGGGCATATCCTTGCAGTCGGCTTCGACCTGTATTGCCAGCTGCTCAAGCAGGCAATTGCCAAGCTCAAAGGCGAGCGCCAGATATTGCGGGCCGAGACTCCGGTCGATGTCGATTTCCTGGTTACCAATGAGGCGGCCTATGAAGTGGCGCGTGACAAGGAAGCTCTGGCACCGGCATTTTTTCCCAGCTCACTGGTCGCCGACCCGCAACTGCGGATCAGTGCCTACAAGGAGTTGTCCGGGCTGGCAACGTTGCCGGAACTTGATCGTCTGCGCAAGGCATGGCGCGACCGGTTCGGGTCGTTGTCGGGACCAATTGACAATTTGCTGGTGCTGGCCGAGATCAGGATCCGTGCTACGCAGGCCAGGTTATCGCGGGTGGAAGTACGAGATTCCAAGCTGATGCTCTCACGCAATGGCAGCTACCTGATGCCGGATGGCAGGTTTCCTCGCTTGACAGCGTCTCCCTCTGCTAATAAGTTCCGCCAGATTGCGGAGTATATAGCCCGCCTGTAAGAATGATGAGTATTTTCCGATCCTTTGTTACGTCCGTCCTGATAATTGGTGCCTTGCTGCTGAGCCTGCAACCGGGCGTCAAGCTGGCTGGTCAAGAAGAAGACAATACCGAACTGGTCGATGGCATCGCTGCCGTGGTCAACGGTGATGTTATTACATTTTCGCAGGTTCGTGAAGTCGTCGCAGCCCGTGAGCGGGTGTTGCGCTCGATGTATACCGGCACTGAGTTGGTGGAGAAAGTCCGGGAAGCGCGCACCAGCGCGTTGCAGGATCTCATCGACCGCCAGCTGATCATCCAGGACTTCAAGTCGCGGGAGCTACAGATCCCCGACCGCATGCTGGACCAGCGGATGAAGGAATTAATCATGGAGCAATTTGGCGGTGACCGGGAAGCATTCCTGAAAACACTGCAAGCGCAGGGCTTTACCGTATCCAGCTTTCGTGAGATGGAGCGGGAGAAAATTATCGTCCAGGCAATGCGTCAGCAAAATGTCAGGCGGGATGTGTTGATTTCACCCAAACGCATTGAAAATTACTACAGCCAGAATCGCTCGGAATACGCCACCCCGGAGCAGGTGAAGTTGCGCCTGATTAAAATTTCCAAAAAAGGCAGCGAGGAGGGAAGTAACGAGGAAACCCAAAGGGCGATTGCCGAAGAGATTCGTGGCAAGCTGGCCAGCGGTGGTGACTTTGAGCGCATGGCCCAAATGTATTCTGATGACAGCACCAGGGATGTCGGTGGTGACTGGGGATGGATCGAGCGCGATACGTTGACCGCGAAGCTGACTGAGGAAATCTTCAAGTTGCGGGCCGGCGAGATCAGCCGGGTGATTGAGCTTGGCGACTTCTATTACATCCTGATGGTCGAAGCCCGCAAGAACTCGAGCACCCGTCCGCTATCCGAGGTCCGCAATGAAATTGAGTCACAGCTATTACAGGAAGAACGCTTGGCCAAGCAGGAAGAGTGGATGAAGACCTTGCGCGACAAGGCATACATCAAGATGTTTTAAACCTGATGCACGATAACAACGTGCGTACGATTGGGATCACACTTGGAGATCCGGCGGGAATTGGTCCTGAGATCACGGCGGCGGCATTGGGGTCAGGAAAACTGCCGGCAGACTTCGATTATCGCGTGATCGGAGCGGTGCCGGACGGTACGCATCCCGGTCAACCTACTGCAGAGGGTGCCAGCGCGGCCATCGAGTCGCTGGAGGCCGGCACCAAGCTGGCGCTTGCCGGTGACATCGCGGCACTGGTCACCGCACCTGTCTCAAAGGTGGCGTTGCAGCAGGTCGGGTTTCAATTTCCGGGGCAAACCGAATTTCTTGCTGACCGCTGTGGTGTGGACAACTTTGCAATGGCGCTGACCGGTGGTGGCTTGACCGTTGCCTTGGTGACAATTCATATCCCACTGGCTGACGTGCCCCGCTGCCTGGATAGCCGGGAGATCGTGCGTGTGGGCAAGTTACTGGCCGAGTTTACCAGCAGGCTTGAGGGAGTGAAAGAACCGCGGTTGGCAGTAGCCGGGCTCAATCCGCATGCCGGAGAAAATGGCACTATCGGTTCCGAGGAGCGTGCAATCATCCACCCGGCAATCGAAGAGCTTTCCGGTCTGCTCGCCGGCAGTGCCCATGTTTCCGGGCCTCATCCGCCGGATACGGTATTTCATCAAGCAGTTGAGGGAGCGTTTGATGCGGTCCTCTGCATGTATCACGACCAGGCACTTATTCCCTTAAAGATGCATGCATTTCATAGCGGGGTGAATACCACACTCGGGTTACCAATTGTCAGGACCAGCCCGGATCATGGCACGGCATTTGATATTGCGGGCCAGGGGAATGCCCGTGCCGACAGCATGATTTCAGCGATCCAGCTGGCAGCCCGGCTGGCACGGCAGCAGGACTAACAACGTTTCCGAAGGGGTACGATTACGCTTTTACTACACAATCCCTTCAGGATTGATCCATGGCTTTTGGCTATCCCGGGGTAGCTGCGCAACCCCGGGCTGTTTACACAACGCCTTCGGCGTTTGAACTGATATTGTTTGTGAAGTCGTCCCTGCGCAACCCCGGGCTGTTTACACAACGCCTTCGGCGTTTGAACTGATATTGTTTGTGAAGTCGTCCCTGCGCAACCCCGGGCTGTTTACATAACGCCTTCGGCGTTTAAACTGATATTGTTACCAAAGAGGATTGAGTAAGTACACAATGCCGAAGATGTTCTGGATCACGAGCCGTGGATGTTCCATGGTATGCAGCATTACCTGAGTAAGCCCGAAACGCCGAAGGTGTTCTGGATCACAGCCCAGGGTTGGAACAACCCTGGGTTCCCCAAGGCAATCGTGTCGACAACCCTGTAGGGGTTGCGTAGATTCCTTTTCATAATCGTTTTTATAATCATAATCGTGATCGTGTCCTGTTTTTACGGCTGTTTTTGGCGATCACGTTGACGAGCAGAATTACGGTTACGAACTCGCATTTTAGCAAACCTGTCTAGCCCGAAAAAATCACAAGCCATCTACTGCGACCAGCGTGAGGCGCTTGTTT
>CAYUDZ010000182.1:0-4379 GCA_964443575.1 uncultured Chthoniobacteraceae bacterium | reverse complement strand
CTGCAGCGCCGATGGTAGTGCATCTAGAGGTTGTGCGAGAGTAGGTCGTTGCCAGGTTAATGAGCCCCGAGACGTTGACGCGTTTCGGGGCTCTTTTTTTTTGCCGGTGCGCAAAGTTCCCGTGTCCCGTCGTAGCATCGGAAAACATGAGCAGGTCCTGCAAGGTGGCAAAGAGGCCGTGCTCTTTGAGCACCAGGGGAAGGGGTGCCTGACCCGTTTCTGGTTTGGTGGCAACTTCAAGGGTGTTGAGGATACGCGCATCCGTTACTATATTGATGGTGAGGAGATACCTTCTATTGATATGGATCTCTATCTGGAAGCTTGTATGCGTGCCTATCTCGACCAGGCCAAGGAGCCTGTGATGCTTTCGTCAGGGCTCGAAGACTACTTCCTCGGAACATATTATTTTGATACCGGTAAATTTTATGCGGACATGGCGGGGCTAACCCACTTTGATAAGGAGAAGCTGAGTTTTTCAGCCTATCGCTTCCACGATGAAGATCCCATCTTCTATGACAAAGGCCTGCGCCTTACCTGCCGCAATGGGGAAACACACCACGGAACCCCCGAGGGCCCGGTAGCCTATAAAACACCACCAAAGACAACCTATACAACCTACACCTGGGTCTATCAGTGGTGAGTTGTTGAACGATCAATCGGATCGTAACGGCAGCTACACCTTTCGTTTTTTGGTTATCACTGCATGGTTGGGTACACTTCTTAGATGTGGACGGGGTATACAATTTCTGCATTATTGTGGGTGTGAAACTTTTCAAGATGTCGTTACTTCTGCTGGCTTCTGTCCTGGTCAGTTTTCAGGTCCGGGGTGAGCCGGAGATCAGGAATGTGGTATTGATCCACGTCGATGATCTCGGCTGGCGGGATCTGGGCTGCATGGGCAGTCCGGTCTACGAAACCCCCCATATCGACAGCCTGGCCAGGGACGGGATGTTGTTCACGAATGCCTATGCTGCGGCCGCTCTGTGCACGCCGGCGCGGGCGGGATTGTTAACCGGTTCGCAACCGACGCGGCATGGCATTTACACGGTGGTCAAGAACCGGGGTACTACCGAATTAGGGAAAGTCATCCCGCTCGATAATAATCATTATTTTCCAAAAGGCTATCCGACGATTGCAAATATTCTCTCGGACGCCGGCATCGCCAACAGTTCGGTTGGGAAGTGGCACTTATCGATGAGTGCTTTAGACCATGGATTTTCCGAACAGGCACACGGGGGATACAGCGGTATGCCGATGAACTACTTCGCGCCGTACGAATTGCCTTATTTGCCTACGGAAGTTGCCAATGGCAAGTTCCTGCCGGAGTGTTTGCGGGAGGCGGGCGTCGACTTCCTCGAGGCAAATAGCGATCAACCATTCTTCCTCTACTTTTCCACTTATCTGCCGCATGACCGCTATACCAACGAATTCGACCCGAACCCGCTGCAGGCACCACAGGACACCGTAGGCAAGTATCGCGCCAAATTGCAGTCGATGAAGAAGGCCAAACAGGATCACGGAGGTCATAACAACCCGTTCTATGCGGCGATGATCGAGGAAACCGATAATTCAGTGGGTGTCATTCTCGATCAGCTTAAACGACTGGATCTTGACCATAACACGCTGGTCATCTTCATCTCCGACAACGGCGGACAGATTGAATACACCAGCAACCTGCCTTTGCGCGGCGAAAAAAATTCGCTCTATGAGGCCGGAATCCGGGTGCCGATGATCGTCCGCATGCCGGGGAAGATAGCGGCGGGAACGATCAACCATGAACCGGTCAGCGGTTTCGATCTCTATCCAACACTGTGTAACATTTTTAAGCTCGAACCGCTCAACCAGGAGGAGGTGGATGGAGTCGACCTCAGTCCGCTGTTGTTTGCAGGAAAAAGCTTCGGCGAACGCAACTTGTTCTGGAATTACCCGAGTCACTGGTGGCCGCTGAAAGAGCGCGGCCCGCGCAGTGCCTTGCGACGAGGGGATTGGAAACTGCACCATTTTTACAGTGATAACAGCTTCGAACTTTACAACCTGAAAGACGATATCGGGGAGTCCGAGGACTTGAGCCAGAGAGAGCCCGCCATCCTGGCACAAATGAAGCGGGAGTTATTGAAGGAGTACGAGCGCTTTGGTGCGGCAACCAGATTACCCGCCAACCCTGACTATGATGCCAGAGCTGCTGCCGAATGGCTTAAATTAAACCCGCCGCTGCCCATACCCCCAAAAATCAGTACAGCAGAGGCATTTAAAGCCATCGGCTGGATTGAGTAACATAGTTGCTCCAACCACTTAAGTTGCAAATGCGTGCTTGCGATTTCGCAGCGTACGGTCCATAAAATCTATTATGTCCGAAAAGCCAGATCTCGTTGTCACGATGAGCATGCGAAGAAGCACGCACGTGGTCGCCTTGGACGGTCGGCTTGACTCTGACTCGGCACCCGATTTCGAGAAGCGCATTTTGGATTTCCTCGAAGAGCAGCCAAAGTTCGTCGTGCTCGATCTAGAAAAGCTCGACTACATTAGTAGTGCAGGCCTGCGTGTCGTCACACGTGCATTCAAAATTACCAAGGAATACGGCGGAATCATCAGCATGGCGAACGTGCAGCCGAGTATCAAAAAGGTTTTTGAGATCGTGAAACTCGTTCCGGTAAATCAGATCTTCGCCAGTGTTGAAGAACTGGATGCCTATCTCGACCAGATGCAGTCCGGTGAGCAGCCGGACTGACCGACTGCTAGAGATCGATTCACTGGCGCTGCCGGCATCATGCGCCCGAGGTTGGTGGGGGGTACTATTTTTTAAAGCCGCTCCACATTGTTCAACTTGGCAAAGGCCCGCATCGCAGTAGATGGCTTGTGATTGATTCGGGCTAGCCCGAATAAATCACAAGCCATCTGCTGCGACCAGCGCGAGGCACTTCTCTACAGCGTTGGGCTTGGATTTCGTTGTTTACAGTATGTACTCATACAGCTCACAGCTGCCGAAGATGGATTCGAGCTAATCTGTGTATATAGGGGTGCTGCCTCTGCTGAAGAATGGCTTAATGCGGGTACAAGGGCGGGTAGACTGCGCTTATGAAGATAACTCTCCGAAATGCCACTCCCACCGCCTTGCTCCTTTATTCCGGTTTCATGTTCGCTTTTGCCTACACAGGACTGGCCTTGGAGATCAAAGAAGAGTCGCTCGAAGCCTATAACCAGCGGATGCAGTGGTTCGCGGACTCCCAGTATGGACTCTTTATCCACTTTGGTGGCTATAGCCAACTGGGCGGACAGTGGAAAGGGGCGGATATTGAGGGCTATTCCGAGTGGATCCAGGGGAAGGCCAACATCGACCGTAACGAATATGCAGAAGTTGCCCTGCAATTCAATCCCACCCAATTCGACGCCGACCTGATTATCCGGAATGCCAAGGCGGCCGGTATGACCTACATGGTCATCACTGCCAAACACCATGAGGGCTTCTGTCTGCGGGACAGCGAATTCACCGAATTCGACGTCGCCAGCACGCCTTTCAAGGGCAGGGATATTCTGCAGGAGCTGAAAGAGAGCTGCGCAAAGTACGGGATCCGCTACGGGCTCTATTACAGCATCATCGACTGGCACCATCCCAGCCAGGCCCGCCCGTCTGAAGTAGGTAAGGAGGGATGGCCCGGAAAAACGGTCATCGTCGACAACCGGAAGCAGGAGTACGTCGATTACCAGCGCAACCAGATCCTGGAACTGGTGGAGAAATACGAGACCGCCATCCTCTGGTTCGATGGCGACTGGGCCAGCTGGTGGACGATGGAGGATGGGATCCGGCTCTACAACCAGATCCGGGAAGCCGACCCGGACGTCATCGTCAACAACCGGGTGGCCAAACACAAAAAGTTTGAGCTCGATTACGTCACTCAGGAACAAAAGCATTTCGACGAAGCTTTCGGCAAGCACTGGGAAGGCTGCTACACCATGAACAAATCCTGGGGCTACAAGAAGAGTGACAACAACTGGAAGAGTCCCGAAACCGTCTACAACAAGCTTAGGGACATCAACGAGAAGGGCGGAGCTCTGCTCCTCAATGTTGGTCCCGACGGCAACGGCGTGGTACAGGACGAGGCCTGGGAGATCCTCAGAAAGACCGCGGAATTGCTGAAGCAAAAGCCGATTGTAAAAAAGCTGCCGAAGATCACAGAAGTTCCAGGGATTAGGAGCGAAGATCTGAAAACGGGCGATGACCGATAGCGGGTGGCCTGCCTGGAGTGAGTGGGTGATTGATACCATCTCTAAGCAGTTTTGTAATCGTATATCTGATCGTAATCATAATAACCAACTGCAAGCTGTGGATCCAGATAAAGTCACGATTACGAGTACGATTATGATCATGATTATGAAAAGGA
>CAYUDZ010000181.1:0-4481 GCA_964443575.1 uncultured Chthoniobacteraceae bacterium | reverse complement strand
TAGATCATTCTCTTGAGCAGATTCGCAGAATGCCTGAAATAGGGCCCAAGTACTATTCTCACTTCAGAAGGTTGCTTGTACCCCAATCACCGTACGGAATCTTTTACTCAATCGTTGGAGTTCGCATCATAGTTTCATTTATTCTCGATCTGCGATTGGATCCAGACAGCATCAACGAGAAATTAAGAGCCTAACCGTCGCTCCACTCCAGTAGCTGACGGGTGACTTTGCTTCCTGTCCTCACTTCGGCACGCCGACCAGGTCCCGGCCTGGCTTGTGGTGACTCATGACGTAGGCGGTTACCTCGGCGATCCGTTGGTTTCCCAGCACCGGCCCCCAGGCTTGCATGCCCTTGGTCGAGTCAGGTGCACCATTGACCACGATATTCATCACATCGGTCGGTTTGCCGCCATGCACCCACTCGGCATCGACCAGGTTGAAGCCAATTCCGCCCTTAAGGTCAGGCCCATGGCAGGCGACGCAGGTAGTGGTAAATGTTTCCTGACCGGCCGCCACGATATCCGGGTTCTCGGTCATCTGCCATAGCTGTTCATCGCTCAGGTCGCCGCCGGCACTTGCTTTCATCACCATCTCCGCCACCTTGCGTTGCACTTGCACATCCGGTGGAGTCAGTGGCGCGCTGCGGTGGACGACAAACCAATATCCAAACGAAAAAATCATCGCCAGGTAAAACGTCCACAGCCACCAGTTTGGCAACCGCTTGTCATACTCCCTGATGCCATCGTAGCTATGCGGCATCAACTTATCTTCCTCTGGATGTTTCTTGCCTGCCGGTGCTGTGGGTTTTTGCTCGTTATTTGGTTCGCTCATTTTCGTTAGTGTCTGATTCTTGCGGCTGGTCACTAAGTGGTAATTCGGAAAGTCGCTTGATTTCTTTTTTCGGCATGCGCAGCGCCTTGACTACGACATAGACGAATATCGCAAAGACGATCAGGAATGAGACAACGCTGAGGATGTCTAACCAGCTCGGTACTGGAAATTCCTTGAACATCGCGGCTAATCATTCTCCTGCCCGGTGTTGCTCGCCAACGAGGGCTCATCCTCGGTAGTCAACTGCTCGACGGTCGAGTCTTCTTCCGTAGGCTGTTCATTCTCGCCAAGTTGCTCGGTCGAAGCCGGATCATCAGGCGCGACACCCAGCTGCTGCAGGTAGGCAATCAACGCAATGATCTCCTTTTCAGGCTCAACCACGATCTGCTGCCCGGCCAGGTCATCGACAATTTCCTGTGCCTGCTGTAGCGCCAGATATTCTATATCCGCCTGGGTACGCTCCGGATAGGGCACCCCCAGCGTCCGCAACACTCCGAATTTGGCCCCGAGTGACTTGAGGTCGGTCTGCTGCTCGAACAGCCACGGATAATTCGGCATGTTCGATCCTGGTGAGGTGTCGCGCGGGTTACGCATGTGGATGTAATGCCAGCTGTTCGGGCGGCGTAATTTATCGGTGCCCTCGCGCGCCAGATCCGGTCCGGTCCGCTTCGACCCCCATTGGAACGGGTAATCATACATTGACTCACCCAGTTTGCTGGGTGGCCCGTAGCGGAGCACTTCGCCGACAAATGGCCTGATCATCTGGCTGTGGCAGTTATAGCAGCCTTCACGCACGTAGATGTCACGCCCCGCCAGCTCCAGCGGCGAGTACAGCCGCTGGGTGATGCCATCGATATTGTTGGTGCGGTCACCCAGGGCGAGCGGAATAATCTGGACTGCACCTCCGATGAAGATCGAGATGAAAACCAAGATCGTGAACGGAATCCAGCGCTCGCAAAGTTGGTTATACCATTTGTTCCATGAACTTCCCGAGAGCTGCAAATGGACGATGGCAGCGATCGCCGACATCATTCCCAAAGCCAGCGCCACAAAGCTCAGCGCATCACCACCGAATGCCCACAGGCAAACGAAAAACACCAGCAGGCTCGAGTAAATGACAGGGGCATTGAACACGGTGCCGATCAAGCCCAGCGGCTTGCCCTCGTGCGCCGCATCCACCGGGACTTCGATACTCTCGTCGACCACCTTCGCACCCTTGATGGTCATGAAAATATTGTACATCAGGACTCCCCAGCCTACGAAGTACAGCAGCCCGCCGACCAGCCGCATGTAGAGCATGAAGCGCGCCGACAGTAGCACCTCGACAAAGTTCGGATAAGCCAGTACGCCACTTTCGGGATCTACCTTGTTCAGCATGTAGCCCTGGGTAATCCCCGATACCCACATCGAGGCGACATACAGCAGGATGCCAACCATCCCGATCCAGAAGTGCAGGTCGGCCAGCTTGTTTGAGTACAATCCATCCCGCTTCCACAGCCGCGGCGCCAGCCAGTAAAACATGCCGGCCGCCATGAAGCCGTTCCAGCCAAGCGTGCCACTGTGAACATGGCCGATCGTCCAGTCGGTATAATGCGACAGCGCATTGACCGCAGAAATCGAAAGCAGCGGGCCTTCAAAAGTCGACATCCCATAGAATGTCACGCCAGCCGCCAAAAACTTGAGCACCGGATCAGTGCGTAGCTTATGCCATGCCCCGCGCAAGGTCAGCAGCCCGTTCAGCATGCCACCCCAAGACGGCGCCCATAGCATCAGGCTGAAGGTCATGCCCAACGACTGCAGCCAGCCAGGCAGATCGGTATTTAACAGGTGGTGCGGGCCCGCCCAGATATAGATGAAGACCAGCGACCAGAAGTGTACTACCGAAAGCCGGTAACTGTACACCGGTCGGTCTGCCGCCTTCGGCATGTAATAATACATGATCCCCAAAATTGGCGTGGTCAGGAAGAAGGCGACCGCATTATGCCCGTACCACCATTGGACCAGCGCATCCTGCACCCCGCCAAATACCGGGTAGGAATGCAGCAACCCGGTCGGGATCTGCAGGTGGTTGACGATATACAGCAACGCCACGGTGACGATGGTCGCAATGTAAAACCAGATCGCCACATATAGCGATTTCTCGTTGCGGATCGCCAGGGTCCAAAAAAAGTTGATCGCAAAGACCACCCAGATCAAAGCCACCGCAATGTTGATCGGCCAGATCAGTTCCGCGTATTCCTTGCTGCGCGACAGCCCCAACGGCAACGTGATCGCCGCCGACACAATAATCCCCTGCCAGCCCCAGAAGTGGACCCAACTAAGCACATCACTCGCCACCCGCGTGCGCACCAGGCGCTGCGTCGAATGGTAAATGCCGGCAAACATCATATTACCGACAAAGGCAAATATCGCCGCATTGGTATGCAATGGCCGCAGCCGCCCGAAGGTCAGCCACGAGGTGTCGAAGTTCATCCAGTGAAAGCTCAGTTGCGAAGCCACCAGCACCCCGGCCAGCATGCCAACCGCACCCCAGATAATTGCCGCCAGCATAAACCAGCGAACGATTGCGTCATTATATTGTATCGTCTTTGTAGTCGTGCTCATTAGTTACTTCATCGATGGCTTGGAGTACTCCTGGTCGGCATCTGATTTCCCTTGAGTAGTCTCTGCTCGCGCCCGCTTGCCATCATCCAGTGGCAGCAGGCTGTCGCGCTCAACATCACAAGTCCCGCTGCGTGCCTGCCAGACAAAAAATACCACAAAGCCCATTGCCAATAGCACACTAACAAAGATTGTCAGAAGGAGAACTTCCATAAATTACTGCCGCAAAGTATTAGGTTAGGTAATCCCAACTAATCAAGTCGATTTTTAATTTTTAGCCTACTTTTTTCCAAAATTGCCGCAGACTTTGCGGTACAGCGCAAATTGCTTGTCAAAGACGTTGGTCCAGGAAAAGTCCTGCCTGACTTTGCGCGAAACCTCCTGCCCTGCCTGCACCAGATCCACTTGAAACATGCTCACGATCGCTGCCGCCAACGCACCCGGTGAATTTTCAGCCGCCCAATGCGACTGGTCGGAAAAAATTATCCGGTCCATATAACTGCCCTTGATCCCGACTACCGGAATTCCACTGGCCTGCGCTTCCAGCGTAACCAGCCCAAAGGTTTCCTGGATACTTGGGTGCACAAATAAATCGGCGGCTCGGTAAAGCTCCGCCAAGTCAGCGCTGTCACCGGAAAATTCCACCCTGGTCACTCCGCCAACTTCGCCCTGCAAACGCTCCAGCTGATGCCGCTGGTTGCCGTCACCAACCACCAGCAAGTGGTAGTCATCACCATGCCGGGCCCGCAATTGCCTAAAGGCTGCAAACAACGTGCGCGTGTTCTTCTCCTGCGCAAGCCGACCGACGTAGAGGAGGATGATGCGATCCTCGGGCAGCCCGAGCCGATGGCGCACTTGAGAGATCGGTTCGGTGGCGGGCTTGAAGATCTCCACATCGACGCCGAGTTCATTCACCACGACATTGCGCAATCCCCAGGAGACGAGCACGTCGGCCAGGCCTTCGGACGAATCGGCTGTTTTTTTGCCGGATGCTGTTACGGCTGCCGCACTGACGTGCCCTGGGCGGTTACCTTCACCCATCCGCAAAG
>CAYUDZ010000180.1:3754-4574 GCA_964443575.1 uncultured Chthoniobacteraceae bacterium | reverse complement strand
GGGATCGTCATCGCCATGTACTATAATGATCATCCGCCGCCACATTTTCACGCGCGTTATGGCGCCGCCAAGGTCGAGATCGATATCCAGACGCTGTCAGTGTTGGCCGGAAGGCTTCCACCACGGGCGTTGGGCTTGGTCATCGAGTGGGCAAGCCAGCACCAAGTCGAACTGATGGCTGATTGGGAGCTGGCGCGGCAGCAAAAAGGACTCAACCAAATCGAGCCACTGGAGTAGCCATGTTTCAGATTGATGTCGTCAACGCGACCCCCTTGACGAAGCGGCGTCTTGCGCTCAGGTTCGCGGACGGGCTTGAGGCGACCATTGAACTCGATGACATCGTCAAGTCCTACACGGGGGTATTCGAGCCGCTCCTTGATGAGGATTTTTTTCGGCAAGTTCAGGTTTCCAACGACCTTGGGACCATCGTATGGCCCAACGGCGCTGATCTCTGCCCGGACGTTCTGTATTCACACGCCTCAGGTCGACCGATCGTTGTTGCACGGCAAAGGCTGACAGCGTGAATCTAGCCGCCATCGAAATCCTATGCACCGCCTGCGGCTGCGCGGTCGGTTGGTCCGACCACAGCGTCAGCCCCGCGGTGTTCTATCGCGCCATCCATGCCTGGGGCGCGGGCACCATTGAATTCCACCTGGACCTGGAGGGCGAAGGCGAAGAGTTCGCCACCGGTCACTGCTGGCTGCCGGCGCAGATGCAAACCGTCATCGACACCATCAAGATTGGCCTGACCGCGGATGGCAACGGCGACAAGCAACCGGCGCCGAGTGAGCTGGCGGATAGGGTCTGGCGGGCAGATCCG
>CAYUDZ010000180.1:0-3744 GCA_964443575.1 uncultured Chthoniobacteraceae bacterium | reverse complement strand
AGGATGGACTCAGACCGTTTAAACATGTACGAGCAAACTGGACGCCAACCTGACATGAGCACCAACAAAGCAGGCTACTTCAACACGCGGAACGCCTCACTGGCGGGGCGGACCGACAGACAAGCACTGGGTGAACGGGAGATTCAGACGCTGCTTGCCATGCTGCGCGCCAACAACGTCCCAGGTGTTCTCGAGAAAAAGTCAGTAGTCGACCTGGGCTGCGGGGATCAATACATCCGCAAGGCGTTTGAGGATCGAGGCGCCTTCTACCGAGGCGTCGACATCGATGAATGCAATCTGGAAACAGAGTCCTTTCCCCTTGATGAACAAAGCTCCGATATCGCCGTCTGTCTGGCCCTGATCGAGCATCTGACCGATCCCGGCCACTTCCTGGCAGAGACCAAACGCATTCTCAAGCCCGGTGGTCTGCTGTGGATGTCGACGCCCGATATCGAGGCCTGCGGCGCCAAATTCTGGAACGACCCCACGCACGTTCACCCCTACACGCGCGCATCCTTTCGGATGTTGCTGCGGATGAACGGCTTCACGGACCTGCTAATCACCCCCAACTACCGCTGTAAGCCAAGTGAGCTTTATCGCGATACGGACTTCAACTTTTTCCGTGCTCGCCATCTGATGCCCTTTGCGGGAACGAGCCGGCTGCCTGTGCCAGAGTTCCTCAAAGGTCATTGCACCGGACTGTTTGGCTTGGCGAGAAAGCCGGTGTGACAACGAATCAACCAACGCGGCCGATTAAGCGCATCTTGATACGTTGTGACGGCGCGCCTGAGATCGGCTTTGGACATGTCGTTCGCTGCCTCGCCCTTGCGGATGAACTACGAGATCTGCACGGGTGCGAAGTATCCTTCGCTATGTTGCAAGGTCCCCTCGGCGTCGCGCAGGTTCAAGAGCATGGTTATGTGGTGCATCAGCCGGCTGGCCAATTATCAGAGACGATAGACGAAGGCGCGTGGCTACAGCGTCTGGCTAGGGACACTGGGACGCAAGCGCTGATTCTCGATGTTCGGACAGACTTGGCGGTCGAAGCAATTCAGCAGATTCGGGGCAATAATGTACTGATCGCTACGATTGACGATCCATCTGACCGGCGCCTCGCGGCAGATTTGGCCTTTTATCCTCCTGTGCCGCAAGTTGAAAAATTCGATTGGACTGGGTTTTGTGGAAAGCGATTCGTAGGCTGGGATTGGGTTTTGTTGCGACTGCAATTTGCCGAAGCGGCGCGACGAAACATCCCCCGAGCACCAGACTCGTTGTCAGAGCCCCCAGGCGTTGATCGGCTATTGACCCTTCTGGTCACGATGGGCGGTAGCGATCCAGCGGGCTTAACGCTGATGGCGCTGGAAGCCATCGAAAAGATTGATGGAAACTTTCGCGTTCTGGTAGCCATCGGTGGCGGCTTTATGCACGAGCCTGCGCTCACCGCCTGGCTTGCCACGGCGAAGCGGTCCTATGAGATTCGGCGCGATGTCACTGACATGGCGTCATTGATGGCTGAAGCAGATTTGGCTATCGCATCTTTTGGTGTCACGGCTTACGAGCTTGCGGCAATCGGCGTACCGGCGATCTATGTCTGTGTGACTGAAGATCACGCTGAAGCGGCTAGAGCCTTAGTTGCTGAGCGTGCCGCGATTAGTATGGGTCACCACCAGAAGACAACCCCTGCTGATTTAGCTCGCGTGCTCAATCACGCTATCCGTGAAGATTACTCGTCCAGAATATTTGGGCAGCCTACTCGGTGTATAGATGGATTGGCGGCTGAAAGAATCGCATCAATAGTCGCTTCGCCATGCTCGATACATGTTGAGATTGCCGGATCAAGTTAAAAGCGAATGGCTATCTACTCGCGAAAGTATAACTCCATCTTTTTTCATGTGCCAAAGAGTGCAAGGTCAAGCATACGAAAAACCTTATTGACATATTATGCTTCGGCGGTTGAGCACACGACACATCATGCATTGCCATCAGATGTTGCCTCGATGATCGGCAAGTCTGCTTACGATTGCGCGTTCAGGTTTGCTTTTGTCAGAAATCCATGGGGTCGTGCCGTGTCGCTTTACCACTACTTGCTCATGGACGAAAGCAATCCAACGCATCACCTAACAAAAAATTTAACTTTTGCTGAATATCTAGATGTTTACAACAATAAAACTAAGCATCGGCAGCGCCATTGGACGCACAATATTCAGCAGCCAGCAGCCAGCAGCCAGCAGCCAGCACTAATTGTTGATTTTGTGGGCAGGTTCGAGTCGCTAAGGAATGACTGGAATGAGATTCTAAGAGAATTGAAGATCAACAATCCAGCACAGCTTCCAGTTGTCAATAGAAGTGTCCATAAGCCTTATTGGGAATATTTCACATCTGACGCTATGGTTGAATCGGTAAAGGAATCCCGGAAGCTGGAAATAGAGCTCTTTAACTATAAATTTATGGTTTGATTGGGGGCGCTATGCCAATTTATCAAAAACCTTGTTGCCGTTTGAGGCTGCCTTCGATTGATAATGAGATTCATGGCACTTTAATATATGGTAAGTCTTTGCGACTGCATTGGAATAATTATTCGTGTGTTGGATATTTAGTGGCTTGTTCCATCCAAAATGAATATTGATATGCGTAATGGTGTGGCCATAGTAACAAGCGCAAGTCGTGGTATCGGTAGAGCCATTGCCGTGGAATTGGCCAACCGTGGTTGCGATGTGCTGATCAACTATCGCACTGCGGAGCGGTGCGCAGAGCAAACTGCCGAAATGGTGCGCAGTGCGGGCCGCCGGGTCCTGGTGTATCGCGCGGACGTCACCCGGCGGGTGCAGGTGACAGCCATGCTCGAAGTGGTTCTAAAAGAGTTTGGACGATTGGACACGCTTGTCAACAACGTTGGCCTGCTTGATCAGAAGCCCTTCGCCGACATCGACGACCGGGAATGGCAGGCTTTGATCGGTGTAACGCTAAACAGCGCGTTCATCTGCACCCAGGAAGCGGCACCGCGCATGAGTGACGGCGGCTGTATCGTCAACGTCAGTTCGATTGGGGGCCAGATCGGCGGTCCAAAGGCTCTCCACTATGCCGCAGCCAAAGGTGCGATGCTGACTTTTACCTGGTGTTTTTGTAGTCACCGGTCCAGATCGCAAGACGGTGCAAGAGCGAATCGATTACGTTTACCGAATGGTGCAGTTTGATGTTTCGACCGAGCCTTGATATGAGCTTATCAATCCCGTGGTGCGCAATTTCTCCAGATCAGCAGCACACCGGCACGAAATGTGCGCGACCCAGAACCCACCGCTGGTGATCAAGCCCGTCGATAGCCGTGGCTCGCGCGGGGTGTTGCGGCTCACACCGGCGGTGGACCTCGACTGGGCCTATGAGGTGGCGCGGGGCCATTCGCCCACGGGGCGCGTGATGCTGGAGCGCTTCCTGCCCGGTGCGCAGGTGAGTACGGAATCCCTGGTCATCGAGGGTCAGGCCTGCACGTCTGGCTTCTCGGACAGCAATTACGAGTACCTGGAGCGCTATGCGCCGCACATCATCGAGAACGGCGGCCAGTTGCCGAGCCACCTGGATGCGGCCACCCAGCAGGCGGTGCGCGACCTGGTGCAGCAGGCGGCCCTGAGCATGGGTATCCGCAATGGCGTGGTCAAGGGCGACATCGTGGTCACCGACGGCCAGCCGGATGTCATCGAACTCGCCGCCCGCCTCTTCGCCGACGGCAGCGAGCCGATCGAGCTTCGC
>CAYUDZ010000179.1:0-4576 GCA_964443575.1 uncultured Chthoniobacteraceae bacterium | reverse complement strand
AGTTTTGCCCAATTCCATGTGGCGCCTGAAATTTCCATATGAGGCGGAGAGTTTTACATGGAGATGGTCGTTGAGTCCAGCGGCAGGACTCATAAATTGACCCACATCGTTAAGAAGAAGGAATTTTTTATTTTGCCAGGGCTGACTGAACCTGCTGCATGGCTTTCAGGATAGTCGTCCAGGTGTCCGGGTCTTCGAGCGTTGCGTTAGGGAACATGCAACCATCCCAGCAGATATGCTGGATATTATTGCGAATCTGGCCGTTATCATCAAGCAGCCAGGCCAGCGCGCATTCGGTAATGTTGAGTTTGCCATCGCTGGCGTCAGCCGGGCAATGGCGGCCGGTCTTGTCGTGACTGCCGCTGCCGAAGACGGTGCCATTGCTTTGGGCCACATGAAAATCAAAGAGCCATGGTCCGAGCGCATCGACCATTTTTTGATAGGCCTCATGGAAACTGGGCAGATCGTGGTCGGGATCGATCAGCTTGTGCTCTGGTGCGTTGAGTCCAAGCAGGTAGAGGTAAGTATGTGCGAGATCCGCCTGAAACCCGACAGTCTCAGGTTCGCCCACTGTTTCGAGAAGTTGCAGCATATGTTGCCACGAGTGCATGCCACCCCAGCAGATTTCCCCTTCTGCAGCCAATCGCTCGCCATGAGCTTGCGCGATTCTAGCTGCTTCCTTAAAGGTTCCGGCTATGCGCCGGGTTCCGGCTTCGGGATCTTTCGCCCATTCTGCTGTGGGAGTTGCCGAGTCGATCCGGATGCAACCGTAGGAGCGCGCACCTAGTTCGTTTAGACGCTGCGCCACTTTGCATGAGATTTCAATTGCCGCGAGAAACTTCTTTTGATCCTCGTCAGACCCCATGGCGCTGGCCCCTACTGTGCCTTCCCAAACCGGGGCCACCAGACTGCCGATTTTGAGCCCCCGCTGTTGCACCTCATCCGCAACGCGCTGGATATCCGCATCGTCGAAAATATCCATGTGAGGTTGAAAGAGAAAAAGATCAACACCGTCGTAACCGGATCCGTCAACTTTCGCAGCACAGGTTAAATCCAGCATTGTTTTAAAACCGATAAACGGTTCGGTGTCAGGCTCACCTTTGCCAACGATTCCTGGCCACATCGCGTTGTGTAACTTTATAATCATGATTTAAATATTCTAATTATATGTTGCCCGGTCAGAACTTATATTCCAACGTTATTAGCTTTCTTCATTATGTCGAAAAAGAAATTACGCCTCGGGATTGTCGGATATGGATTTATGGGTCGCGCCCATTCGAATGCCTATCACCAAGTAGGTCGTTTTTTTGATTGTGAGTACGAACCTGAGCTGCAAGCGGCCTGTGGCCGGAACCAGGAGCGTGTTTGGGCCTTTGCCGATAACTGGGGCTACGCGTCGACTGAGACGGACTGGCGCCGGTTGATCGAGAGGGATGATATCGATGCCATCGATATTGCGGCACCGAACAACATGCACAGGGAAATTGCCATGGCAGCAATTGCAGCCGGCAAGATGGTGCTCTGCGAAAAGCCGCTGGGAATGGATGCCAGCGAGAGTCAGGAAATGGCGGCCGCAGCAGCGAAAGCAGGAGTGCCGACGCTGGTTTGGTATAATTACCGGTTTGTGCCGGCTGTGTCACTGGCGAAGCAGTTGGTCGACGATGGTAAGCTTGGCAGGATCTACCACTACCGGGCCAACTTTTTGCAGGATTGGACGATCAACGAAGATTTGCCGCTCGGCGGTGAAGCCCTCTGGCGGCTGGATGTGAATGCCTCTGGCAGCGGCGTGACCGGCGATCTGCTGGCGCATTGTATCGATACCGCCATGTGGCTGAATGGCCCCATTGCATCGGTGTGTGCGATGACCGAAACTTTCGTCAAGGAACGGACCAACAGCCAGACCGGGGAAAAAGAAGCCGTCGGCATCGACGATGCTTGTGCTTTTCTGGCCCGCTTTGAAAATGGTTCGCTGGCCATCTTTGAATCGACCCGTTACGCGCGCGGGCACAAGGCGCTCTATACCCTGGAGATGAATGGCAGGGATGCATCGCTTGCCTGGGACCTGCACGACCTCCAGCGCTTGTCATATTTTGATAATAGTGATGGTGACCTGCGCGGCTGGCGCTCCATCCATGTCAGTGAAAGCGAGCACCCGTACATGGACAAATGGTGGGTACCTGGCCTGAATATTGGCTATGAGCATTCTTTCACCCATTGCTTCTATGGTTTCCTCAAGAGCCTGGAAGATGGTGGTGCCGACTTTCACCCCAATTTCAGCGACGGTGTCAAAACAGATCTCATCTGCGACGCCGTGCTGAAATCGGCCAGAACCAAAAGCTGGCAGGATATCAACAGCAGCTAAGCATCACCCATGTCATCCAACGAAACGTTGCTTCACAGTGCCCTTGATCAAGGGCAGGGCATATTGCGGCTCGCACCAAACTGGGTGCCCAGATCTTTTTGTATTCCCGGTCGCCGGATCAAACTGCATCCCGACGATTACTATGCGCTTGGTGGCGAGCGGGGTGGCATTGATGAACGCTGGTTTTCCTCCACCACGCCGGCCGAGAATGGCCCGCTGACCGGAGAAAACGAGGGTGTTAGCATGGTTGTGTTTGAGGGTCGGCAGGTCACCCTCCGCGATGCGGTCAGCACCCTGAAAGATCAACTGATCGGTGAGCGCCTGTGGCAAGAGCATGAGAGCTGGCCGATGTATTCAAAATTCTTCGACAACAAAGGGCCGCTCCCGCACCACATCCACCACCGTGATGAGCATGCGGCCTTGACTGGTCAGAAAGGCAAGCCAGAGGCTCATTTCTTTCCGCCGCAAGTCAACAACTACCCGGCGGATATCCAGGTTACCTATTTTGGGTTTGCGCCCGGTGTCACCAAAGATGAAGTCCGCAAATGCCTGGTCAATTTTACCAAGGGAGATAATAAGATTACCAATCTTTCACAAGCCTATCGGCTGGAAGTCGGTACTGGCTGGGATATTCCGCCGGGCATTCTCCATGCACCGGGCACGCTCTGCACCTATGAACCGCAAAAGGCCTCTGATGTATATGCCATGTATCAATCCATTGCCGGTACCGCGGTGGTGCCCGAAGAGCTGCTGTGGAAGGATACCCCAGAGGATCGCATGGGCGATATCGACTGGCTGATGGAGGTGATCGACTGGGACTTGAATGTCGATCCCAATTTCCGCCAAAACCATTTTATGGCCCCGAAACCGGTGCAGCCGGTTGCGGAAACTGAAGCCGTAGGCTACCGGGAGAACTGGATTTGCTATCGTTCGGATGCCTATAGCGCCAAAGAGCTGACTGTCCTGCCCGGCCAGACCGTTACCATCAGGGATGCGGCCGCGTATGGCATGATCATGATGCAGGGTCATGGTACCATGGGCGTCTGGAACGTCGAGACACCGGCGTTGATTCGCTACGGGCAACTGACCCATGACGAATTTTTTGTCTCGGAAAGCGCTGCACTGGACGGGGTGAAAATTACCAATCCCTCCCAATCGGACCCGATCGTCATGCTTAAGCATTTCGGCCCACAAAACCCGGACCTCAAAATTTAAAATCATTATGCCTCGAGCAGCACGTCCATCCCGCAGAGCATTCATTAAAAAATCCGCTATGCTCGCAGCGGCGCCACTGATCGTACCTTCATCGGTTCTTGGCTTAAATGGCAAGACGCCACCTTCGGAACGTGTCGTGCTGGGCGGTATCGGCCTGGGGCCTCGCGGCCGTCAGGTGCTAAATTCCTTCTTGAAGCAACCGGATTGCCAATTCGTGGGCATTGCGGATGTGCAGAGTAAGCGGGCCACGGCGGTTAAAAGAATTGTCGACCGTAAATACGACAACTCCGATTGCACCACGACCCCGGATATGGGTGTTCTGTTGAGCCGTGACGATATTGACGCGGTCATCATCGCCACAGGTGACCGCTGGCACACCACAGCATCCATCTATGCGGCCCGTGCAGGCAAGGATATTTACTGTGAGAAGCCGTGTTCGATGAATATACAGGAGAGTGTCGAACTGGATGACGAGGTCAGGAAGCACCAGCGCATCTTCCAGGCAGGAACCCAGCGCCGCAATGTACCGAATTTCCAGAAGGCAGTCGAGTTGGCCCGCAGTGGGAAGCTCGGGAAGCTCACTGTCGTGCATGCCGGCATCCAAAAGCTGCAGGAATATAAGCAACCGCTTCCGGCAGAGCCTGAACCACCAAAATCCGAATGCGACTGGGATAAATGGATCGGCCCGGCCCCGATAGTGCCGTACAATATCCAATATACCAGAGGGCGGTGGCGTGGCCACAAAGGAATATATTCCTCCTATTATTTAGCGGAATGGGGCGCCCACACAATCGATCTTTGCCAATGGGCGGCTGATATGGATGGGTCTACGCCGGTCGAGTACGAGGCTCTGGATGCAACCACCATCCACGCCCGGTATACCAATGGCATACAGCTCATAATGCGTCTGGCAGGCTTTAAAGGCGAGGGCGATTGGATCAAGGGGATGGGAACCTGCCCGGTGCGCTTTGAAGGAGAAGATGGTTGGGTTGAAGCAGG
>CAYUDZ010000178.1:0-4625 GCA_964443575.1 uncultured Chthoniobacteraceae bacterium | reverse complement strand
GTCCTCGCAGCAATTGAGTTCGGTGCCCGCGCACTGAAGGCCGACGTTATCTACCCCATTCATGCGTTCTAGAGAAAAACATTGAATTTCCTGGCAGACGAGAACATAGAGCGTCAACTAGTTGAGCGGTTGCGGGAAGCCGGTCATAACGTCCTGTATTCGGCAGATTTTGAGCAGGGTGCAAATGACAGTTACGTTCTTTCCACAGCCAATACGCATTCCGCAATCCTGATTACAGATGACAAGGATTTCGAAGAGCTGGTGTATCGGCGGCAATTAACTCATAACGGCGTGACTCTGCTTCGCCTGTACGGTCTGTCGCTGGATAGCAAGATCTCCATTCTCATTCAGGCTGTAGATGATCATGCGGCTGAGTTGCATGGCAAATTTACGGTAATTTCACCAGGATATCTGCGCATAAGAAGTGCCTGACTAAATGGCACAGTCAAATTAATTATCCCTCAAAAATTATCGCATGCACCTCTCCTGCGTAGTTTTGTGCTAGCAAAACGAATTGGGCAAGACTTTCCCGAGCCGCGCAGCGTGAGCAAAAAATGATCTAACCTAATTCTTAATTATTTCGCTGCTGGCGATGGCTTGTGCTTATCGGCAGTCTCTTTTTTTAGCAGGCGGTAGACCCAGATAAAGAAAAATGGGGCGAAGACGACGACAAACAAGGTAGTCGTAGTAATGCCACCAAGTACACCAATACTAATTGCGTTCTGTGCCCCCGAGCCTGGGCCAGATGCAAAGGCTAGCGGCATAACCCCGAGGATAAACGTCAACGAAGTCATCAGGATCGGTCGTAACCGCTGCACCGCTGCCTCGTATGCTGCTTCGTAAGCACTCATGCCCTGCTCAAAATTATTCTTGGCAAACTCGACGACCAAAATCGCATTTTTGGCCGCCAGACCGATCGTGATCAGCAGGCCAACCTGAAAGTAAACGTCATTGGCCTGGCCGAATGCCCAGGTGGCCAGGATTGCACCAAATATGCCGAGTGGCACCACCAGCATGATCGCGATCGGTATCGCCCAACTCTCATAGAGCGCCGCCAAGATAAAGAAGACCGCCAGAGCAGAAATTAGATAGAGCAGCCAAGTACTTGTGCCAGCCTGCCTCTCTTCATACGAAATCCCGGTCCAAGCGACATCGATCCCGGCAGGCAATTGGCTGGCAAGTCGCTCGACCTCGGCAAAGGCATCGCCGGAGCTGACTCCTGGCACGGATGACCCTTGGATTTCGCGTGACGACGAGCCATTGAACCGGGTCAGCTTCGGTGAACTGGTTGTCCAGCTACCGCTGGTAAACTCGGCCAACTGCACCATCTCACCGTCAGTATTGCGTACATACCAGTCATCGATGTCTTCCGGCAACATCCGGAATGGTGCGTCTGACTGTGCGTAGACCCGCTTGATTCGGCCTTGTTCCAGATAGTCGTTGACGTAGGTGCCGCCAAGTGCTGCGCTCAGCGTGCGATTGATTCCGGTGATGGAAACACCCATTGCACGGGCTTTAACTGTATCGATAGCCAACTGGTATTCCGGGCTTTCCGCCAGTCCGTTAAAACGCACCTGAGTTAGCAGGTCACTGTCATTAGCCAGATCGAGGAACTGATTGGTTGCGCTAGTAAGTACTTTCTGGCCGAGCCCACCGCGGTCGATCAGCTGGAATTCGATCCCGCTGACATTACCCAGGGCGGTCACCGGCGGAGGCACGATCGGGAAGACCATCGCATCGGTAATTTTTGAAAGTTCACGGCCCGCGCGAGCTTTCACATCGAACACACTGCTGCCTTCACCGCGTTCGCTCCAGTCTTTCATCTTGATGAAAGCGATACCGACATTCTGGGCGCGCCCGGCAAAGCTGAATCCGGCCGCTGCAAATAATCCTTCAACCGCATCATCCGCTTGATCGAGGTAGAAGTCCTCAACCTGTTTGACCTTTTCGATAGTCTGCGCCTGGGTCGTTCCCGGCGGACCGCTCAGCAAAGTAAACATCCGCCCCTGATCCTCATCGGGCAGAAACGCTGTCGGAATGCGGGTGAAGATCAGCAGTGCAGCAATAATCAAAAACAGGAAAATACCCGGCAGGACAACGCGGTTTTCGAGCAACCGATCCAGCAGCACGCGATGACCACGGCAGGCTTGGTCAAAGCCGCGATTAAAAAGCCCGAAAAAGCCGCAATCCTTGACTGTTTTCCCCTGCTGCAAAATGATCCCGCAGAGCGCCGGTGAAAGAGTCAGCGCAATGAATAGCGAAATAGCCATGGCGACCGAAATCGCAATCGAAAACTGGCGGTAGATCACACCGACCGAGCCAGAATAAAATGTCATCGGCAGGAACACCGCCCAGATCACAACGGTAGTGCCAACCAATGCCCCGGAAATTTCCTGCATCGCCTTTTTGGCAGCAGCTTTGGGTTGCAGATCGGAATCATTTTCCAGCTTACGCTCGACATTTTCGGTAACCACGATGGCATCGTCGACCAGCATGCCAATCGCCAGCACCAGCGCAAATAGCGTCAGCACGTTGATCGAATAGCCCAGCGCAAACATAAACCCGAACGCGCCGAGCAGGACGATCGGGATAGTGATCGCCGGGATGAATGTCGCCCGCGTGGTCTGCAAAAAGACAAAGATCACCAGAATCACCAGCACGATCGCCAGCCCGAGGGTGAACACAACGTTCTTGATCGATGCACTGATGAATGGCGAAACGTCAACCGGGTAGACGATCTCCAGGCTGTCCGGGATGATGCTGTCGAAGTCAGCCACCCGATCTTTGACCGCCTGGATGGTCGTCAGAGCGTTGGCTTCCGGCGACAACTGGATCGCGATACCCGACGCCGCCTCGCGGTTCCAACGTCCGATGACATTATAATTCTCTGCCCCCACCTCGATCCTGGCAATATCGCCCAATGTGACATGCGAGCCGTTCTCGGTTACGGTTAGCAGGATCTGATCAAATTCCTCCTTGGTTGTCAGCAGCGATTGCGCCGTAATTGTAGCGTTGAGCTGCTGGCCAGGAACGCTGGGTACCCCACCGATCTCGCCGGTCGCCAGCTGTACATTCTGCTCTTCGATGGCTTCGATTACATCGATCGTTGTCAGCCGGTAGTTGTTCATGCTCTGCGGGTTCAACCAGACCCGCATCGCATGCTCGGGCCCGAACGTTTGGATCTGGCCGACCCCATTGACGCGGCTGAGTGGCTCCTGCAGGTTCGAAACCAAAAAGTCGGAGATATCGTTACGGGTCATCGAGCCGTCTTTGGAATAAAACCCGACAATCAAGGCGTAGCTACTGCCACCTTTTTCGATCGGTACTCCCAACTCCTGGACGATCGAAGGCAGCGAGGATAGCGACTGGGCAACCTTGTTCTGGGTCTGCACCTGGGCGATATCAGGATCCGTACCCGGCTCGAATGTCAGGGTAATCGTGGCCCTGCCGGAGGAGGAACTGTCCGATTGAATATAGCGCAGATTATCGATGCCAGTAAGGTTTTGTTCGATTATCTGGGTGACCGTATTCTCCAGCGTCTCGGCAGAGGCACCCGGATAGGTCGCTGTAATTTCCACCTCCGGCGGTGCAATCCCCGGGTATTGTTCGACCGGCAGTTGGAACAGCGAAAAGATGCCGAAGCCCATGATGAAAAAAGCAATGACCCAGGTAAAAATTGGGCGAGCAATAAAAAAGCGGGAAACCATAAATTACTCTGCCTGCTCGCCGGTGCTCACTGTCACGGCACTTCCCTCGCGTAGTTTCATCGCCCCTGAGATAATGACCCGGTCACCGGCTGCCAGCCCGTCTTCGATGATCCAATTATTACCGACCGTCGCACCGGTACGGACCGCTTGCTTGCGGGCATTGCCTGCGCTATCGACCAGCCAGACCGACTTGCTGCCATCAGAGTCGATATTCACTGCTTTCTGCGGTACCACAATTTGCCTGCCACGCCCGACATCTTCGATGACGGCACGTACAAACATGCCGGGCAGCAATACCGTGTCCGGGTTGGGAAATAGCGCACGCAATCGAATACTGCCGGTTTGCAAATCGACCGCAAAGTCAGTCGCGTCCAGAAACCCTTGCTGCGGGTACGGTTTGTTGTCCTGCCCGAGATACAACGTCACCGGAAATTTATCCCGTTCACCAGCTTCGCGACGTGCGGCCGCCAGTTGCTGCTTGAGGGTTCGCACATCGGCTGCCGTCTGCGCCAGGTCAACATAAACAGGATCAAGCTGCCGCACAATTGCCAGCGGCTCCTGCTGGCTTTCGGTGACCAACGCACCTTTGGTCACGCTGGACGGGCTAATGTAGCCGCTAATCGGCGAGTTGACCGAGGTAAAATCAAGGTTGATCTGCGCGCGCCGCACCTGCGCTTCTGCTATCCCAACACTTGCTTTGGCGCGATTCAACGCCGCAATCGCATCATCGTACTGCTGTTGGCTGATCGTTTTTTTCTCGATCAATTCTTCAAAGCGGTTGGCCTGCAGTTCGGCATTGGCCAGCCGCGCCTGCGCCTCGTCAAGTGTCGCTTCGGCCAGTTGCAAGTCCGCCTGGTAGCGGGCCGGCTCGATCTGGTATAGCTGCTGACCTTCTTCGACCAGCGTGCCTTCCTCGAA
>CAYUDZ010000177.1:0-4669 GCA_964443575.1 uncultured Chthoniobacteraceae bacterium | reverse complement strand
GGCTCTTCATCAGAAAAATTGATCATGAACATAGCTTTTCTATTAGCGGTTGGTTGGCTGGAAATTTTGGGCTGGGTTGGCATGGCGTTACTTGGTTTGTTAGTGGTGCTGCTGCTACTGGTGGTTTTTGGTGGCGAAAAAGGCACCTTGGCTGTGGGGAAATTTGTTGCCCGGTTGATTTACCGGGTCGACGTCCATGGACTGGACAATTTGCCTGACGGCGGGTGTATTTTGCTGCCCAACCATGTCAGCTATGTTGATGCGGTGATCCTGCAGTTGGCCTGTCCGCGACCGATCCGCTTTTTGATATACGAAGACATTTTCAATGCCTCGAAGCTCAATTGGATTTTTCGTCGGGTCAGAGCCTTCCCGATTTCCTCGACCAAGGCCAAGGATGCGATTCGCAAGGCTTCGGAGCTGGTGGCCCAGGGTGAGGTCGTTTGTGTTTTTCCTGAGGGCGAGCTGACTCGAACCGGGACGCTGATGAAACTCAGGAAGGGCTTTGAATTAATCGTGCGGCACTCACAGGCGACAGCGGTGCCGGTGTGGCTCGATGAGTTATGGGGTTCAGTTTTCTCTTATGAGGGCGGTAAATACTTCAAAAAGCTACCTAAGAAGTGGCCATATGGTGTGCGGGTTGCCTTTGGTAAACCGCTGACTGCCGAGCAGACCACGGCCGCGCGGGTGCGCCAGGAGTTACTGGACCTGGGTGAGTTCAGCTACCAGCAGCGGCCAATTTTGAAGAAGCACCTGGCTGAGGCTTGTGTCCGTGGACTGAGCCATGCGCAATGGAAAACGCTGGTGGCTGATGGCATGGATGGCTCTGAGTTGAAGGGCGGAATGATGTTGGCTGCGGCGGCTGCCTACAGCCGGCAGTTACGCAAACAAATTTCGGACCAGCGAGTGGCCATCGTGCTACCTCCGGGTAAAGGTGCGATGGTGGCCAACCTGGCAGTATTGCTAGCTGGCAAGGTTCCTGCCAATCTGAATTTTACTGCAGGCAAGGCAGCCTTGGAAGCGGCGATCAAACGTGGCGAGTTGACGCATGCGATTACGGCGAAGAAGATGCAGCAGAAGCTGGATGATGATTTTCCCTGGCCGGAGCATATCCATTACCTGGAAAAAGAATTGCCACCGTTGAAGAAATCGATCATCTGGTGGCGTCTGTTGGTGGCGCTGCTGCCGGCTGGCTGGTTAGCCGGTCTGTTGGGTATCCCGCCCGAAGGAGGATCCAAGGAAGCGGTGCTGCTCTTTACCAGTGGCAGTTCTGGTGAGCCTAAGGGCGTGGTGCTCAGCCATCGTAATATCCTCGGTAATGTCAGCCAGTTTGGGGTGATGTTGTCGCTTAACAAGGACGACCGAATCCTGGCCTGCCTACCATTTTTCCATAGTTTTGGTTGCACTGTGACACTGTGGTATCCGATGGTCGAGGGCGTAATGACGGTGACTTACCCGAGCCCGCTGGAGATCGCGAAAAATGCAGAACTCATTGATAAGTACAATGTTACGTTACTATTATCAACTCCGACATTCCTCCGGGGCTATTTGCGGAAAGCGCAAAAGGAACAGCTGGCATCGGTTGAGTTGCTGATCACGGGTGCCGAAAAACTGCCACCTGAGCTGGCGGCTAAATTCGAGGAAAAATTCGGCATCAAAATTCTCGAAGGCTATGGCTTGACCGAGACTGCACCGGTGGTCAGTACCAATCTGCCGGATCCGCCACTGGATCACCCCGATTTCTCTGTTCAGCCGGCCTGCCGGGTCGGCTCAGTCGGGCGGATGGCGCCCGGGATTACCGCGCGCATCAAGGATACGGATAGCGACCAGGAGCTGCCATTGACCGAAACCGGAATGCTGTGGCTGCGCGGACCGAACATTTTTGAGGGGTATCTGTATGATCCGGAACGCACTGCTGAAGTGCTACAGGATGGGTGGTTCAAGACCGGCGACATTGCCCGCTTCGATGATGACGGCTTCCTGTTCATCGAAGGGCGGCTGTCAAGGTTCTCAAAAATTGGTGGCGAGATGGTGCCGCATCAAACCGTCGAATCGAAATTAGTCGAAGTGCTGGGCGTCGAAGATGCCGAAGAACATGTGGTGATGGTCACCGGGGTGCCCGATCAGGCCAAAGGCGAAGCACTCGTGGTACTTAGCACGATCGACCTGGATATCATCGAATTACGGCCCAAACTGGTTGATTCAGGATTACCTAACTTATTTATACCCAAACATTTATATAAGATTGATAAGATTCCTGTGCTAGCTTCGGGAAAACTCGACCTCAAGGCCTGCCAGCAGATGGCCGCTGAGCTGGCAGGTACTTCCTGAGCGAAGATTCGTGGCTGCCAGGGAATCGCTTTTTTGGCTCATGGCGTTGCCGGTGCTTTGCGCCCGGGGTTGGTGGTGCGTGCATTCGGGGAAACATGCCGTTTGGGCCTTGGATTATTTGGTGTTTTTTTTATTTTACCGACAGGCACTTTTCTCTCTAAAATCTTTTGCAATGAGTAACATACGATTTTTACTCTTTATTCCGTGGCTGGGAATCTTACTGTCCGCTGGAGCAGACGAGAAGTGTCCGATTTTTGTTTTTGAAAAGAGCTTCAATGCGGACAACGTCCTCTGTGTGTTTGCACAGCTCGATGAAAAGGGCGGTTTTGTGACGCTTGAAAAGGGAAACTATTTCATTGGCTACCATTGGCTTATGGATCGCAAGGATTACAAGCCGGTGCATCCGTTGATTAAGAGCCGCATCCGCGAGCGCTTGGAACTGACCGAGCAACGGCCCGCCGAACGCAAGCTGATCTATTTGTTCAACGATCTAAAGGAGCTGAAACACGACCTGACCGACCCGATGATCGAGTTGCTGGTAGTGAGGAAAGAGGACGGCGGCCTCGGAGTGGAAGCGCGCGTGCAATTGGGCGAGTCGCACGAAAACCAGATCCTCGTGCTCTCCAGCATCTACTCAAAAGTGCACAGCTGGGCACGAATTCCTACCGGAATCGACTACGTGGAATTGCGCGGCACCAGCCTTGAGACCGGCGAGGAAATCAAGGCGCGTTACCACGCCAAGAGTTCAGCTTCTGTCGTTGCGATTAAGCGTCCGTGACCGCTCCCTTATATCGTTTCCGAAGAGGTTTGACATCATAATCGTGACCATGACTTGGATCTACAGCTTGCAGTTGGTGGAAATGATCAGGATTACGATTAAGAAAATGGTATTAGAGTCACCTTTCTTTACCTCTTTACAGTCAGCAATGTAGTGACAAGGTTTATGCGTTTGAACGACCCGGTGCTTTATGGTTAGCTTGGCAACTGAGCTGGCAATCATCTCATATTTTCCACATAGTGTGCCGCCTGCTCCAGTGCCTGTTGGCGGGTATCGACGATGGTCATCGGAAAGTCGGTGGTGCTCGAGATTTTGTGCATGCGGCTGCGTGCTTCCTCGGAGCCGGTGCAGAGGATGACCGGAATTTTTTGTGAGACGGCGGTTTTCACGACATTTTCCAATGCCAGGGCGACCGTCGTTGAAATAATCGGGACGTCGCTGAGGTCCATAATCAGGATCTTGGCGTGTTTCACGGCTTCCTGTTCGCGGGCGATGGCCCGGGCGACACCAAAGATCATCGGACCGCTCAGATGAAATAGCAGGATTTTGCCGCGGCCGCGCTCGAACAAGGCCTTCTCGGTAGAACTTAGTGGCAATTCATCGTCGGTAAAATCGATTGTCTGGACGCGGTTCGACTGCAGCCGACTGAGCCGGTCGATGGTCAGGATATTGGCTATGAACACGCCGACCCCGACCGCAACTACCAGGTCGACGAAGACGGTCAGTGCCATCACAGCGTACATGATGACCGTGGCAGAGGTCGAGATGACATGAGCGCGTTTGAGGAAGCTCCAGTCGAGGATGTCGAAGCCGACTTTCACCGCAATGGCCGCCAGCAAGGCCAGCGGGATATTTTCCAGCAGCGGAGCCAAAAATAGTGCACTGATCAGCAACAGCAGGGCTCGGATCATGGCGGCCACGGGGGTAGTCGCCCCGACCTGGATGTTGACCACAGTGCCCATCGTTGCCCCGGCTCCTGGCAAGCCACCGAACAGTGAGGTCATGGTATTGGCGATGCCCTGGCCGATCAGCTCGCGGTTGGAGTCGTGGCTTTTATTGGTCAGACTATCGGCGATCATTGCAGTGAGCAGGGTGTCGATACAACCAAGTACCCCCAGGATCAGGCCATCGACGATAATCATGGTGATCTGACCCGCTGAAAAAACCGGCAGCTGAAACGTTGGCAGTGAGTTTGGAATTTCACCGATTCGGCGCAAATCGTCGGGAGCAAAAAAAGCAACTGCCAGCAGACTGCCCAGGACCAGTGCTGCCAGATGCGGCGGGCACCATTTTTTCCAGCGTGACGGCATCAGGAACAGGATGCCCAGTGCAGTGGCTGCTAGAGATGCCTCCTGCCAGCGCGCAGTTGTCAGTAAATCCGGCAGACCATTGACTGCAGCAAGCGCACCGCCATCCGGGGTATCGAGGCCAAACAGCGGATAAATTTGCAAAAGGATCAACAGGATCCCAATGCCCGACATAAATCCGGAAATCACACTGTAGGGCATCAAAGCCACATATCTGCCAAGCTTAAAAATCCCGAACAGAATTTGGGTCAAGCCA
>CAYUDZ010000176.1:0-4678 GCA_964443575.1 uncultured Chthoniobacteraceae bacterium | reverse complement strand
GACAAGCGCCTCACGCTGGTCGCAGTAGATGGCTTGTGATTGATTCGGGCTAGCCACGCGCTACTGATCGAGTGCGGCCAGCGCCTCGTCGAGGCTTGGGTAGGTCGGGATAATTTTCGATATACCCGAAGCGGCGAGCGCTTTGTCGACCGTTTCCTGCGGGGCAGCGAGCACCAGCTTGCCACCGCGGCTCTTCTGCGCTTTCGATGCCATTAAGAGTGTGCGGATTCCCATCGAGGCCATGAAATCGACCCCACTTAAATCTACGGCTACCAATCCCTTGCTAGCACCCGCAAGCTCATTAAATTTTAAATCAATTTCTCCAGCACCTTTGATGTCCATTCGTCCAGCCAAACGAATGACACGGCGCTCGTCATCCAGCTGCACGGTTGTCAATTCCATGGGCGCTATACTAGTAGGACTTGGACGGATTGCCAGCAAAATTAAACCAACCCGATCGTTAGCCAAGCGGGTCTCAGCTTGTGCAGTGGAAAGAAGCTGCCGCCCTGCCGCAGAGTTGTTGGCAACGCAATTACTAAAATAGCGATCCACTGGCAGTTTCACTTGTCATTTAATCTCCAGAATAAAATTCTTGTAGTGGCTGCCAGTTTTCTTAAAAATTCCATCCTTCACAGGTGTTTTTATATGGGGATAGGTCATTTAGTCAGTTATGTAAGCAAACCCAAGCGGGCTGGCAGACTGGCTGATGGCGAGTGGAACCACGAGGAATATGAGCAAAGAACAGCAGAGATCACTGGCTGTTCAGTAAGTTACAGAAACAATAATCATTGCACTTCCACCAACCACTAGGAAAGCGATGACCCAAAAAAACGATACTCTGGCAGCTAACAAATCCATGTCCACTGCGGGAACCAACGAAGACATCCAACAGATCCTCCAAAGCATCTACGATAGCCACAAGGACAACCAGGATGGCGCGCTGGCGGATTACATCCCGGAACTGACAAAGGTCAACCCCAACGACTTCGGTATCGCCATCGCAACGGTCGATGGGCAAATCTACACCGCCGGTGACGCCGACACCCCATTTACTATTCAATCCTGCTCGAAACCACTCACCTACGGTTTGGCTCAAGAACTTTGCGGGATTAGAAAAGTCGAAAAGCATGTCGGGACAGAACCTACCGGCAGGCTGTTCAACGCCCTGGTGATTGAAGAGGAAAACAACCGCCCGCACAACCCGATGGTCAACGCCGGAGCGATTTCCATGACCTCTCTAATCCATGACAACTACGGAGAAATAGCCTTTCACAAGATCCTCGATATGTACAGTGCCCTCGCCGGACGTGAGCTGACGTACGATCAAGAAGTCTACCTGTCGGAGAAGAGAACCGGCCACATGAACCGGGCGATCGCTTATCTCATGCATGACAAAGGCATTATTAATGAGGACGTGGAAGGCAAACTCAATGCCTATTTCCGCCAGTGTGCCATCCAGGTGACGGCGGTGGATTTGGCCAACATTGCGGCCTCACTGGCCAATGTCGGGGACAACCCGATTACCGGCGTGTCTGTTCTATCTCCTTTGTCCGTGCGTCACGTTCTATCGGTGATGTTCACCTGCGGGATGTACAATTACTCGGGACAATGGGCCGTGGATGTGGGCATCCCAGCAAAAAGCGGGGTAGGTGGTGGGATCATGGCCGTGGTCAACCGCCAGATCGGGATTGGCATCTACTCACCTCTCCTCGACCCACGCGGTAATTCCGTACGCGGCATCGCGGCCTGCATTGACCTGGTGGAGGGCCTCGGGCTGCATGCTTTTGAGTTTACCAACGCGGGATCGCGCCTCCTCGAAACCTACCTCAAAAGCTAACGTCATCCCTGGTTTCCCCAAGTCCGAAAGAACCGCATTAATTTGCTAATGGCCGTGTCCACTTTCAAGCCCGCGAGCAGTCAACGGCCAGCACGATGGCAACCCGCAGAATAACTGCCAGCTGATGTGCCCAAAGCTAATTGCCAGTATTGCCTAACCCGAATCAATCACAAGCCATCTACTGCGACCAGCGTGAGGCGCTTGTCTACTGTGTTGGGCTTGGATTACCTGCCCGAGGGAAGTGCGGTAGGACTGTCCTCAGGCCTTTCATCTTGTGTGCGGCCCTGCATCTGCCATTCTAAATTTATGCTGACCCGCCTCATACTTTTCATCGTTCTAGCCTGTTTAAGCAGTAGTTTAACGGCCAAGCCGTTCGCTACCCAACCGCTCAATATTGTCCTAATTACTGCGGATGACATGAACTGGGATTCCGTCGGCTGCAACGGCTGTGAGATCCCCGACATCACCCCCCATATTGACCAGTTAGCTACGGAGGGCATCCTGTTTCGTGAAGCCCATGCTACCATCGCCGTCTGTCTGCCGGTGCGAGCAACCATGCATACCGGTCTTTATCCTATAAAAAGTGGCGCGAGAGGGTTTCAGCCCATCCGTGAAGACGTGCCAACGCTCAATGAAGTACTCAACGATGCGGGCTACCTGATTTCCATGCTCGCCAAGACCCCGCACTACCGGCCGATCGAAAAATTCAAGGTCGACTACCTCGTCCACGCCAACGATCTCGATGTCGGGCGCAATCCGGAGAAATTCGCCGAGCATACCCGCTCATTTCTGGCCATGGCAGCTAAGCAGGGCAAACCATTCTTCCATCACGTGAACTGCCAGGACCCCCACCGTCCTTTCTTCTGGAGCGGGGAGACAAGTAGCGAGGGCACGTTCCCGCCGGCCAGTCGACTCATTCAACCGGAAGAAGTCACGGTACCTGACTTCCTCGCAGACCTGCCTGAGGTGCGTCAGGAAGTTGCAGACTATTTCACCTGTGTGCACCGCCTTGATGAATGTGTCGGAGCTGTGATGAAGGAGCTGAAAGCAGCCGGGCACGAGCAAGACACCCTGATAGTATTTTTTGGCGGTGACCACGGGATGGCTTTTCCCTTTGCCAAGGCCAATGTCTACGCCAATAGTTCCCGGGCCACCCTAATCTTGCGCTGGCCGGATGTCATCCCCGCCGGACAAATAGATGATCAGCATATGGTGGCCAGCATCGACATTGCACCTACCCTGCTCGAAGCCGCCGGGCTCCCCCCACTCCCAGATATCGATGGACGGTCGTTTCTCTCAATCGCCAAAGGTCGCAAGCAGGCGGGGCGGGACACAGTGATCACCATGTTCCACGAAACCCATGGCAAGAACAAGCTTGAGATGCGCTGCGTGCGCAGCCGTGAAGCGGCCTACATCTGGAACGCCTGGAGCGACGGTGTGCATACCTACCGCGCCGAAAACATGGCCGGAAAATCCTGGCAAGCGATGCTCAAGGCGGCTGCAAACGATCCAGAAATGAAACAACGTTGCGAGTTTTATCTGAAGCGTATACCTCAGGAATACTACCGGCTCGACGGTGACCCGGTGGAGCGTCGTAACCTGATCGACGATCCGGCCTACGCATCAGAGATCCAAGCAAAGCAGCAGCAGTTGAAAGCCTGGCTCACACAAGTGAATGACCCGCTGCTGGGACAGTTCCAGGAGCTCACACAGGAATAAATGCTCGTCGACTCCAAGGCATTGTCACCGGCAGCATGCCCAATCCGACAGCCCCTTCATCCCCGTGCGCAGCGAGCAAGCCAGGGCACTGAGCCAATAAGCAATACCCAGGCTGCTAACAGTTGCCCGAATAGAAAATTATTGACGCGACATTTTCTAATGTTTGATTTAATCTATCATTATGGAAGTTAATACCCCCGCATCCCAATTACTAGTCGAGAAACAATCTTCAGAACTTCATCACATTAGCCCGCAAGAGACGGTATTTGCAGCAATTGAAAAAATGGCCGATCAAAATGTAGGCGCGCTACTGGTCTTTGAGGGGAATCAGCTAATGGGCATCCTGACCGAACGAGACTACACCCGTAAGGTAATCCTCCAAGGTCGCGCATCGAAGACCTCAAAGGTAGCAGAGATTATGACCAGCCCGGTGATCAGTGTCGAGCCAGACACCGCGGTCAATCATTGCATGACCCTGATGACCGAAAAAAGAATTCGTTATTTGCCGGTTAAAGAAGCTGAAGATGTAATCGGCATTCTCTCCATCGGAGATATCATCAAACATATTATCTTCGCCCAATCGTCAATGATTGATCAGCTCTCAAGTTACGTTACCGGTGAATACCCCGGTTAGGAATGATCTTATTCAACCCCAGAGATCATCACCGTACTCCCAACCCTTGCGCACAGGTTCTTTTATGAACTCATCCAATTCCGGCCGGTTGGTTGCCCTCATGTTTTTGGAATCCCATTCAATCTTGCCTCCAAATCGGGCAGCCAGCACACCAAGACAACCAAGTTTAGTCAGTCGCGATCCGTAATCAAAGTTGGAACCAGGCTCCGGCCCTATCCCCTTGATCGCCCTGACCCATTCCGCAAATGGCCCGCCTTTAACTCGAGGGAATTTTTCTGGTGGCAGCCCAACTTCCTTAACCCGACTTCCGCTGTTTTTTTAAAAAAACAACTTTTTTCGGCCTTTTTTGGCCCTCCGACCCGCTAATTTACAGGGGGGTGGATCCGAAAAGGGCTGTGGTGGAGACCTACCCCGTAGACAAGTGTCCGATGCAGGCGGTATTCTTGAGATTGGAAGATGTTTTTGCGGGCCAACAAAAGATTCAAAGA
>CAYUDZ010000175.1:0-5016 GCA_964443575.1 uncultured Chthoniobacteraceae bacterium | reverse complement strand
GGCATATTGGCTGATCCCGCACAACTGCTCAAACGTCTGGATGATCTTGCAGTGAAGCGTTTACCGGTGACCCTTGATGACGCCATCCACCTGTGCACGGCTGATGCTGCCAGACCCGATCAGGATTTGAAGCGTATCCTGATTGCAGTCAGGGACACCATTCAGCTTAAGAAAGGTTCTGAGGCCGGCCCGGCAATCGAATGGTTGCAGCAATTGATCCGGGAACTGGTCGAGGGTATCGAGCTGACCGCCTCCGACCGGCAAACTCTAGAGAACTATGCTGAGCTGGCACATGCCGCAGGTGATTCTGCTGTAGCGGCAGGGTTGCCTGGTCGAGATCTGATATGCCAGATAATCCAATGGGCTGCAGGCAGGGTTTTGCTCAGTAAGCGCCCCCCGGATGCAGTGCCAATACTGGGGTGGCTGGAACTACACTGGGAGACGTCGCCGTGGTTGGCTGTGGTTTCCTGCAGTGATGGAAATTTACCGGAGGTAATCAATGCCGATACGTTTTTACCGGAACGGTTGCGCCTGCATTTGGGGCTAAGTAATAACCGGCAGCGATTGGCACGTGATAGCTACCTGCTGGCTGCAATTCTGGCACAGCGGCAAGACAGCGGTCAGGTCGATCTGCTGATAGGTCGGCACGATACGCAAGGTAGTCCAGTTGCGCCGTCGCGGCTGCTGTTGAATGGAGCAGGCAAGTCATTACCTGCCAGGGTTAAGCGGCTTTTTCAATTTCCTCCACCGCAGTCGCATCCACAGGCGCAGTCACTGGCATGGACTCTGCAACCGGTGCAGGCCGGCGGCGGCACGCTATGTATTCCTGAAAAGCTGTCGGTTACTGCGCTGGCCAGTTATTTGTCATGTCCGTTTCGCTTTTACCTATCACAGGTGCTGCGGATGCAAGGTATTGATGATGGTGCGCAGGCAATGGATGAGCGCGCCTTCGGTACGCTGTGTCACAAGGTAATGCAAGCATGGGCGGAATCGTCAGAGTACTGTAATAGCAGCGATGAGGATGCCTGTGCTGAATTTGCTGCAGCAACTACAGACCTGGAGGCCCGCAATGAATTTGGTCCCAACCCGTCGGTGCCGTTGCAAATTCAGTTTGAGATAGCTAAGCAGCGGACAGTGACGGCTGCGCGCCTGATGGCGAGGCAGGCGGCGGCTGGCTGGCGTGTGGTAGAGAGCGAGTGGTTGTTTGGCAAAGAGGGTGAATTTGCCATTTCGGGAATGCCCTTGCGTGGCAGGATTGATCTCATCCAGCAGCATGTAGAGTCCGGCGAGGTAAGGGTCTTGGATTTCAAGACATCCGACAGCCCGGTGACACCGGAAAAAGCCCACATCAGCTCGGTTGGGCGCAGTCTGTCGCTCCCACCGGAGTACGCATTGCTCGATGGGGCCAAGAAAAAGTGGACCAACCTGCAACTACCAGTCTACTGCCTTGCAGTGGCAAAGCTGCGCCCTGAACTAGCCAAGAACCAAGTACAAGCCGGCTATGTGCATTTGGCTCATGCGGTCGAAGATACCCAGATCAGCATCTGGGACGGGCTGGAGGATTATCTTGCTGATGCTGAAAATTGCACGGCCGGCATTATCGCAGATATTCGCAGCGGCAGGTTTTGGCCACCGAGCAAGCTGCCTGCTAACTGGGATGATTTTGAAGATTTTTTCTATGCCGGTGACAACGTCGGGATCGACCCATCGCTATTGCTCGGGGAGGGAGCCACATGAAGCCGGGCAGCCATCAATTAATCATGGCTTCGGCCGGCTCGGGCAAAACCTATCAGCTTTGTTTGCGGTTGGCGGCATTGCTGCTGTGCGGGTTCGAGCCATCGCGGATTGTGGCATTGACGTTTACCCGCAAGGCCAGCGGCGAATTTCTATCCAACTTGCTGGAGATGTTGGCTGACGGCGCAAGCGATCCTGCTGAAGCGGCTAGGCTGGCAGGCGACATGAAGTTGCAACCGGCACCGACAAGCCAGGACTTTGCCGCCTGTCTTGAACGGGTAGTCAGCCAACTTGACCAGCTTAACCTGGGCACGCTTGACAGTTTCTTTAGTCGTATCCTGATGGCCTTTCCCTTCGAGTTTGGCTTCACCGGTGACCTCAGCTTACTGGAAGGGTCGGCCGTTGATAATGCACGGGAACGGGCTTTGCGAGAGGCTTTCCAGGCGGTCGGTGCGAAGCGTAGTAGCTTGACCAGTGCGTATCAACTGGCCAGCGTGGGTGGCCAAGCCAAACAAGCCGAGCGGCGCATTAATGAGTTGGTTGATCAGTTTTATAGCGACTACCTGCTCTCACCGGAGGCTGAGTTGTGGGGGCAGCCCGTAGCGATTTGGGGTCCGGACGGCTGCCCGTGGCCACGCTGGGTGGATGTAGAAAAATTGGTCGAGCAGATGCAGTCTTCGCTCGACCCGGATACACTGCATGCTGGTGGACGCGACCGGCTGGAGCGATTTTTTGATCAAACGCGAGATTGGCAACCGGGTAAAGCGTTGCCGCCGGACACCTCTTATCTGTTCAATAATGCGGCACCCGTTCTGCCGCAATTAGCAGACGGTGAAGCCGAGGTGACAATCGAAAGAAAAAAAGTTTTGCTGCAAGGTGAGGCGGCGAAAGCGCTGGCAGGATTGGTTGCCGGATGGATCGGCCATGAAATTCACAACAAATTGACCGAGACCAGCGGACTACATGGTGTGCTGGCCAGTTACGATGAAAGCTACGACAGGCTATTTCGTTCACGCGGTATGCTGGGCTTTACTGATTTTCCGCTGCTGCTGGCACGGGCAAGCCACAGCAGCATTCACCAGTTGGATGTCGAGTACCGCCTTAATGCGGCATTCGACCATTGGCTATTTGACGAGTTTCAAGATACCAGTCGGCTGCAATGGCAGGCAGTGGCAAACCTGATCGATGAGGTGGTGCAGGATTCTTCCGGCAGACGCAGCCTGTTTTATGTTGGTGATGTCAAACAATCGATCTTTGGCTGGCGTGGTGGTGACCCGCAATTGTTCCTTGAGATCAGGGATTATTACAATGCTTCAGGCACTACAGTTATTAATGAAGTTGCACTAGCTGAGTCGTGGCGCTCGGGCCCGGATATTCTGCAGATGGTCAATAGCGTGTTTGGCAATCATCAGGAGATGAGGAAAATATTTCCTGCAGCGGCAGTTGAACGCTGGACAACAATCTGGCAGGAACATCAGTCGGCACCACCCAAGCGCCAGCTCGCCGGCTATTCGGCATTGCTGGATCGTGATACGGAGGCTGCAAGTCCGTGGCAAAAAGCAGCTGAGATTATTGCCACAGTCGACCCATTATCTCGCGGGCTGAGTTGCGCCGTGATTTTGCGGACCAATCAACATGCTGCAGAGTGCGTTGAGGCATTGCGCCAGGCACAGATCCCGGCACTCAGGGATGGGGTGGTATCATTTGGCTCAGACCACCCGGCAGGCCGGATGATTTTGCACTTACTGCACCTTGCGATCCATCCGGCAGACACTTACGCCAAGGCTTATGTCGCGATGGGACCACTCGGGGAATTATTCAATTCCGGCAAGCTTCCGGAAGTAGCAGACTGGGACGAGCTGGGCTCAAAGATTCGTAGCCAGATCGAGCAAATTGGTTTTCGCGAAACCATCAAGTACTGGTTGGACTTGGTATTTGCTGGGCAGGAAATTGATCCATTCACGCAGACGCGGCTGGACCTGATCCTGCGTGCAGCCGGTGAGTACGATTTATCCGACCAGCGGGACATCAGTGCATTCATCGATCACTTGCGAAACTGTGAGGTTGAGGAACCTGCCGGTGACTCGGCGATCCAAGTGATGACAGTACACAAAGCCAAAGGCCTGGGCTTTGATATGGTGGTGCTGCCTGACCTGGAAGCTACCGGCCTCGGGTCACTGCGACAGGGCTTGACCAGGCAGCAAGATGATGGCGGCAAGACTAGCTGGCTGTTACGCTTGCCCAATAAACAAATTGCAGTGCTGGATGGCCAACTCGAGCAGGCGGTCAGGGCCGCTGAGGTGGATGCCAGCTTCGAGGAATTTTGTACCCTTTACGTCGCCATGACACGTGCTCGCTTGGCCATGTATGCGATTGCGGCCAAACCGAAGAAATCATCGAAGTCGACCAGCTACGCCAGATGGCTGCATAGCGCCTTAGGTGATGGTGAAACTGATGCTGGTGATGGAGAACAACCGGTAACCTGGGAGGCAGGGGATCGTCAATGGTATCTCAGGCATGAGAAACAGGAGGTTATTGAACGACCTGCCGAACAATTGGTTCCACCTTCGGTGGCAGGGGTTGCAGCGCAGCAAGTGCCGGAGCCAGCCACGCCAAGTAAAAAACCTGAGGATGAAACTGCAGCCGTTGTGCCACATGCTTCTAAATTTAGTGCATTAAGTCTTGGATCCAGGGTCCATGAAGTGCTGGCGCTGATGGAATGGCCAACTGCCGACATCCTTGATCCTGAACTGAAAGATCACGACCCCGAGGTGGCAACTTTGTTGGGACAAGCGTTCAAGAGCGATGAAATCGTGCGGGCATTATCTAAACTCTCAAACACGGCAGTCGTTTACTGCGAGCAGGCATTTGATGTGATAGTTGACGCTGAACGGGTTGTGGGAGTGATCGACCGCCTGGTGCTGGAACAGCAGGAGGGGCAGGTGGTTCGTGTGCTGGTTCAGGACTTTAAGACCGATATGCTTGAGGACGATGAGTCAACAACGCTGGACAAACTGAAAGAGCGTCATAAACACCAAATGGATGCTTACCGTAAAGCGATGACCTCGCTGTTACCTATTTCCCGGGAGATGGTCGTATGTCAGCTGATTTTGCTGAGAGCCGGACGGGTCATTTCGATGTAAGTAACCTGTGCAACTCATAATTTGGCTGAGTTTTTTAACCGCGAACGTGAAGTTCCCGTATTGGAAGTGCCAGAGGGCAGATTTGAACTGCCGACCAAAGGCTTATGAGTCCTCTGCTCTACCCCTGAGCTACTCTGGC
>CAYUDZ010000174.1:0-5094 GCA_964443575.1 uncultured Chthoniobacteraceae bacterium | reverse complement strand
GCCGCAACCGCGATGTCTTCGGCAGTTCAACCGCCAACTCGGCCGGGGTCTCAGTCAATATCCTGCTGCGCTAATTGGGAGGGGACCGCCTCACGCACCAAGCACCAAGCACCAAGAACAAAAAATTTCATGGGTGCAAAAAAATAGTTGATATTGGTGCCTCGGCTGTCACTCTCGGAATCCTCTCAGGGAATGAACAAAGGTTGAAATACCGTTTCAATTATGCGAATTGATAAAGTGCAATTACTTTATGAAAATCAGGGCTTTTTATATTAGATTTCAAATTTACAGCGTCACGCGTGCCGCGGTCGGTGCATTTATTGCGCTGGCTGTGTTGCTGGCAGCCGCCCGATTGCCGTTGTCGGCCCAATCGACGACCGCTGATTCAGTGCCGATCGCACGCCCCGTCGAGCCACAGATGCAAGCCCCTGCGGATGCCGCGGCAGTCTTTTCAGAACTCGCACCGCAGGCTGCTACGGCAGCACCTTTACCCATCCCCGACGTATCAGGCAATTACGTTCTCAAGCCATCCGATCTGATTAGTATTCGCGTCTATCAGGAGGGTGATTTAAACACCAATGCGCGGCTCGCCCAGGACGGCACCATCGTCCTGCCGCTGGTCGGCGAGGTAAAAGTCAGTGACCTGACCGTACGCCAGGCCGCACAGCGTATTGAGGACTCCTATCGCGATGGCTATCTGGTCAACCCGCAGGTTATTATCACGGTCAGTGACTTTACCGAGCAGTTCTTTACTCTGCTTGGCCAAGTCAATAAGCCCGGCACCTATGCCCTGCCTGCCGAAGGCCAACTGCCCCTGCTGCGCGCCATCGCCATGGCCGGCGGCTACACCCGACTGGCAGCACCGAATAAAATTACCATAAAACGCAAAATCGACGGCGAAGAAAAAATCGTCAAAGTCGACGCCCGCAAGATGTCCAGCAAACCCGACTCCGAGCAACAGTATATCCGCGAAGGTGATATAGTAACCGTAGGCGAACGATGGTTCTAACCAACTGCCAACTGCCAACTGCCAACTGCCAACTGCCAACTGCCAACTGCCAAAATTCTAACCCATGCCAAATAACAGCAACGAGATAGACGGTCTGATGACTGGTGACAGCGGCGATCCGCAGCAGCAGGGGATCAATTTTTTTGATCTCTGGATCTCGATCCGTGAAAAAGCCTGGTTGTTGGTGCTGACCACGATTCTGGGACTGGCGATCGCGTGGGCGGTGATCCAGCAGTCGACCGAGATTTATCGGGCGACCGCGGTAGTCAAGCTGGAGATGAGCGAGCAGCGGATTGTCAACGTCCAGGGGGTGGAAACCGAGAATCTGCGCTACGCTGACATGGTCAATACCTTCATTATCAGCATGACTGGGTCCGACTTGCTCGAGCGGGTCGCCGAGAGCTTGTCGCTGAACGAAGACCCTAAGTTCCTGCCGCCGAAAGCTGATGGCAGCCAGCGCTCGCTGGGAGAAGCCATCGGCAAATTGCGGCGCGGTGCCCGCGCATCGCTCCGCGAAAATACACGCTTGGTCAACGTCTCATTCGAGCATGAGAACCCGGATGTGGCGCGGCGCGTGGCCGACGCGATGTGTGAGGAATTTATCCGCATGGGATTTGATAAGAAAGCGCAGGCCAACCGGCTGGCCAACCAGTTCCTGATCCAGGAAGCCGAAAACCTGCGCAATAAATTGCGCCAAGCCGAAGAGGCACTACAGAGCTACATCGAGCGCGAGGACGCCCTGTCGCTCGAAGACCGGTACGACACCGTGACCGGGCTTTACCAATCCCTGAACGGGCAACTCAATGCCGCCAAATCCAAACTGCGGCAGCTGGAAATCGATTACAAGAAAGCGCAGGCCAGCGATGGCAATGTCGCGGCACTCAAGAACCTGCCCAGCGTCCAGAACCACCCGGCAGTAGCCGGCCTCAACCAGCGCATCGCCAAACTGGAGCAGGATATGTTTTTGCTCCAGCAACGCTACAAGGAAAAGCATCCGAAATACATCGCGTTGCAGAGCATGATCGATGAAAGCAAGGGTCGGGTGGATGAAACGATCCTGCAGGCGGCGCGCGACCTGGAATCCCAATTCGCGCAGACAGTCGAGGAGGTCGAGTCGCTGACCGCAGCCCTGGCAGCCCAGGAAGTCGAAGCCAAGGAACTGAACCGCAAGTCGATCGAATACAATAACCTCAGGCGCGATGTGGAAACCGAGCAGTCGCTCTATGAAGCGGTGTTGGCGCGGGTCAAGGAACTCGACCTGACCGAGGGTATCTCCTCCTCGCCGGTGACAATCTACGAACAGGCCGCGGCGTCGGGCAGGCCAGTCCGCCCGGATAAACAGCAAATCCTGATTTCCGGCGGCTTTGGCGGTCTGGCTTTCGGGCTGGCGATCGTCCTCTTACTGTTCTTCCTCGACACGTCGATCCGCACTGTGGATCAGGCCGAAGGCATTACCGGACACTCGGTGCTGGCCGCAATCCCGCTGCAAAAGTCGGGCAAGAAACTGGCAGCTAACGAGGAAAATATGGCGGGCTACCAGATTAAAGAAATCTGGGATACCAAATACAGTCCGCTGGCCGAGGCCTTCCGCTCGATGCGTGCCTCGGTAAAATTACTGGGCAAGAGCAGCGAGCGCCGGGTCAGCCTGTTCACCAGCTCGATGCCGGGCGAAGGTAAGACTTACGTCAGCAGCAATTACGCGGTCTCACTCGCCCAGCAGGAGGAGCAAACACTCTTGATCGATGGTGACTTGCGCAAGCCCAACGTGGCGCCGGCGTTCCTCGGCGACAACCGGACGCCCGGAGTCACTGATATCCTGCTTGAGGAAGCAACAATCGACGACGCCATCATTCAATCTGATTACGAGCACCTCCATATCCTGCCGGCCGGCACGGTGGTTCCAAAACCCGGCGAGCTGCTCTCCGGCAAAGGCCTGGGAACGATTGTTTCGGAGGCTTTGCTGCGCTATAGCCGTGTGGTAATCGATACCGCCCCAATCATCGCCGTCAGCGACACCCTGCTGCTGCTGGAACTCACCAATGTGGTCTGCCTCGTCATCCGCTCCGGCAAAACCCCGCGCAAGGTGGTCAATCGTGCGATCAAGGCAATCGAAGATACCGGCACCAGGCTCGACGGCCTGATCCTCAACCAACTGCCAATGGGTAAACGCGGCTACTACTACTATTACTACTCCGGCCAATACACCGGGTCCGATCAGGTCTACGGCCAGGAAGTGCTCGACGAACTGGAAAATACCAAAGCCTGAAACAGCACACTCAGTCACGGCAATGGTTCCGCCTACGCTTGTTAAATAACGCAATTAAAACAAATTAGATGCTACGGCGGACTGGCGGGAACTTTGCCCGCCACCCGATACTCCCATCTCGCACACAGAGACACGGAGAAAACGCAACTGGATACCTCAAGGTGCATGATAATTGATTGGTTTAGATTTTTTTTACCGCTAGCCCGAAGCAATCACAAGCCATCTGCTGTGACTGGCGGGAGGCACTTGTCTACAGCGTTGGGCTTCGGCCATTGGTGGCACATCAATTAATGATTCCCCACCAAACCAGTCAGTCCTCAGTGGCTCCGTGCCTCCGTGCGAGATAATTCGCAAACCAGTCAGTCCTCCCAACATCCTTTTTAGTTCCTCACGGCCCGCTCGCCACCCACTACATAGCGAAGCAGGGCCACTGAGCCCCCACCCTTTACTCCCAGCCCCCGTCGCCGTATACTACCAACTATGCAACCCGCTTGGTACACCCTACGCGTTGCCGTCAAAAAGGAACACCAATGCGCCGCAGCACTTGACCAGCTGGACGGCATCGCCGCCTTCTGCCCGCGAATCAGCCAGCGCAAAAAAGCTCGTTCCGGGGCCCGCTGGTTTACCGAAGCGATGTTCCCCGGCTACCTGTTCGCCCACTTCGATTTTACCGACAGACACCGCCAGGTGCGCCACGCCCGTGACGTGCGCACAATCCTCCACTTCGGTGACCAATACCCGACCATCCCCCAGCCGGCCATCGACCAGATCCGCTCGCAACTTAATGCTGACGGCATCGCCGTCATCCCGGACCGGCTCGACCCCGAGACCAAAGTCGTGGTGACCAGCGGCCCGTTCATGGGCTTCGAGGCCATCGTCACCCGCGTGATGCCCGCCGCCGACCGCGTCCGCATCCTGATCGAACTGCTCGGCCGCTCACTCGAGACCGAACTCCCCAGCAGCCACGTCGTCACCGACCACCAGGAGAAGTGACGAGTGAGCCAGTGACGGGTAGGGACGGTTCTCCAGACCGCTGCTAAGCAGCCAGTTCCAGTGGATCAATGAGTTCGAAGCATTCGAAGCAAGAGAACCCGCCGGGGTCCGAGGTGATCACCCGTGTGATCTCGTGGGCTTCGAAGGTCGCGGCCAGCATAGTATCCAAAATACGCTTTCGCCCGAGCCGATGCACTAGCATCCAGCGGTGCAAGGTAGCTACTGCTGAGGGTGGCATGACAAGTTGCGTGACCTCTTGAAGGTTCCACCAGAATTCCGAGCGTTGCACTGCCTGGTCGATTGATAACGGGTGCTCAAACCTGCGTGGATCGGTGACTATGTGGATAAACTCGCACAGTGTTTGCGGTGCCAGTCCCAACTGCGCCCACTCTTGCAGTAGCCGTTCTTTAAGCCGCTGACTTGGTTCATGACCGGGGACTTCCCGTACTTCTAATTGCACCAGGAAACTGGTGTCTATGCCGTAGATCATTCTATCAGTCCGTCCAAGAAGTCATCAGACCAGTCGATCGGTTGCTTTAATTTGCCCAGTGAGACCGGGCGCAACTCGCTCAGTTTGCTACGCTGCTCCCAACGCGTCCGTGCATATTCACCCATCGCTTCGCGGATCAACTCGGCAGCAGGACGGTCGACGCGCTTAGCCTCCTCCTGAAATGTCCGATAAAGAGGATCAGGTACATTGAGAGATATGGTTTTCATATATATTGAGTAATATATGTCATGTGCGCTGTCAATAGCAGTTGATAGAGCCAACAGAAAGTTGGTGTAGCCACTGCGCCACTCGCCACCCAACTTCCCCCGACTCGCT
>CAYUDZ010000173.1:0-5107 GCA_964443575.1 uncultured Chthoniobacteraceae bacterium | reverse complement strand
AGCAAGTTGCGCAATACTTGTACTGCTGCTCCAGCCGTATCGGGGATAAAGTAGCTCCAACATTCCTCGATCACTGGCCGGATAGTCAGGTATTGAAAAAAATTAATCCCGAATCTGGATAATGCTGGCACGGCTGTATATAGCAGGAAAACAATACCCATTGAGGTAAGAAACGCCCAGCGACGGTTCTTGATGACGGTACCTGTCAGCAAGCCGGTCAGGTGGTACAGTATAGTCGAACTGAAGAATGCCAGGTAAAGTGGAACCCAAACACGATAATCTACTCGCCCCTCAACAACCGTCCATAATGTAAATGGAAAGGTAATCAAAAACAGCACATACTCACGCACGGGAAGCCCAAATAGATAACCGAGAACCTTCGCCAGTGGTGTCATCGGTAGCAGCCGTTGGTAATCAATCACCCCTTCATCCGCCTCACGTGTCATCCCGCCAGAGACATTTGCCATACCAAAAATATACATCAGCAAAGACTGCAAAATAAAAATTGGGATAAAAGCAATGCGCTGGGCGTCGTCCATCGACAAGCTCTTCTCCCGGATACCAAAGGCAGTGCTAAGAACAATCGAATAGATACAAACCAGCACAATGATCAAAGCCCAAACAGCCAACCCCCGCCAACGCAACCTGGACCTACAGTAACGCAAAAAGATCGGGTTGCTCCAGACCTTCCAGGCAGGTACCACAGAGCCAGATAGATTGGATTCCGCACTCATTGGTTGGACTCCGCAATACGGCTCAGGATCTCTTCAAAGGTATTATGCGTCTCTTCTACTGTACGCAACTGAAAGCCGGCATCGATCAGACCCGCAAGCAACTCCGCCTGCGCAACATCATCACCGGTGAAGTCGCAGCGCACGCGGTTCTCACCAATTTCCATGTGCGTAACCTGGGGGTGCCGTTCTAGCCATGCGGCAGCCTCTTTTTTACGTTCAAGGAAACGAAATGCTAATGTACGCTCCGCGCTGCCAAATTCCTCCTCAATTTTATCAGCTGTACCCTGCGTCAGTAACTCACCTTGATTCAAAATTCCAAGGGAAGTACAAATTTCACTCAATTCACTTAGAATATGTGAGCTGATAATAATCGTCGCCCCGTTGTTTGTAAGCCGCTTCAACGTTTGCTTCAGGTTTTTGCGGGACAGCGGATCCAGCCCACTGGCTGGCTCATCTAAGATTAACAGTTGGGCACGTTGAAGAATGATCTTGGCCAGCACCAGACGCTGGGTCTGGCCACGTGATAGTGCTTTGCATTTCGCCTTGCGTTGCTCGCATAGTTGGACTTCTTCAATTGCTTCATCTACCGCCGCACGGCGCGCGCTTCGGGTGGCAAAGTGGCCATAAGCAAGAGCATAATAATCAAGAAATTCCCAGGCATAAAGGTCGCTGGGTACAGGTGCCAGATCCGGCATATAGCCGATCAGACGCTTGACTTCCCGTGACCGCTCCATGATATCCAGCCCGCAGAGAATCACGTCTCCATAGGTTGGCTGCAAAAGTGTCGCCAGTACTTTGAATGTGCTGGTTTTGCCGGCACCATTCGGACCGACCAAACCAAAAATTTCACCAGCTTTGACGGTTAATGTGAGATCTCTTACCGCAGTAAAGTCACCATAATCAACACGCAAATCACGTACCCTGATAGCATCACCAAAACTGCTTCTTAACCCGAGTGCCTGCTCCACAGCAAATCCTTAAAAATCGGAGAAACCAGTCAACTCGAGCATGTCCCAGTCATCTGGGAGCGCCAGTCCCACCGCATTCAATCGCTCTTGCTCTCTTTCGTACCTATTCTTACGCTCCTCTTGCAAAAGCTTTGCCTGCTGAGGATCGAGGATCTGGTTGATAGCGTCATCGGATAATTCATTGGCAGTAGCCTGTGGCGGCAAGGCCTCCACACCCTCAATGCCAAGGTCTGAAACATAAGCCTTGGAGCTCTTGGCAAAAAGTACAAATAATTGATCCTGTTGCTGCGGGCTCAACTCGACGATATTATTCAGTCTGTTCAACTTGCCATCCGCCTCCCTTTGTACGATTGCCCCTCGCTCCTCGAGCCGTTGTTGGCTAAATTCCTGGCGCTGCTCATTATTCAATATATTCTCCATCATTCGGTCAAAGGATTGATCTAGCGATAGATCCTGATATTGATTCGACAGCTCGATGAAATCGAAGAAAGTTGCATCGTCATTAAATAGCACGCGACGGTTGAATTCCCGCTGCAGTTCCTTGGCACGCTTTTCCTGCCAATTTTTCATTCGCTTGGCCTGATGTGGCTGCAGGTCAAATTCACGGATATATTTGCCTGCCAGACGATCAAATTCCGCCCTCAAAGAGAGCATCCGCATACGATCAAAGATCGGTGCGGTGTCGCGCAAGAAAGGTTGAAATGCGAAGAAAAAATCATCAAAGGTAATTTGCTCACCACGCCGGATGCGTGACATGATTTCCTTGGCACGGTCACGGGCTTCATCCCTCGGTAACCGCTCATGCACGTCTTCAAGATTAGTCAGTTCAATGATTTTGTTCTCCGCTTTCTTCAGCTCAATTTTCAGCTGCTGGACTTCTTGTTCGGCCGCTTCGGTGCGTGGCATCGAGTTTATGAATAAGCCGCCGCCCAGGGCCCCTACGCCAAGGCCGATCACTAATAGTAAGACTTTTTGTAACATGACGAGCAATCGATTTCGCTGGTGCTCAGAATACGCTTAAATCCGCAGGATAACAGCAAGTATTTTTAGGTGTAGGCAGTAAAGCAGTCCACCATGCTACTGCTTATCAGGCATTAATTACTGAGCTGATGCTGATCATTAAATTAAAAGTTACGATTATCATTGCCAAGTTTTAGTTATTTTTGATATTTTATAAGTTATATCAGCAAGGGCTTTCTGCTATTTGCTAAGATTATATTTAGCTAATAGTTGCATTAGCGCTTTCTGGTTGAACTCAACCCCCCCAACATAATGACAAAAGTACGCTTAGCCACGGTGTGGCTGGATGGCTGTTCCGGCTGCCACATGTCGTTAGTCGACATCGACGAGCGGATCCTCGAGGTAGCTCCACGTATCGAACTGGTTTATAGCCCGTTAGTAGATACCAAAGAATTTCCGGAAAATGTCGACGCCACCCTGGTCGAGGGTGCGGTCAGCAGCGAGGAGGACCTGGAAAAGGCAAAAACAATCCGTGAGCGCTCGAAACTGGTTATTTCGCTGGGCGATTGCGCGATCACCGGCAATGTACCGGCCATGCGCAATGGCTATGCGGTCGAATCGCTGATCAACCGCGCGTACTTTGAAAATTCGACGGCCAACCAGCAGGCTCCGACTGAAGTCATTCCGCCATTACTCGACCGGGCACGACCTCTGCACGAGGTCGTCAAAGTGGATCTGCACATCCCGGGCTGCCCGCCCTCCAATGATACAATTTTTGGTGCGATCGCCGAGTTACTTGAAGGTCGCATCCCGGATCTCAGCGGCACCCGCTTCGGATAAATAACCCACAGGAGAACAGTCATGGCCAAAACAATAACAATCGATCCAGTCACACGCATCGAGGGCCACGCCAAAATCACCATCCATCTCGATGATAGTGGCGATGTCGAAGACGCCCAATTTCACGTCACCCAGTTTCGCGGCTTTGAAAAATTCACCGAAGGTCGCCGGTTCGAGGAAATGCCGAGCATCACCGCACGCATCTGCGGCATCTGCCCGGTCAGCCACCTGATGGCATCCAGCCTGGCCGGCGATGATCTGCTGGCCGTCGATATTCCACCTACCGGGATGAAACTACGGCGGATTTTTAACCTTGGCCAGTATGTGCAATCGCATGCGCTGAGTTTCTTCCACCTGACCTCGCCCGACTTGCTGCTCGGCATGGACGCACCGGTTGCCGAACGCAACGTGCTCGGGGTTGCGGCCAAATTCCCGGAGCAGGCCAAGCAGGGGATCTGGCTGCGCAAATTTGGCCAGGAGATTATCCGGCGGTTGGCCGGCAAGCGCATCCACCCGATGTGGACGGTACCCGGTGGTGTTTCCTCGCCGCTGCAAAGCACGGATCGCGACGAGATCCTGGCCGATATCCCGCGGGCAATCGAAATCACCCAGGAAACAACCAAGTTACTCAAGGGCATGGTCGACCAGTTCCTGCCGGAGATCGAATCGTTCGGTAACTTCCCCAGCTATTTCATGGGACTGGTCACCCCTGAGGGGCATATCGAGCATTCGCGCGGCAACCTGCGGATCGTCGATGAGAACCGCAAGATCGTCGCCGACCAGATCCCGCCGGCTGCTTACTCGGAGTTCATTGGTGAGGCGGTCGCCCCGTTCAGCTATTTGAAAATGCCGTATTATAAGCCCGGCGGCTACCCGGATGGTTTTTACCGGGTCGGTCCGCTGGCCCGGCTCAATGTATGCGACCGCTGTGGCACACCGCTGGCCGACGCCGAACTCGAAGAATTCCGGCAGTTGGGCAGCGATCACAATGGCGCGGTCTGGGAGTCATTCCACTTCCACTATGCGCGGCTCATCGAAATCCTCTACGCCCTCGAAATGCTGCAGCAACTGCTCGAGGATCCGGAGATCCTGAGCGATCATACCCGGGCGATTGCCGCGCCCAACAAGCATGACGGGGTTGGGATTTCCGAAGCACCCCGCGGCACCCTGATCAACTTTCCCGCGGGCCTTCGACTCGCGCAAAAAAACCCCCTTGGGAAAAGGGGGCCATGAGAGGATGCATGTCCCATCAGCGAGATAGGGTGGTCATAGGGTGGAAAGATGTTGGGAGGCACATCGGCAGACGGGACGATGGGAAGTCTGAACGGACTCGCTCGGACCTGTCTCAGAATGAACAAACCCGCCGAAGCCCGGGGATTGTGTTCTCGTCGGACGTTTGCCGATCCGCCGACGTGCTCACCGAGGATTCGAGGCCGAGTGATTTTTTTCCAGTGTGCGCCGCCGATCCCGTCGGATGCGTTACCGGTCACCTTCCCGGATGATCACAGCAGCGGGCTGAGGAGCCCCGCCGTGTTCTGGGCGATGCGCTCCGCGGCAGGACGACGGCCCCACGCATCGACGTCGACCGGGGCCGCGGCCTCGAGA
>CAYUDZ010000172.1:0-5134 GCA_964443575.1 uncultured Chthoniobacteraceae bacterium | reverse complement strand
CACAACAAATCGACGGTGTCTCTGTCCTACGATGGATTGGACAGAGTGGTAAAACGACGTATGCCGGAGGGAGATTCTTCGACTACGGTTTACGCCGGAGATAACCCCGTCATCAGCATCAACCGGCTAAAGCATACCGGCAACGGCGATGTTATGGCAGTCGCCACAATGACTTATTTCGATGAGCATTGCCGTCCTTGGCTGACGGTGCCCTGCGCCGGTGACGGAACACCAGCCTTCGACCGCGCAACGGTTATGCGCGCCGATTCCCAGGGGCGGCAGGTTCTCCGTGCGCGCCCGGGTGGCGCTATCATGGCCACTGCATATAACTCTCTGGATGCATCTGTCTTTTCCTCCAAAGCGCCGAGTGACCAAGCCAGCGAGGTCGAAATCATCGTCACTCGTTCTTCCTTTGATGTCGCGGGCAGGAAACTTTTGGCGGAAATGGAGAACCACCCTCTCGCGCTGATTTATCTGACGACATCCGGGAAGACAAACACACTTGTTGCTGAGCGCGTAGGCGTGCCGCGCATCCGCCGGTTTCAGTATGACCGCTTCGGCCGTCTGGAGACGGACGTGAATCCCGACGGTCTCACCACTAAACGCACCTACGGCAAAGGTTCCATGGTTGCATCCCTAACCCGGTCCAGACAAGGCGAGAAGGCTGTCATGCGTTTTGAGTATGATTCAATGCGCAGATTGGTTCGGCTTTCGGATGACAATCGATCTTTGCAGGTCTTCCAGTACGACGCTGCGGGCAACTTGCTACGATCCACCGATCACGCCAACCCGCATTTCACTGTGCGCGTCGAAACAAGCTATGACTCCCTCGGCGCGGTACTCACCGAACGCAGCGACGTCCCGGAATGCGACAACGAGGGATTGCCCACGCTCTACTGGAACTATGACCTTCAGGACGGCGTCGCCACGCTGGGCATGAAAGGAGTGTCCGACAAGCGGGGCTACTGGCACAAACAAGTGTCGCATCTGGATGGTCAAAACCGGGTCCGCCGCATAAGTCTCGACAAGGAACAGAGCTTCGCGAGTTTTGAGTACATTGGGACACAGCAGGTCTTTCGCCGCATACCTGAGTCCGGCCTCGCCAAGATTACATCGGTCACTCCGTTACTGGATGTCTCTCACGAAGAATGGCGTGATGAAGGCAATGCGAACACGTCCCCGCAGTTTCGATTCAGATACTTCTACGACTCTCACGGGCGTATCGAGGCCCACGACCTCAATGTGCCTTCTCACAAAGTCGCGGCGACTCATCTCCACGGCCATGATCCTTACCAGCGATTAGTAAGGCAAGGCGTTGTGCACCGCACCTTCGACAACCGGGAAGCGCGGATGCGCGCACTTGAAGCCCGTGTCGGTGAGTATCTTGAGGCACTGCGGATTGCCCACCTTGACTATGACGAGGCGGGGAACCGGTTTCGTGAGTACCGCTTGGGGGCGTCTGCGCGACCTGGCAGGGACTTTACACCACCAGAAGATATGTCTTCAGTTCTGTACTACTCTCCTTCGCTTCCCTTCAGCAGCGAAGATCTCGAGGCAGGCAAAGAACAGGCCAGACACGCTCCAGACATGGCCTCTGATCGTGTCGGTGCTGTCGCGAAACCGCATGGTGTTAAGCGGGAGTATCACTATGACCCCTTTGGGCGGTTGACGAAGTTCTCCTCCGACAGGGGCGGGAAGAAGCTTAACTGGAGCATCGACTACGACCCCTTGGGAAGACCGTGGCGCATGATTGCAAGGGATGGGAAGACCAGCAACACGGTCGAAATCCTTGAATTCGCCACGGACGTGCACAACCGGCGGGTATTGAAGAAGGTCTCGGTAGTCTCGGGAGCCCCCCCCGATAGTCCAAAGCGACAGACGAGAGCATTTCAACGAACAGTGTATGAAGGAATGCGCCCTGTGTGGGTTGCAGACCTGCTTGAGCCCGAGGCGAGTGAACAATACCTGTGGGGGGCTGGGTATCGTGAAGTGCTGCTGGCGGTTTTGCCCCGCAACCGCGTCGAGCCTGATGCCCGAGCAGATCATCGTCGGTACTTCCTGCACCAGAATAAGAACCTCAATGTGTTTGCCTCCACAGCAGTGGCCGAGGGGCAGATCGAAACGTTCGACATAGCTGACTACCTGGGATTTGGGGAGTCGGCGACGTATGCACGGATCAGGCGCATTCGTGCTCACGGACTCGATCGTGAGACCGGTTACCAAGATGGCGATTCGTATGACCAGCTGCTTAGCACGAAGACCCAGTGGAACCCGGATAGCGTGAACAGTTCAAAGCGTGGCCTGCTGATTGATCTGGGCGATGCTGCGTGCTTGGAGCAACTCACGATATGGCCCGATCAGTTCCCAAAGAGCTTCCGTGTTTTGGTGCTTCCCCCTGATGCTCATTACGCAAGTAGAAACATGGGGGCTATCGTTGCCGAGTTCTGGTCGAAGCGGCCCGGCGATGAAGTCTTAGCGGCACGTGTCGAGGGAGGGAGGATTGTGTCGCGAGGCCCAAGCCCCGCCCGAGGGGAAAACCCATATGAACCCTACCGAATCGACCTCGGGCGACGCACTGGGCACTCCATCTTGATATTGTGGGACGAACCCACGACTGCGCAAGTGCGCGAGTTCGAGGTTCGCACGGTCCCTCCCAGTTCGTCATCGTTGGCATTCAGTGCCGCCTGGCGCGATGAAGAGACCGGCCTGCTATACCAAGGCGCACGGTACCGACTGCCCGAGATGGCGGGGAAGTTCATTTGTCCTGATCCATTCGGGTTTGCCGCCGGCCACAATCTATATGCGTATGCGCACAACAGCCCGCTGGTCTACTACGATCCTGACGGAGAATGGGTTCACATCGCTGCCGGAGCGGGATTTGGGGCAGCGTTTGGCGCGGGAGCCTACGGACTTCAAGTCTGGTTGACAGATGAAGAGTGGGACTGGGCCAAGTTTGCGATCTATACCGGTGCTGGAGCATTGAGTGGCGCAGCGGGTGCGGCAACATTCGGCGCTAGTTTAGCATGGACATCCGGTGCAGGTCTGACCGCCACCCAGTCTGGCATAATCGGGAGTACGCTTGCGGGTGCTGCGGGAGGAACCACCCATGGCCTTGTCTCGAGTGGGGGGATTGCCTATTACGAAACGGGAGACCTTGCCTTGGCAACCCGCCAAGGTGCGAAAGGGGCTCTGATATCTGGAGGCTTGGGCGCTGTCGGGGGAGCGGCTGGCGGTGCGGTTCTTTCGAAGGTGGGTGCATCCTTTTGGGGTGCGACTGCAAGTGGTGCCGCCGGCGGCGCAGCCGCGGGAGGTGTCCATGAGGGAATCCAAGGTGCGATAGAAACGCGCACTTGGTCGGGAACCATGCGGGGAGCCCTGCTCGGCACGGCGAGGGGTGCCGCTACGGGTGGCGCAATAGGTGCCGCAGGATGGGGAGTCGGACGAGCTGGCGGTCTTTTCAGGAAGTTGCCCGACCAACCAGACATCGTTGACAAGAAAGGGCTGCTCGTGAAAACGAAGCGACCGGCAAGTGAAGACGTCAGCTATGGCAACGAGCCGGTGAAACCCGGCTTCGCACGGCACCACAAGAAGCCCTTAAGCCTGGGCGGTGCCGACACCGCAGAGAATCTCGAGTACGTCCCTCTTGGCAAACACCGGCAAAACCATCCGGTTGGGGTCCAGAATGATCCCTATGGCACGCTGTACTCCTACTGATCAAGCATGGAGAAGACCCATGAAGCAACCAAGTGCATACATCCCTGATCGTGGCCAGCTCTGCGCACCGGTCGATGAATCGAGGATCGCTGAAGTCGAGGCGCAATTGAGGACAGGTTTGCCCCGGCAGTTTAGGGTCTTTCTCAGGTGGGCGGATGGTGGGATGCTGCCCGGTGAGCGATTCATTATCTATTCTGCGGGGGCAGGCGTACATCCAGATGAGACCCTCCTCTCTGCAAACACCGGTCGCAACACTCCAGAGCCTCTCATATTCTTTGCGAGGGAAGCGGAGGAGGAGTTCGTTTTCAGGTGCCGGGAGGTCGCGAACGAGCCATGTCCTGTCTACGTCTATGAGCATGAAGAGAATCGGATAAGCAAGATCGCCCCGTCGTTTTCAGACTTCGTTGGCTGGGCTTTGGCAAGAAGCGGTTGATCTTGCGCACACCAGGTTTGCGGAACCCATTTCGGCCTTGGGGCACTCACTCCGCATACAGTTCTCGGAACATCTGCCGCTGTTCAGGCGAGTCACCGACCGGTCCAATTAATTTGCTTTTGTTTTTGTGTTTTGATAGCTTCGCCAACATGAAAAAACTAAGTTCCTGTCATGTCAGTATCAGTTTGGCGGTTACGCTCGACAAGGCGGCCCACGCTGACGGCCATCCATCGCTGGTGTGCGCGGCATTACGAGTTTTTAACCTCACCTGCTACGGGTGTGGCTGGGCATGCGGCATCTGTAGGCATCGGGATTCCGGGAAAAGGATGCAACCCATGAGAACTATCTACAACATAGCCATGCGAATGATTCTGTTGGCCAGCCTGTGCTGGGACGGCGCGGGGGCTCTTGAACTGCCAGACCCGCTGCTTGGTCCAAATGGCTTGCCGCTCACAACGGTTGAACAGTGGGAGTCTGTTGGCTGCCCAGCGGTGCTCGAGGCATTTCAGAGCCAAGTGTACGGGCGGGTTCCTGAAACGCCCTTTGAGCAACGGGTCGAGAAGAAGCTCCTCGCCACGGAAACCGGCATCATCCTCCGCCTCGACACCGTGACGATCAGTAACAAACGGGGCGAGCTGCCGATCACCATGGTTCTTGCTCTGCCACCCAGCGTAGCCAATACACCAAGCCCATTGATAATAATGCCCTGGAAACTCGGCCGACGGGTTTGATATGTATAATAAACAGGAATGGCAACGGCTGAGTTACGATGGGGCGCCGATTTATGTGCGGCCTTATCCGCCGGCTTGGTTTGTGCCCAACGACGCGGGCGACCGCGCCTTGCAATCGGCGGATGCGCTGCCTGAATCCTTTGCCCTGCGCTTGCCCGATACCGCGGATGCCCGGTACGAAGGGCGCTCGCATTATCTGGCCGCCCGCGCATTGAACGAGGTTTGGTTCCATATCACCAACCGCTGCAACCTGGCC
>CAYUDZ010000171.1:0-5138 GCA_964443575.1 uncultured Chthoniobacteraceae bacterium | reverse complement strand
CATATTATGGAGTTAGCTAAAAAGGTAAAGAAAGTTTGACTGACCCCATTTTCCGGACCCCATTTTCCGCACAGCATCTGGCACAATATAGATAATCTAACCAGTCGTTCGGTCAATCTACTACCAATAAATCTCAAAAGTCGTGCGGCTAGCCCGGATAGTGGGCAGCCGCAGTAATTCGAGTTATCGAAGTTTAAACTCGACTGGAGCTTCGATGCGGGCGGGTACAGGGTGACCGAGTTTGGTAGCTGGCCGGAACCGCCATCTGCGTACCGCTCGCAGCGCGGCCTGATCGAGCAAGTGACTGCCGCTGCTACGCATTAGCCGGGCGTTACTGACCCGCCCTTCAACAGTAATGGCAAGCTCAATAAGACAAGTGCCTTCAATCCCCTTGCGAAGCGCAGCAGCAGGATAACGTGGCGCGGGATTACGCTGCAACGAGGGCGCGGTATCGGCACTAACAGAGGATGACGACACAGGCGGGCGTGGGGTCATCTTTTGCTGCTGATGCTCCGGCTTCGGGGGCGATGTTGCAACCGGCTGCCGGGCTACCGGCTTTTCTGCAGGCGGTGCAGGTGTCGGGATGGGCTCTGGAGTTAACTGAGGTGTGGGTTCCGGCAGCTGAACTTGCTCAGGCTCAGGGGTTGGTTCTATCTCTGGCTCGTGACGCATCTCGGCGGTATCTATTTCTGCGGGCGCGGGCTGTTCAAGCGAGACAGTGAGCGTGGCAGGTTCCTGACACGCAAATGACTCAGGCGGGTCCAGCTTGCTGAAGACCGCCAGGCCGACAGCATGGAGGATGACAGCTGCACAGAGCGACGCCGGCCATCTTAGCAACCAAGCAGCTTTGTCGGCAACTCTCACTGTCATTCGCCAGTCTGCAGGTATTCAAGTTTGAGGCTAATGGCACCTGCCCGCCTGGCCAAATCCATAATCTCGACTATCTCGCCGTAAGCTATCGCAGCATCGGCACGCAGAGTAATGGCGCGCTGCTGCGCGTCTTGTCGTGAAGCCAGTGCGGCTGCCAGCTTCTGTTGTAACTCCTGCCTGGCCAGCAACTCGCCATTGAGATTGATCGCACCATCGCTGGAGACACTCAAAACTAACGGATTTTCATCATTTGAAATCTTTCCTGACGACGCTTTGGGCAATTCTATGTCAAGAGCTGGCTTGATAAAAGTCGAGCTGAGCATAAAGAACAGCAACAGCTGGAAGACCACGTCGATCAGCGGCGTGAGGTCAGTGGCCGGGGTCAGATTTTTCGGTGCTGTGAAGACTCGGCGACCGTCTCCAATTGGCTGAAAAGGCATACTCATGACGCTACGGAATCTCTGTGAGCTGTCTTAGCAGCCCATTCATCCAGCGATATGATCATGGCCTCCATCCGGTGTGAAGTTGTTTCACTGAGGCTGTGGAAATATTGCAGTATCGCAATGCATGGAATCGAGATCCCCAGGCCGGCCAGTGTCGTGAGGAGCGCCTCCCAAATGCCGCCAGCCAGATCGGCAGGCTGCGCGGCACCCGCCATCGACTGGATTGTTGCAAAGGCTTCCACCATCCCCGCGACGGTGCCCAGCAACCCAAGCAGCGGGCTAATCTGTGCTACCGTGGCAAGGATACGCAGCCGCTGCGAAGCTTCCGCCAGCGCCTCGCTGCCCTCGCGCGTCAGCAGGTCACGCGCCAGCTCAGGCGGTTGCCCGAGGTTCGATAGATAAACAGCAGTGACGCGGGCAACCGGATGCCGCGACTCACCGGCAAGTCCAGACGCCTCAGCAATGCCACCATTTTCAAGAGCCTTGACGATTTGCCTGCGAAAGACTTCAAAATGAAATCGCCTGCGAATATGGTAAGTCAGCCGGTCCACTATGACCGCTGTGGCAATGATCGAACAGGCCAGCAGCAGCCACATGATCGGGCCACCCTTATGCAGGAATTCAACAGCTGTCATTAAAAACGAGTTGCCCTGTTACGACTAAAATGTCAACTCAGCTCCGGCATAGAATACACGTGGCTGGTTGGTGCGTGGACCATGGGGATGCCGCGAAGTAATATAGACCTCATCAAGCAAGTTCCTGATGCCACCAAAGACTCTTACCTGGTCACTCACCTGATACGATGCCACAAAGTCGACCAGCAAGGCATCTGTGGTACGTCCAAAACGCGAGTCAGGGCGACCAAGTGTATCGACCTGCCTCGATGTATTGCTGGCAGTTGTGAAGGTAGCAGGCGTGTACGAGGCATCGATGCGCAAGCGTAGCTTTTCATATTCAAATCCAACACCACCGTAGAGCTGGTATTCCGGCACATAAGGCAGTTCATTGCCGTTGCGCGCCCCACTGAAAATTGATTCTGGGTCAGTCGATTCCGCAGCGCCAGTTATGCGCGCGTTCGTATAGCTGGCAGCCAAGTCAATCGGTAGCCCGAAATTCCAGCCAAACTGACGGCCTGGGTCGTAAGTAAGCTTAAATTCTGCCCCATAGCTACGTACCTCACCAGCATTCTCGGTCTCACCTAAGCCACCAGCCCCAATATTGTCCGGCACGATCAAATCGTCAAAATAGGTAAGAAACAGAACCAATTCCGTCTCCACAGCATCAGTGCTATGTCGCACCCCAGTCTCAAAGCCGAGCGAGGTCTCTTCTTTGATACCGGAACTCAGGTTAGCACGTGGCCCGGGCACTGAGAAGCCGCGATATACGCCGCCGAATGCTGTCCAGCGATCATCAAATTCATAGGTCAGACCGATCCCCGGTGCAAAAATTGACAGTGCACCGCTGTCCGAGGCGACTGCCTTGCGGGGGGTTATACTTGTGCTGTAATCAGTGAATTCCTGATCCAGATACTCGAAGCGCACGCCCGGAATCAGCGACAACTTGCCGATAGTGATCCGATCCTGGAGGTAGACTGCGAGGGCGTCAGTCTGCTCAATCCGGTTACCGCCGCCACCGGCAACTCCCGTCCGACTCGAAACAATCCGCCCCGACCCGTCCTGACGGAAAAATTCATCAGTCTGAAAGCGGTCTATCTCATCACGATGCAGACGCAGTCCGATGTCGAGATCGTGTGCGACTGGGCCGGTAGTGAATTTCCAGTCGAGCGCAAAGTCGATCCCCGCACCATAGTAGCTGCGGTTATTGTTGCGGTAGTTGAGAGTACCGGCGCCACGGCCACGCAGGATGTTCAGCGCTTCGCCGCCTCCCGCCAGTGCCCGCGAAAGACCAACTGTCGAGCCATCAACGGTTGACACATCCTTGATCTTGAACCAATTACGCTGGAACTGATTATAATAAGCGGTGGTGGTCAGGCGCAGCTCATCAAAGGGTTCAATGATATACCGCAGGTAGGTGCGGTATTGCTCGGTGGCTATATTATCGAACCGTGAACCAGCATAGCGCAAATACGGCCGCCGCGCCGTGTCGCGTTCGGTCAACCCGAGGTACGTCTCGTCAGCTTCAAAATTAGTATAGCCAAACTTTGCCTCAAGCCGCTGATAGACCACACTGTCCGGCTCCCAAAAGAGTTTAATCATTGGCTCCCACTTTGAGAACCCGGTGGCGTCGCTGCCAGCGAAGCCAGTCGCCCGTTCGATGTCGCGAAAGCCGTCGTTCTGCCGGTAGTAAGATTCAAGCAACCAGCCAACCCGCCCGGCTGATGTCTCGACTGTATCACCCGCGTATAAGTGCAGCAGCCAGTCGTTATCGCTGCCATAGGTGGATTTCAGCGTGAACGTGAAATCTTCCGGCACCGGGGTCGAAAGAAAATTGATCACGCCGCCGGTCGTATGGGGACCAAACTTCACCTGACTTGACCCCTTAAGAACCTCAACCGCATCCATGCGGCCGACGTTCGGGCTGTAGTAAGCAGCTGGCGCAGAGTAAGGAGCCGGCGCAGTCAGCACTCCATCTTCCATAATCGTGACTTTACTCGAACGGCCGCCATCTACTCCGCGAATGCTGATGTTGGGAAAATTACCAAAACCATCCTCCTCGCGCACATAGACACCAGGCACTTTTTTTAACACACTGTTTATGTTCGAATATGACTGCTCAGCAATTTGTTCTCGATCCAGGTAGCTCGCTGACCCAGGCAAAAATCGCTCGCTTTCACGTGATCCGATCACTACCGTCGCAGGCAAGGTCAATATCGTTCTACTTGCCAATTCATCTTCAGATACTGATGCAACTGGCGAACTCGCATTAACTGGCTCGGCTGCAGTCAGTAGCCATGACCCTCCAGCCATAATTAGGCTGCCTGCATACACTATCACCAAGCGTCCGATTATTCTCATTCTGCTGCTTTCCATCTCTTGTTCTCCTGTTAAATTTATTTTTCACCCTTCGGACACTGCGTACCTCCACAGCACCTCCAATTCTGCAAAAAACTAGAAAATCATAAAAATCTTGTCAACTTTTTTTGTGACTGAGTCGCATTTTCATTCTTTTATAGCACTGCACGACAACTTACATCCACAGCGGAATTTGAAGTTAGTAGCCTGTCGGTCTTATTTTAGCACAGCAAAGGGACAGACACATATCTAAAAAAAGATTGTATTATATTGATATTGTGTATATTAGATTCGCATAGCCAATTTAATACTCGTTAGTTATAATCAGGCGGATCCTGGAGTCTGCAGCTGTCGCCGAGAAACCAAAAAGCACCCCGGCGATCCCTTGCCAATCGTCACTTATATTAAATTTAACCATTGGCCCTGACCCGAATGGCACTCAGTTAAGCTGGGTTGTCGAGGATTTTCGGAGCGATAATGCTAGAAGTATTCGTGCCTGGGCTTTTGTAGCCATCGGGTGTATGGGGTCAGTCAAACTATCTTTACCTTTTGGCGGTCATGCGGTAGGTGTGAGCCATGCCGAGACAACTGCGCATCGAATACGCCGGGGCGGTTTATCATGTGATGGCGCGGGGCGACCGTCGTGAGGAGATTGTGCGGGACGATCAGGATTGTGTGGCTTTTGAGAAGCTTTGGGAGGAGGTTGTGGTCAAGACGGGCTGGGAGGTGCTGGCCTGGGTGCTGATGGGCAACCACTATCACGCCGTGGTAAGGACGCCGGAGGCCAATCTTGTGGACGGGATGCGCTGGCTTCAGAACACATGGACAAGGCGCTTTAATGTCCGCCACCGGC
>CAYUDZ010000170.1:0-5155 GCA_964443575.1 uncultured Chthoniobacteraceae bacterium | reverse complement strand
TATCCAAGTACCTCACGCTTCGTCTCGCTACGAAGTTTGTGATTGATCCGGGCTAAGGGCAACCACCGGGGTGCCTGCAGGTACCATTTCCTGCCAGGCTTTGATGCGCGAGGCGATGCGTTGCGTGCTGGCTCGCCCGTGCTGCCACGGCTGGTCGTCCAGTACGACGGCAAGTTTTTGGAAACTTTGTGACAATAGATCAAGCAATTTGCCATGGGTTTCTTGTTCTGGAGTGCTGGCAATACCGACCAGCACAACAGCGGCCTGTGCTGAGTCGGCAGCAATCACAGCGGCCTTTTCCTCTTCGCCATAAGCTATCAATTGGGTGTCGACAATTTGCAACGGCCATGATGTCGCAGCAGCCACTTTGGATGCCAACTGTTGGCTACGCTGTTCTGCCTCAGGCAGGCAATAGGAAACCATCATAGCAGGGAGGGTTGCAGGTTGAGTTGGAGCAGATGTTTGCTGGTGACGCAGGCTTTTACTGATTGCCGCCAGCGCTAATCCCAGGCGCGGAACGATCACCCACAGGGCGACGCTGGCACTCCATAGGTGCAGCCAGACTTTGGCTTCGCCACCACCCTGACCTGCCACGATCCGTAACACGGCAATTTGCTCAGGGCCGGGAATGCTCAGCCCGATAACCCAAGCAGAGGGGGACAGGATGACATGCAGGAATGCTGAGACTGCAGCTGAATCGAGTAGCGTGCTCTCCCACCCTGCCTGATATTCGACGACCAGCCCGCGCAGATAGATTCCGGCAATCACACCGACAGCTAAGCCCACTGCAACAGCATTGCTGACGATTGCCAGCGCAGCCGCGATCTTCCTGGTTATCTGTTGGTCGGTTGCGCCGTTGGTAGTCGGTTTTGGCGCATACTTGGCCAGCCATGTAGCCAGCCGTGGTTGCCGTTGTATCCGTGGCAAGGCCAGCACCTTAGCAATTTTAAATAAGTAGATTGCCAGGTTCAGCAAAATCAAGATCAGGGCGGGCGGGGCCAGGATACTAAAAACCCTGCCTGAGTCGAGTTGGTACGCGCCGAGGCCGGCTAACGTTCCGGCAATCAATCCGACACCTGCCAGTCGCCAGGGTACAGCTTTGGCGGTGAGGGCATGTACCAGAAATCTGCTCCAATTGTTCATTTAGCCAAATTAGGCGAGAATTCAGGATGCAACAAGTGATGTGGGGATATGCCCACTAGCGGTCACAATAATTTTGCCGGGTGCTGTTCGAGTGTTTCCACGACGGTACGCAGCACTGCTACGCGGGAGTGCCATTTGTAATCGCCGGGTATGACATGCCACGGCGCGTAGCTAGTCGATGTCTCACGGAACATCTCCTCGGCGGCTTCATTATGCTCAGCCCATTTTTTGCGGTTGCGCCAGTCTTCCTCATTAATTTTCCAGCGCTTGGTCGGGTCGGCCTCGCGTTTTTTAAACCGGTTGAGTTGTTCGTCTTTGGAGACCTGGATAAAAAATTTGATTATGATTGCTCCGCCATCAATTAGCAGCTTTTCGAACTCATTAATCTCACGGTAAGCCCTGCGCCATTCTTCCTCGGTAGCAAACCCCTCAACCCTTTCCACCAACACCCTGCCGTACCAGGAGCGATCGAAGATCGCCATTTGCCCATAGGGTGGCAGGCGTACCCAAAACCGTCGCAGGTAATGGTGGTTGTATTCTTGTGCCGAGGGTTTAACGGTCGAATAGACGCGGATCGTACGCGGATCCAGCTTGCCGACCATGCGTTTGATGGCGCCGCCCTTACCCGCTGCATCAGGGCCTTCGAACACCAGGACCACGGAATTATTTTTCTCTTTGATGGCCAGTTGCAGATGCAGCATGCGCACCTGTAGATCCTTGAGCTGCGATTTGTAATCAGATTGCTCTAACTGAAAATCCTGGACGATTTCATCGAGCTGAAAATTCTTGAACCCATCAGAGATGACCCCTTGGCATTTTTTTTTATCACCCATGACTAATCGCTAGCGTCAGTATCTGCCGGTTCAGAGGTTGTGTCACGACTGTTCTTTGTTATGCGCGCCGTGGCAACCATGTGGGGGATGCCATTTACGATCGGGTAGACATGCTGCCCATCGGCGCTGGTCAGAGACTGCGGATCATGTTCGCGGTCGGGATGGAGCGATTGGCCGCTGATCGGGCAGCGCAGCAGTTCCAGCATGTCTTTGTGTGGTGGTGGATTCAAAGCTTGTTGCAGGAATGAAGGAACTCAGGTTAGTCGGCAGGCACGATCCGATAGACACCACCGTCTTTGCCATTGCTGCCGTTGAGAGCGAGATACAACATGCCGTCGGGACCGCTACAAATGTCGCGCACGCGACCGGGAGCCACCATGATTATTTCCTCATCAACCACCTTACCATCTGCTACTTCGAGGCGGTGGACCTGGCGCGAGGCCAAACCGCCGACAAAGATATGCCCACGCCATTGCGGGAAGGCATCACCGGCATAAATATCCATCCCGCAAACTGCGATCGAAGGGGTCCAGTGGGTGGCTGGTTGGGTAAAGCCCGGGCCGGAAGTCCGATCCGTAATCGGCTTGCCATTATAGTTGATACCATAGGTCACTTCCGGCCAGCCGTAGTTGAGGCCTTTTTGGATCAGGTTCAGTTCGTCGCCACCCCGCGGGCCGTGCTCGGTTTCCCACAGCTGTCCGGTGAACGGACAGATTACCAGGCCTTGCGGGTTGCGGTTACCGTAAGTCCAAATCGTCGGGAAGGCATCGGCACGACCATAAAACGGATTGTCCATCGGGACCGTGCCATCATCTTTGATGCGGTGAGTCTTGCCAAATGGATTATCCAACTTCTGGGCATTACCCATGTTGCCCCGGTCGCCGATCGCAAAGAACAGGAAGCCGTCCTTAAAGACGATACGGCAACCGAAGTGCACCCCGCCTCCGGTGTGGAATTTTTCCGGGGTAGCGAAGATTTCCTCCTCATCTGTCCAGCGGGTATTTTTAATTCTACCGCGGACGATCTTTGTCGCGCCGGCATTGTCTTTACCTGCAGTGAAGGCGTAGCTGAGGTAAATCCAACCATTGTTAGCGTAATCCGGATGCGGCACCACATCGAGCATGCCGCCCTGGCCGCGTCGCCAAACTTCTGGCAAGCCAGTGACCGGCGTGAGCTGGTCGTTTTGGTATAGGTAGACATTGCCATTGAACCCGGAGAGCAGCATCGTTCCATCAGGCAAGAATGCTACCGACCAGAACGAGTCGTCGGACTTTCCGGTAATTTTTTCCAGCCGGAATTTAGCCAGTTTGCTGGCAATGGAATTTTTGTTGTCAGCCTTTGGCGGTGGGGTTTGCTTGCGCTGTTCACGGTGGTCTAATTCGCGGATGAAGACGACCAATGACTGGATTTGCTCGGGGCTCATGGTGTCCTTGTAGGGGACCATCCCCATCTCAGGGATTCCTTCGCTGATCACCTTAGCGATCTCGGCATCGGACGAACCGTACTTCCATTCACCGTCTATCAGTGAGCCGCCCAGCCCGCCTTCGCCCTTTTCACCATGGCAACTAACGCAGTGGGTAGTGTACAGATCTTTGACCGTCCCTGTGACAATCCTATTCTGTGCCTGCGCGAACTGCAGGCAAATGAAAAGGAGTGTGAGCGACAGGGTCGTGGAAACTTTCATTTTCTTTTAGTCTTTAAAGCTTGCTCAATTTCTGTAACTGGCAAGCAATTAATCACATCGTCGCGGCGCAACCAGCCTTTGCGTGCCGCAGCGACACCGAAGAAGAGGTGCTGCAGTGCGTCGGTACGGTGGGCATCAGGATTGATGGCGCACTTCACGCCTTTGTCACGGGCGCTCTGCCACCAGCGCCAATCCATATCAAGCCGCCGCGGGTTGGCATTGAGTTCAATGATTGTCCCGGTTTCAGCGGCAGCATCGATAACCGCAGGGACATTAACCTTGTATGACTCGCGCGTTAGCAACAGGCGTCCGGTCATATGGCCGAGCATGGTGATGTACGGCGACTCCATCGCCTTAATTAAACGCTTGGTCATGGCAGCTTCCTCAAGAGTGAACGAGCTGTGGATCGATGCCACCACATAATCCAGTTCGGCCAGCACCTCATCATCGAAATCCAGACTACCATCCTTCAGGATGTCACATTCGGTACCCGTGAATATGCGAAACTCACCATCCAGTTCTGCATTTAAATTTTTAATTTCATTGATCTGCTTGCGCAAGCGCTGTTCGTCCAGGCCGCTGGCTTGCACCGACGACTTGCTGTGGTCGGCGATACCCAGGTAATCCAGGCCCAGGTCGCGGGCGGCAGCTACCATTTCCCTTAGTGTCGCCTTGCCGTCACTCTCGTTGGTATGGTTATGGAATGTCCCGCGCAGGTTTTCGAGCTCGACCAGCTGCGGTAAATTGTCCTGCTCTGCCAATTCCAGTTCACCGCGTCCTTCTCGTAATTCCGGCACAATAAACTGCAGGTTCAGTGCCCGGTAAATGTCCTGCTCTTCATTGATTTGCGGTGGCTCTTGAGCCTCTTCCTGGTTTTTGTCTGCAGCAGAAAAGCCGTACTCGTTGAGTGACCAGCCATGTTTTAGCGCCCGCCCGCGCATGGCGATGTTATGTTCTTTGCTGCCGGTGAAGTAAGCCAGGGTGAATGGAAACTCCTGCATCGAAACAACCCGCAGGTCGCACTGCAGCCCCATCTCCAGTCGGACACTGGCTTTGGTACTACCCTTGGCGATCACCTCTTCGACGCTGGAGTGACCGACGAAGGCATCGATTACGCTGCCGGGATTGGATGATGCCGCAACCAGATCGATATCATGCACGACTTCCTTCATCCGCCGCAGGCTGCCGGCTGCCTCAGCCCTTAGTACCTCGGGATGGTCGCGCAGGTCTTCAAGCATCGACTGCGCCAGGGCATAAATATCACCAAGACGAAATTTGCCTACCTGGCGGCGCCAGTTCTCTACTGCCTTGAGGATTTTGGTTTGTGACTTTTCGCCGAACCCTTCCAGAGCCGCCACTTTGCCTTCGTGGCAGGCACGTTCCAACCGCGGGATCGAATGCACATCCAGCTCGTCATAGAGAACCTTGATCTTCTTTGCTCCCAGACCTTCGAGCTCGAATAACTGGAAAATTTCCGGCGGAAACTGATCACGCA
>CAYUDZ010000169.1:0-5255 GCA_964443575.1 uncultured Chthoniobacteraceae bacterium | reverse complement strand
AGTGCGGATACCGGCTCGTCGCAGACGATAAAGCGCGGTTTGACCGCCAGCGCTCGGGCGATACCGATCCGCTGGCGCTGGCCACCACTGAACTCATGCGGGTAGCGCCGCATCGTATCCGGGTCGAGTTGCACCAATTCCATCAATTCGCCAACGCGTTGTTTACGCTCCTCCCTGCTCATTGCGGGAAAGTGGATTTCCAATGCTTCGCCGATGATCCGTTGCACGGTCATCCGCGGGTTGAGCGATCCGAACGGATCCTGAAAGACCATCTGGATTTCCCGCCGCAGCTCACGCAGCCGTACACTGCTCATCTTGAGGACATCTTCGCCCTCAAAAAGCACCTCGCCGGCAGTCGGGTTGACCAGTTTGAGAATTGATCGCCCGACAGTCGTCTTGCCACTACCGCTCTCACCCACCAGGCCGACTGTCGTGCCTTCTGCAATATCAAAGCTGACATCATCAACCGCTTTAATATCGTCAACATGGCGGCGTAGCACCCCACCATAGACAGGAAAGTAGCACTTGAGGTTTTTTACTTCGAGCAATGCCATGCTTTACAACTAACCATGGATTACACCCCTGTCACGCGCGATCCTTTGGTTAATCTCCACCACCTACCACCTGCTTTCCGGGTAGTTTCTCAGCGGAACTACACCCTGGTAAACAGGTCAGATAGCGTATTTTACAATAAAGGGACAGACAATATATTGGATAATATTTACAAAACACTCTGCTTCTACTACTTATAATATTTCTATTGCCTGCGAAATATGCAGCTATTTGTGTTTGGCTCGCAACCGGACCGGGCCACGAAAAGCTCCCGGATCAGTTACCTTGCCACGCTGCAAAATCTCGACTCTACCAGCTCTTGCCAGCCGGCGTGCCGCGCAGCGAACATCCTCCATCGCTGCCCGCCAACTCTCATCCTGTTCGTGTACCCTCCTGGCAGCTTCCGACGGACAAATGGTAGCACCTGGTGCCCGGTCAGCCAGTAGTTCCATGATGGCCCGCTCGTACTCACCGTGGATCGACCGCTTGTCTTTCGCCCGGCAACCTGAACTGCAGTACTTGACCTCATCCCAGCAGGCCTGCCATTTGCGTCGCCAGGCAAATGGTCGACCGCAAAATTTACAGATCTTTTCTTTCGTCAATGGATAAGTTGCCGAAACCTACCAGACCGGCCGGCTTAAAAGTACGCATCGCGCGGACACTGCACACCCAAGGTATTTTTCATGCTGCCTTCCAGTGCCTCACACAGCTCTTTATCTTCGATGATATGGTCATCATCAAAGTGCAACGAGTTGATTCCGTTACGCTTCAACAGCGTGGTATCGATTGGGACAAAAACCCGGTACACATCCAGTTGGCCGGAGTTCTCGTCGATTGCCCGGTCAAGGATGAACTGGATAACTTTACGTAGGCTAAGCCGCTTGCTCATAGATTCCAAACTTTCTTTAGGGTTTGCTAATGGTCGAAAAGATGATGCTGATGCAGAAAATGAGGCTGCCCCTGCACTGCGGCCCGGTTCCCGACTGTCATCTTTTTGCTCGGATTGACTTCCATCAGTTGCAACGGCGGTGTCAGGGTCTGCATCTTCCTGACCAACTTCAGCCGGAACTTCATGCAGCCCCATCGCCGCACCACTGAGAAATTTGTCGATGGTTTTGGGCTTGTCTTTATCAATAGTCGATTGCGCGCGCAGGTACCCTGAAAGATTGACATTCACCTCTTCGACCATGCCAGTCTTCATCAATGCTTTGACCGCTTCATGGATTTCCTCGGCGGATAGATCAAAGGCATATTGCAGCTGTGCTACCGTATGCTTGCCATCCATGGCCAACAACAATCCCCACTCGATATTCTTTAATTCGAGATCTGCCGGAATGTCATCCAGTGATGTATTGACGCGGTATATAGTTCCTTTTCGCATGGTCGCTATCCGTTAGATTTTTGCTCCAAACTCACAGCGAGATAGGCTGTATCATTTTTCCAGTCAAATGGCATTATAAAACTAGAAGAAGGAAGCGCAAGGTTGCCCGCGTCTTCTTTGGAAAATGATTTTGGCACCGAGATTTTCCAGTTGGCCCCAAAGGCAGCACTGGCATTGCCTGCCAGTACATTGGACAACTCGCGCGCCATATCATTCTGGGTCTGCTGGTTGACCTGCTCTTCGCCGTTGATGCGCAGCAGATTGACGATCATCGACTGCGGCGCAGTGAGATAGAGGCACCCGGAGTACTCACCGGTAATCTCAACCAAGCTGGTGTATTCGAGAAATTGCTGCCCGCCAAACTCCAGATAGTGCTCGCTCAATTGCGGCTGATCACCTTCAGGGTCAAGTTTCCCAAAGTAATCCAGGGTAATTTGCTTAAACAGCTTGAATTGATTATAATCCATAAGGCTAGTAAAGTCTGAGCAGGTTAGTTTCTACCCTCCGCGTGATCTTTGGCAATACTCCATTCCATCAGGATAAAATCCATGCTCTCATTAATGGTCTTCGGTGCCGGACAATGCTCCGATACTTTAATCACGTAATCCTGCCACGACAACACCTTCATCACCGCATGCTTGCCGGTTAAGCCTTTGCACTCGGCATGGATCAAACTCCCATCACGCAGATAAAGGCGACCACGCTCTGTACCATAATCGATCGTCAGCGTACAGGTTTTGCGGTCGACCTGTAAAACCTGCAAAAAACTCTCGAGTCTGATCCCCTGGATCCGGCTTTCCGCAAGTTCGATCGCTTTGTCGATGCTGCGCAATAGCAAGTCAAGGTCAGGGGGCTTCGAGATAAACGCATTAGCACGTATCGTCTGTCGCAGCTCTGCAGTATCCTGCTCGCTGTCGGTTAGTACCACCAAAGGAATATTAATGTGCTTGCGGTTCAACTCTTCAAGAAAGTCAATGCCCTCAGAATTCACACCGAGTGATCGTGCTGCTATGATTAGCTTCGGCTTTTTACGGGCAGTGAATTTTAATGCCGCATCCACAGAGTTCGCAGTGGCAACTTCAAATGACTCGTTGTGCAAGCGCAGGACAGATCCAAGCATCTCCAGCAGGAACGCATCTTTTTCGGCTAGCAGTATGTCAAACGATTCTGTCATGGAAAAATTGTACTCATCCGGTCGATTTGGTGGAGTGTTCGACCAATTTATTGATCGCCTCCTCGACTTCACTCTCAGTAAATGGTTTTGTCAAAAACCCGCAGGCCCCAAGGTGTATGGCATCCATGGCAATCTGGTGGCTGTTTAAAGCTGATATAACCAAAATCGCAGTCTCGGGCTTTCTTTCCATGATGGCTTTGATAGCTGCCAACCCATCGCGCTTCGGCATGGTCAGATCCATAGTGACCAATTCTGGTTGATGCTGGTCAAACAGGTCAATAGCCACATCACCATCCTCCGCGACGATTACTTCGTCGACCGAACCGTTCTTCACATTGCGGCTAATCGCATTACGCATGATTAATGAGTCATCACAAACAAGTATTTTCATGGTAGATCACATTCCCCTTGTTTAATCACGTGGCAGCAAAACCTGAAAGGCAAGGTAACTGCCCTGCTCGGTGAAGTGGCGGATAGTTCCCCCAAGCTCCTCGATCCTTGTTTTTACCAGATCCAAGCCAACGCCCCGCCCGGCATTCATCGTCTGCTCATCTGCAGTTGAAAAGCCACCGTTGTAAATAAGGTTGTGCAGATCCTGCTCGGTATCTGCTGCGATGCCAAGGCTCTCAGCTTTGGATTTCAATTTTTCGAGATCCAGCCCGCCCCCATCATCCTGGTAAATGATCTCGTGGTGATCCTCGTACCTCCTGACATCCACCTGCAAGGTACCTACTTCGCTCTTTCCCTGCTCTAGCCGCTGCTGTGGAATTTCGATACCATGGACAATCGAGTTGCGTACCAGTTGGATGAGCAGATCTTCGATCAGGGTCTTGAATTTTTTCGGGATATCCTGCTCTTCGACCCTGCTCACAAAGCGCGCTTTTTTGTCGAGTTCGGAAGATAACCTATCCACCATATTGTTGAGCTTATCCAACACTCCCGGCTTGACCACCGGTACCACTTCCGAGGTATTGCGACCGTTCCCGGATGCCCCGAAGTGTTTGATCAGCACCTGGGTATCATTACACAGCTTACCCAACTCTGAAATTTGATCGACCAGCTTTTGCCAGCTCCCGGCTAGATCGAGGGGTTCTTTTTGCAGCTCTTCAATGGTGTCTTCGATACCGTGTAATTTGCGGGCTATGTTATCGAAGCGCAGCGTCGAGGCGTCACCCTTGAGGGCATGGATCCCCTGGAAAAAGTCCCGGAATGCTTCCTGCAAAGAATCGTCAAGATCAATAGGAGTCTCTACAAATGTTCCCTCAGCCCACTCGAATTGCCGGTGCAATTTTCCAAGAAACTCACCGAGGCTCTCCGGGTCCGCCTTGAATAAATCAATCATCAGGTCGAACTGGCTACGGGCCCGGGACTCCTGCGCTTCGAGTTCTCTCGCTAGTTCAACCTGGCGAGTCACATCGGTAACACTAACCAGCACATGCCGGATCTCCTCGCCAGTCAAACTGCGCGCAAAGCGGAAACTTAAGTGGCGTGTTTCAAGACCGCCGGCTGCACCACGGATCCGTGCCTGAACATTATTGATCGGATTAATTTTGGTTATCAGGCTCTCGATAACCGATGGCTTAAATAGCATTTCCAGGTACTGCTTGGCAACATGACTGCGCTCTTCCGGCAGAATCTCGTCGAATACATCCGTCAGCTGCAACCCGGCTAGCTGGGTACGCCCCAGAATCGTTTCCAGCGAACTGGAATAGTCACTTGCAATATAGTACTCGTGGTCAATCAGAAATAAACCATCACTGATGGTCGATAGAATTTCCCGCATCTGCTGGTTGCGCAAGCTGGATACCTGCACATCTCCAACCAGCAAGTCAAAGAAGTCAACCAGCCCAACATCATCAACAGTATTGGAATCACCACGCCTCACCAAAAATGGCTCGTAAATCAACTCATGAGGTCGCTGTAGACAGCGTTCAACTGCTTGCTGGATCGGGCATTCCTGCTCGATAGTTAGTAGCGTATTCTCCGGGCCAATCGCCTGCAGCATGATTCCCATTGGGCGCGAATGGTATACTTCGATACCAAAGCTCCGCCCAACCATCCTGAAATACTGGCTTCGTGAGATCGCACCGACAACCTGGTTTTCACTGACTACCAGGACTCCTGGCAGTTCCGTCTCCTCTTTGAAAA
>CAYUDZ010000168.1:2960-5260 GCA_964443575.1 uncultured Chthoniobacteraceae bacterium | reverse complement strand
CGGCATGATTGAGCAAGGCCGCTGGGCCACCCTCTTCTACGGCTAAGCAGAGGGTGTGCACAGCAGGCTTTGCGCGCCTGCCAGCAACCGGAGATGAAAAACAAAATTCTTATTACTGTTGGCATTTTCATCGGAGTCTGCCTGCTTGGTCTTTTCTTCTGGCTGTTATTTGCCGCAGGTTCGCCTGATGATAATCAGCTTTGGCAGTCTCTGTATGCCATCGTCTCATTGTCCTTTATAGCGCTGGTGCCATTTGTGATGGGCGGATTAACAGCTTACCTGGGATGCCTTTTCCATAAGCGTACATGGTTTTGGATCTATCTGGCACCGAGCCTGTTTGTCGCAGCCGCCATGTGTCTCTCCCTGATCTTATCCCTGGAGGCCATCTTCTGTGTCATCTTGGCTGCGCCTGTTATGCTGCCTTTTTCATTCGTTGGCGGGTTATTAGGGGCCTGGTGCCATTCATTAGGTCAAGGCAGGCTCTACACCTCAATACTGGTGTTTTTACCCCTGTTGACAGCTCCTCTGGAATCTCTCTGGCAGCACCCGCATCAGGTCATCGAAGTGCCATCACAAGTGCTGATCGATGCCTCCCCGGAAGCTGTCTGGAGCCAAATCGTAAGCGTCCCAGCAATAGCCCCCGCCGAATTGCCATCCTCATGGATCTACTGGCTGGAATTTCCCAGGCCCATTGCTGCAGAAATCGACAGGCCCGGAATCGGTGGCACTCGCTGGGCGACTTTTGAACGCGAGGTGAGCTTTTTCGAAGTTGTAACCCATTGGGATGAAAATCAACTGCTCGCATTTCAAATAAAAGCTGATCCTGACTTCATTCCACATACCGCGTTTGATCAGCATATTGTCGTCGGTGGACGCTTTTTCGATGTGCTCGACGGGCGTTATGAACTAGAGGCTTATGGTAATAAGACATTGCTCCACCTGCATAGTCGCCATCAACTCGCAACTCCTTTTAATGCCTACGCCGGGTGGTGGTCGAAACACATCATGTATGAAATCCAGGATTCCATCCTGCAGGTCATTAAAAACCGTGCTGAGGCTCAACAAAGTTCCAATACAAAATTAGCAAATCTGTCTCTTTAACTGATTTAATTGATAAAAAAGCTGCGATTTTAATTGCCAGTTTCAGGGAAATATTGCTAAAGTATTAGTTGTACTAGCATAGTTCTCCTGCTACAGGGTTACATAATATATTGCTAATAGTAGGATGTTCGTGCTAGCGCATGATTTCTCCCCTAATAGCGATGAAAAAGGTACGCTTAGCTACGGTATGACTGGATGGCTGCTCCGGCTGCCACATGTCGTTAGTCGATATAGACGAACGTATTCTTGATCTTGCCCCGCAACTTGATTTGGTCTACAGCCCGCTGGTGGATACCAAAGAATTTCCCGGGCATGTTGATGTCACGCTGGTAGAGGGTGCGGTCAGTAGCGAGGAAGATCTGGCAAAGGCGCTGACAATCCGCGAACGTACGAAGCTGGTCATAGCGCTGGGTGACTGTGCGGTCACCGGTAACATTCCGGCGATGCGTAACGGTTATCCAGTCGAATCGTTGATTAACCGCGCGTATTTTGAAAATGCGACAGTCTGCCAGCAGTCCCCGAGTCAGGTGATTCCGCCATTGCTTGAACGCGTCCGGCCACTGCATGAGGTAATCAAGGTAGATTTGTTTATTCCCGGCTGCCCACCAGCCAACGATACAATTTTCGGAGCGATTGCCGAGCTACTTGAAGGGCGTATCCCGGATCTCAGCGGCACCCGCTTCGGCTAAATAGTATAACCCACAGCAGAACAGCATGGCCAGAACAATTACAATCGATCCAGTCACCCGCATCGAAGGCCACGCCAAAATCACGATTTTTCTCAACGATAGCGGTGAAGTGGAAGATGCCCAGTTTCATGTTACCCAATTCCGTGGCTTTGAAAAATTTACCGAGGGCCGGCGGTTTGAGGAAATGCCGAGTATCACCGCTCGCATTTGCGGCATCTGCCCGGTCAGCCACCTGCTGGCCTCGAGCCTTGCCGGTGACGACTTGCTGGCTGTCCAAATCCCGCCAACCGCAATCAAGCTGCGCCGGATCTTTAATCTTGGCCAGTATATTCAATCACACGCACTGAGCTTTTTCCATCTAACTTCACCAGATCTGTTGCTGGGTATGGATGCGCCGATCGCCGACCGCAATGTGCTCGGGGTGGCTGCCAGGTTTCCCGAGCAGGCGAAGCAGGGAATCTGGCTGCGCAAATTTGGCCAGGAGATTATCCGGCGCCTGGCCGGTAAGCG
>CAYUDZ010000168.1:0-2950 GCA_964443575.1 uncultured Chthoniobacteraceae bacterium | reverse complement strand
GCGGATTCACCCGATGTGGACAGTGCCGGGTGGGGTTTCAGCACCGCTGCAAAGCCAGGACCGCGAGGAAATACTGGCCGATATTCCACGCGCTATCGAAATCACCCAGGCCACCACCAAATTGCTTAAGGGCATGGTTGATCAATTTCAGCCAGAGATTGAATCATTCGGTAATTTCCCCAGCTACTTCATGGGGCTGGTAACCCCGGAGGGACATATCGAGCACTCACGCGGCAACCTGCGGATTGTCGATGAAAAGCGCAATCTTGTGGCCGACCAGATTCCTCCCGCCGCTTACTCCGAATTTATCGGTGAAGCGGTTACCCCATTCAGCTACCTGAAAATGCCTTATTATAAACCACGCGGCTACCCGGATGGCTTCTACCGGGTCGGCCCATTGGCCAGGCTCAATGTCTGTGACTGCTGCGGCACGCCACTGGCCGATACTGAGCTGGAAGAATTCCGGCAGCTTGGCAAAGATCATAACGGCGCAGTCTGGGAATCCTTCCACTTCCATTATGCGCGATTGATAGAAATCCTCTACGCCCTGGAAATGTTGCAGCGCCTGCTGGAGGATCCGGACATTCTAGGCGACCACATCCGCGCAGTAGCCTCACCAAATAAACGGGAGGGAGTCAGGATTTGCGAAGCTCCACGCGGCACCCTGATCCATCACTACCGGATCAACGACCAAGGGTTGATGACCTGGGCAAATTTAATTGTTGCCACCGGGCATAACAACATGGCGATGAATCGCGGTGTCTGTGATGTCGCCAAACGCTTCGTCAAGGGTAACGAGATTGCTGAAGGTTCGCTTAACCGCGTTGAAGCCCTGATCCGCTGTTACGATCCCTGCCTTAGCTGCTCAACCCACGCCCTTGGACAAATGCCAATGATACTGGAATTTATAAACCCCGCAGGTGAAATCGTGGCTCGCAAAGAACGCTGCTAAAGCGATGAATATTCCCGCACAACCAGGGTTTGATTTAGCCAGCACATCGTTCGATACCGAGTGTTCAGCAACACTGGTTATTGGCTGGGGCAGTGAATTGCGCGGCGATGACCGGGCGGGGCTTGAATTCGTTCGCCGCTTGCAGCAGCAGCAACTGCCTGAGGTTGCGCTGCTGGAGACTCCACAACTCACGCCCGAGCTAGCCTGGGACATTGCCTGCTCTCAACGCACCATCTTTGTCGACGCCGTGGTGCCGGGCGCGCTGGCGGGTATAACCGGCGCACCAGTCATGCAGCGGATGGAAAACAGCAAGCTGGACTGCAGTACGAGCCGCCTGATCCCAAGCTGCGTACACAGCCTCTGCCCGGCACGACTGCTCAATTTGGCACAGCTGCTTTACGGCGCCCGCACCGTTGGCTGGCTCCTTTACCTGCCGGCAGAGTCATTCGATATCGGCTTCGAACTTTCAGCGCTGGCCAGCCGCGGTATCGACACAGCATTGAACCTGATCGTCCCCTACCTTACTCCAGCTCACCCGGTAAGACAACGCAACCCCCCGTAACTACACAATGATCGCAGCCGCAGACCAACTGGAAAATGTCCTCGACGAGACTTTTGTCGACCAGGTCATTGCAAAATATACCGATCCCACCGGCGACTTGCTGAATGTCCTCGAAGAATTGCAGGATTCACACCCGCAGCGATTCCTGCCCAGACCAACCCTCAAGCAGGTAGCCACTAAAATGCGTGTCGCCGCCTCACAAGTTTTCAGCGTTGTTACCTTCTACTCGTTCTTCAACCTCCAGCCGCAAGGTAAGCACTCAGTCATGGTTTGCCGCGGCACCGCCTGCCACACCCGCGGCTCGCGCCACCTTCTTAAGTGTGTCCGTCTGTCGACCGGAATGCCGGTTACCGAAGACACAGAATCATTTACCACTCCCGACCGCAACATTACGGTGCGCACGGTCGCCTGTTTCGGTCAGTGCGCACTGGCACCAGTGGTATTAATTGATGAGAACATCCACGGCTATGTCAGCGATGTCAGACTCAAAGAACTTATCAAAAGTTTGAGCCCAACGACCAGCAGAGTTAAGCCATGAAGATTAGTAACTTCGACATCCTCAAAGATATTCGTGAATCCGGTATGCACAAACTGATGCCCGGTAAGCCACGCATCGTGGTAGGTATGGGCACTTGCGGTATTGGCAATGGTGCCAGAGCTGTCTATGACAACCTCCAACATGAACTGGAAAGCACAGGTTTTGACGCATTGCTGGTGCCGGTTGGTTGTTTTGGTTTTTGTGCAGCCGAACCACTGGTCAATATCCACATTCCCGGCCAACCGCTAATCATGCTACAGCGGGTCAGCCCTGATGAGGCAACGGAAATCGTCGCGGCGATCATGGAACAGCGGCTGCCTAAGTGCAATATCCTCTGCCGGATCGATAGCTGGGATCACATTACCGACCGCGTGCAATACGCAATTAGCACGCCCAGGCCAACTCCGGCAACAGTCGATGACGGTTACCCTGCAGGCAATCGCTCATCGCAATATGCGGCAATTCCACTGTGGAACCAGATACCATTTTTCCTTGGCCAGAAAAAAATCGTGCTACGCGACTGCGGCCTGATCAACCCCGATGATATCGACGAGTATATTGCGATTGGTGGCTACCAGCCTTTCTACAACGCCCTGGTGATGCCCAACAAGGAGGACGTGGTTGAGGAAATCGTCAAAGCCAAGCTGCGTGGACGTGGCGGGGCCGGGTTTCCTACCGGTAATAAGTGGCGGATGATTGCCGCCCGCCAGTCAGATATAAAATACATGATTTGTAACGCGGATGAGGGTGATCCCGGTGCCTACATGAACCGCAATGAGATCGAGAGCGATCCACAGATGCTGATCGAGGGTATGCTGATTGGCGCCTATGCCACCGGCACCACTCACGGTATCATTTACCTGCGGGCGGAGTACCCGCTGGCCGTCGAACGCCTCGA
>CAYUDZ010000167.1:0-5279 GCA_964443575.1 uncultured Chthoniobacteraceae bacterium | reverse complement strand
CTTCTGTAGCCCTGATGGCACTATTCAGGATCATCGCATAGGCCCCGGCGATCAGGTATCTAGCACCAGCTTCATTAAGCAGTCGGCAGACTAAAAGCAACGGACCGGTTTCGCTCGAAGCTACCACAGGCGGGGGTTCTTTTGTGCAGATCGCCAAGCCTCATACTCTTCCCAGGTGCGAGCCTTGAAAACAAAGCCCCGTGGGCGCGGGTGAGGCGCCAGCACAGTTGCTTCCCTGATCAGCCGCTCGGCCCGCTTCAGGCTTTCAGCAGGAGAACTGGTTCTTTCCCGGTGACCAACGGTTTTCATACGATTAGTATAAACAAATTTCTCTTAAGTGGAAGTTCCAACCTTCTAGATGTCTAGGCAGAGTAAAGGCCCAAACTTTGTTATTATTACTGCAACACGGAGCGCACCCTTCTACGTCCTTAGTAATCAGAACTACAAAGGGCAGGCTAAGTAATCACAGAGGTCACTGAGAATTTTTCAGTCTCAGTGCAACTCCGTGGTCTTCTGTGTACCTCTGTGTAGCCAACATTCTGTTGAATCTGCTTGTTCCTTACTGACAACTGATAACTGCCTGCTGCCAACTCCAGCTTTTCTGCCGAGTCGCCAAGCTAACTTAGTAGATCCAACGGCACGTTGGCTCGGACCTAGAATGTAATATCCAGTCCGAGGATGGGGCCGTGGCTGATGGTATCGACGCCGAAACCGTCATCGCTGTAGTCGACACCGGCACCGCGATAGCCAACTACTGCTGCGATATTTGGGGTAATCTTGTAGCCTAGGCCAAGGTAAGCATCCCAGAGGAAGTCGGAACTCACGCCGAAGCCGCCGATCAGGCCCGAGTACTGCATGAAGACGCGTTCGGTAAAGTTAGCCTGGCCGCGCACACCGACGATTGGATCCCACCAGCCTTCGCTGCCACCAGTTGTAGTCTGACCGCCGCCACTGAAGCGCAGAGTGAAATCCAGTTCAATATAAGTCCAGCGGGCACCGGCATAGACATCCATCATGTAATCATCAGTTTCAATCACCCGGTAGCTGGCACGCGGAGTTACCATCCACTGCTTCTGCTCCAGGCGGGCCGACTTGAAAAGGCGTCCACCCAATGACGCGTCATCCGAAAACTTGGCATAGACCACATCGACGCCAATGCCGAAGCGGTCGTAGCCCACCTCGACCACTCCCATGGCTGCCAGATCGACCGTGTCAAAGACGTCCGCAAATGACGTATTGATCGGAGCTTTTATATTATTCAGCGTTAAATCGCCATCGACTGCCGCGATCCAAGTGTATGGCGCTACACGGAACCACCACGGAGATTCAGGAGCCGGTTCTTCCATGACTACCGGGTTTTTCTCTTCAACCACCGGCCCAGCCAGCGTGAAGGATGTTGAAACGATTACGGCGAGTAGGGAGTAAGGGAGGATTTTCATGATTTTCTTTCTATCTGAACCACGAGAGTGAGGAAAGTAAAATCTTGCCTACTTACCAAATGGATTGGTCACAGCCACTCCGTCTTACGCCTGTCCCCTTACAGAGTTGCCGGAGAAGATTAATCTTTGGCCGAAGATTGCGAGTACTTAGTATCCGGAATAGGCTGAGATTATTAAGATGATAGCTGTGCACAAGCTCCTCAAGAAATTACTGGTAACCATCGGAGCATTCGTGCTCATGGTTGTGGTGGGCGCCCTGGTCGTGCGCTTTTTTTTCTGGGAGCAGCAAGGGCTGAAGCCGGTAACCAAAATCCTTGTTTCCGGTGAGATCAGTGAGAACGACGGGTACTACTTCGATGAACTCAAGGCCAGTTATGGCGGGGTGCGAATCAACGGCAAAGGGTGGTTGCCGGCCTTGGGGTCGTTGTCGATTTTTAAAACTAAACAACAATCCGAAGAAATCCTTGATGAGCGGAATGAGAGTACGCCGCAAGAACAGGCTGACGCCTGGTCATGGTTGAATGTCGAAGCATCGGGAGAACCGGTCATGGTCGATCTGGAGTTTGGGCCATTACCGGCAATGCCTGACGTGATCAGCATCGAAGGGACAATTGCTGGGCGAAATTTTCTATGGGAACAAAACCCGTATGCCAAGGTGGAGGCTGAGTTTTTCTGGAATGGTGAAATTCTCACTACCAACTTAAACATCCTGGTCTCAGGAGGACTCAACCTGACTAACGGACAGGCTAATGTACTTGTTGCTCCCAGACTGCGGGGATTTTTTGGTATTGTGACCCTGCCGCTGCAGCCGTTCACCCGGATCGAAGGCAAGGGGCCAATCACCAATATTACCTGGAAAGGCTTGGGAACCGGCAAATGATACCGTTTCTGAAGTGGTAAGAGAGAGTATCCTTTTCATAATCATGATCATGATCGTAATCGTGACCATGACTTGGCTCTACGGCTTGCAATTGGTGATTATGATTACGAGCAGGATTACGATTACGAGTTTTACTTTTTCGGAATTGGTATGACGCCTAACCCAAACAGGTTTACGTAAGAATCCCGGCCTTTCAGGCCGGACTGCTATATGGTCGCCCTACCCAGCCCGATGGGCTGGGCTGTAGGATTGGACACCTTCGGTGCCCGAGATGGTTCCGGTATTCAACAGCGAGCAAGAATCACCTAGCCCGGATCAATCACAAACTTCGTAGCGAGACGCAGCGCAAGGAGCTTGGATACAAGGCTGGCTAGCCACAAGCGCTTCAGCCGCTCACTTCGGGAACAGGAAGACCAGTCCGGCACGAATTCCCCAATCGGGGCCGCCGGACGGAGCGTCGGCATAGACGCGGCCGCCAATCTGGAATTGCATTTGTTGGCTGCCAACCGAAAAAACTTTACTGTACAGCAGGTTGATCGGGATCGTCCATTGGTCTGTTTCCCAGTTATAGGATGACTCGGAGTTGACCGTAATCGTTTGACCGTTGCCCAGACCGCCCCAGGCAAGGAATGGCTGGAGGAATGACGAGCTGACATCGGCGCGTCCCGAATCCCCGGCATACGACCAGACATGGTTGGCCAGCATGCCGTAGGTCCAGAGGCCATCCTGGCGCAGGATGACAAACGTCGGACCGGCGCCCCACTTCTCGGCACCTAGTAGCTCATCAGTTGCGGTTGGAAAAAGCAAAGCCGGACCGACACCCCAGGTAATTCCATTGACCGGTTCAGCCGGCGACAGGAACAGGCTCATCAGGGTGTCGCTCAAGCCGGTCTGCGACGAGTTGCCGATCACATCCTGCTGGTGGATGAACGGAAGGATGACCCGGGTTATCAGGTTCCAGTCTTCATTGAGAGAAACCGGTATCACCGGCTGGACATTCAGCTTGTACTGCCAGCCGTCGTTGTCGTAACCGAAGTCAAAGTTATTTTGTAGCGGCACGCTGATCAGCGATGAGACCGGGTTGGATAACTTCATTGCTAGCTCGTCGGCAGAGCTGGTTTGCGGTGCAGCTTGCTGTTCGAGTTGTTCGGCATCTACCGGGGTATGTTCTTCACCATGGAGAGTCACCAAACCTAGAACTAAAATGAGGGGGATGAGATATTTCATAAAATCTAAGTATCAGGATCTTATCGATAAGGAAACTAATAATGCACAGATAGTAGTAAAAACTAAACCCGGGGCAATGCCCCGGGTTAGTATAGATATCTGACAGTTAAACCAATGTAGCAGGTCGGTTCTTACTCTGCCTCGGGCGTTTCGCCTTCCACTGTCCCCACCGCCATTTCGGAAACCGTAGTGATCTTGGCCACTTTGGCACCTTCCACCGGAGTATAGGCAAAATTGGTTTCGCTATGGTCGGCATCCAGATTGACTTCCTTGAAGCTGTAGGTCATCGACGGCTTATCTGCGGCCGCCAAACCGATCTCAACTTTCTTCAGGGTCGTGGTCGCCGGGTCGATCCATGCCTGCCAGGCAATTTCCTCGTCAGTACCTTTTATCAGATTGAGCTTGGCGCCTTCGACTTCCACTTCACCCAGGTCTTCGACCTTCAGCGTCTCAGTCATAATTTTTGACTTCGGATCACTGGAGATCAGGTCGGCCATCGGCAGGGTAAACCCTAGTTTTTCTTCAATTGCAGTGATCAGGCCATCAATGTTCCCCACCGCCGTGAAGGTGAAGAAGATATTCTCTTTGGCATCAACATACGACACCTCATTGCCATCGAAGAACAACTGGCGGTCAATACCCTCGCCGGTAACCTGCGCATGCAGCTTATCCGGACGGACCACGTGCAGGGCAATCGTCGATTGCATCGGAAAGGGGCTGACCTCAGCCAGGTCTTCACTGATTGTCCGCTCGGCCATGATCGTGAATGACTTGGCGGCTGCGAGCTTATCCAGCGCGCCAGCTTTCATGCCATCGGAGTCAGTCTGAGCTGAGGCGGCAAAAGCACCGAGTGCCATGGCAGTAATAATTAAAGAATTCAGAGTTTTCATCATTTTTAGTTGGTTGATGGTTATTTATTCGACGATCACCTGGACGTAGACGGTAGAGCCACCCTGATAAACCGGCTGGTAATAACGCCCGCCGGCATAGTAGTAAGTCGCTCCACCAATGTAATAGGGGGCAGCGCCGCGCGGCAGCGTGTTGATCCGGTAGTTGGTGCGGCGTGTCACCCTGCGCGATGTCCGGCGTGAAACGCGGCGTGACTCGCGGCGCACCTGACCGTATTGGGCCTCCGATGTGCTTGCCGTGAGCACCAAGGCGCCGGCACCGATTGTCGCCACCCCGATCATGGTCGGGCAAACCGCCAGTAGCGGGGTCATCAAATAGATCGTGAGTTTTCGCAGAAGTTTTTGAATGCTCATATGCAGTATTGGGTTGTTAGAGTAGAATGCTTAGAGGAAGCTGCAGCTTAGCCAAGTGCTATGACTGGCAACATCAAATATCGGAAAGTAACCGAAACAATCTGATTTATTGGTTGCACCTAAATCAATTCCAGCCACGGCGCTCATAGCGACGATCGACACGCTGATCAACGCGGGCGTCAACACGCGCGTCGTGGCGCTGGGAAGGAGTTGAGCAGGATGAGAGAAAATAAGCCACGCCAATAGAAGCAAAGGCAAGCAGGATGGCTTTGACGGTCAGCTTCTTAACGATAGGGGTAAACAGGGATGTCATTTTGTTAATCTTTCTAATGAATAGGTTTCCAATTAATGAGAATACTTATTAAATCGTCTACTGGTTCGTTCGACCAGCAAAAATTTGTGTCAAAACCGTAACCCGGCGATGATGCTGGCGGTGAACGCCCAGCCGGAGCCAGTGAGTTCATCGCCCTG
>CAYUDZ010000166.1:0-5305 GCA_964443575.1 uncultured Chthoniobacteraceae bacterium | reverse complement strand
GGCGGCAAGTTCCTTGACGGCATCCATGTCGGCGCTCTGGCCAAAAAGATGCACCGGGATGATTGCTTTGGTGCGCGAGGTGATCTTGTTAGCTGCGTCACTGACGTCGATGTTGAAACAAACCGGGCAGCTGTCGACAAATACCGGCGTGGCTCCAGAACGCTGAATCGCCCCGGCGGTTGCAAAAAATGTAAATGTTGGGCAGAGCACTTCATCACCCTTGCCGATGTCCAGCGCCATCAATGCCAGGAGCAATGCATCGGTACCGGAAGACACTCCGATACAGTGACGCGTTGCGGTTAGCTTCGCGATTTGCTCTTCAAATTTCTCTACTTCAGGGCCCAAGATGAAGCGCCCACTGCGGAATACCCGCAAAAAGGCCTCTTGGAATTCACTTTCCAACGGCAGATTTTGTGCGTTGACATCAAGTAAAGGTACCATAGCGAAAAATGGACAATATCAATAATACCACAGATGGCTAGTTCTAAGGCAGTCTGCCAGATCAGTTTGTGACGGCCTTAGAAAAGCAAGAAAGCATATGCTCACCGCATCACCTGGCTCATAGCAAATAAAATAGTAATGATCGGGATCTGTGGATTAATCCGCGACAAATTCTTCGCGTTCCAGCAACCAGTTGAATGCTTTGATCTGGCTCGCGGTGGGCGGGACCTGGTGGCCGCCTTCAAATGATATCAATACCACTTCACAATTGTGCTTGCGCAGGATCTCCGAGTCGGGCTCGACCCAGCTATTGGCTGCTTTGTCATTATTGCCGTTCACCATCACGACCCGCATGTTGTCAGGATAATCCCTGTCATAGTTCTCACGTCCGCCCAGCCAGCCGCCACTCGAGTAGATGCCCGCCCAGGCATAGTCGGTCTGCGTTGCAAAATCGAATGCCCTGCTGGCGCCACCGGAGCTACCGCCCATAAATAATTTCTCTTCATTGAACTCCACTTCTTGTAGCACTTGAGGAAAGACTTCATTCCAGCGCTGTACCAGCTTGTCTTCATCAGCCTGTTCGTGTGTATTTCGGAACTGGCCCATGGAAATCAATATCAATGACGATGCTTCTGCCGCTTCTATGTGCCGCAGCAGAAACCTGCCTGCCTTGCCGCCAGCATTGAACAGGATCAGGGCCGGAAACTGTGACGGGGTAGTGAGTGCCGCTGACGGGTAGTAAACGAATAAATCAGTCGGGTGATTACCGGTCGTGGTTATATGCTCAAAACGCCCCCCCATGTCTTTGATCTGCGATGCGAGCCGTTGCTCGAACTCGCTCCATTCGACCAGCCACGCTTTATCGATCGTGCCAAAGTCGTCGAACTGGAATTTTTTATCTTCTTTCTCATCCAGCTTTAAATGCACGACTCCGGACTCGGGGTCGTAGCTGACCAGCTCGGCATAAAGTTTCTCACCATCCGCCAATTCCCACCGGCGCAGGTCGGTGTTGGCGTGGGTTATCGAGGCTATTGTTAATAGGATCAGTAAGCAGAACTTGGCGGGATTCATATTTATCATGGAGTTGGTGTGGATTTAGTGAATGCGATGAGGACATCGGGGCAGGCGATCCAAGCTGCTAGGTACGGCTGTTTAGCATTTTCTTTCCAGATTGTCAGCAGATTTTTTCGTAGCGCCAAAGAATTCAACCTCATGAACACTGTCGTCTGCTTTAAAATTGAGGTGGGTGGAAGTCGACCGGATAAACCTTTTTGGGCTAATAAAAGGGACAGACACTTATATGGACTCTCATTAGAGGATTAGGCACCTTCGGTGCCAGAGATGGTAGCGATATTTAACAGCGAGTAGGAATCGCCTAACACCATTTCTAAAAAGGTATGCATAAATAGATATCAGAGGATTTGCTCGATGAACCTATTCCAGGATATATACGATGGGGTCGGGGGCAGTAGGGATTTCGCCTTGCCATGCGGTGCGGAGAACCAACTGGCCGTCTTTTACGGTCGCATCGATAGGTGTCCCGCTGAGCGGATCGACCGGGATATTCTCAGGCAGTTGGCCGGTTAACAGCCACTGATGTGCGATGAGCTGCATGCGGATTTCGCAGCGAGTGACAGCCGTCCGCTCGTGAGTTCTTCCTCTGCTTAGTACTCCCATCATAGCTGTTGCGGAATTGTACGACTCAACAAAGCCATAGTCATAATTTAGATCGTCTAATTTTTGATGTATGTCACGCACTTGATAATACGGTTGCCCCAGAATCTCGACTTGCTTGAGAAAATCATCACCACGTTTTACTCGAATACTTTGCGGATCGAATAGCAACTCTGTAAGTTCCTGATCCAGTCTTTCCAGAAAGTTGTCCGGTTTGTTTTGGTAAAGCCAGAAATCCGTTAGTTTCCTGTCACCGCTAAGAACCGATTGGCTGTAGTCGTCGATGAATGACAGTTCGTATTCGAGTGCTTTTTGTAATGCAGCTTGGAGCAGCGTGTCCACCTGATCCAGTTTTGCCGGCATATCCGACAATTCACTGACAGGTATCTCATCATACCATCTTTCGAGGTAGTGAATATTCAAGTACCCGGCCTGGGCAACCAGCAGCATGACATGTACGAGTTGGCACGATCCTTGCAGTTGTCCGTAAATTGCATCCCAGCCGCGCTCGTATTCATCGGCTGCAGCCACCCGGTCGCCCCTGGCTAACAGGCTTTCGATTTTAAAGCCTTTCATCTGGATATACCTTCTCATCCACAAATAGTCCGGCAGTGGCGTGTCCGGGTTAAGCGACGACAACGCCATCGGGTTATGGATCAGGAATTCTTCAAAGCTTCTGTAGAGCGGAGCTATTTGCTCAAACAATCGATCAATTTCCTGCCACTCGATGCCGTCAAGTGGTTCGCTATCCTGCTTGAGGCTAGCGTACTCGTCAGAATAATCCATTAGCTTCTCGACGGGTTCTGCGATGTGTTGCAGCGCATTGAACTCGGGTGCCGGTGAGACGATTTTAGCACGCAGGGCTGAGCCATTGGGCACAATAATCTTTTCGTCAAGCTCTTCCTCGGTAAGTTGTTGTTCCGACTGCCAAGGACGCTTAGGAATCCAGCGTACCAATTCCTTGTATGCGGCCACCTGTTGGTCCGGGGCTGACAGCGGCGTCTGGAGCAGCGGGGTGTAGTTGCGGTCGATAGCCAGCGTCCTCAGCAATACCAGGCTGGACAGGCCGACGATTACGCTGGCCAGAATTATTATCGGCCAAATAACAACAACCGGAACAAACATCCAGCGTTTGGTGTTCCTGGCGATCCACCGTACCAGCAAGTACCAGGCAACTAAGGTCATGCCGGTAATCGAGACCAGGAGTAATGGGGTTTGTATGCTGCTGATGAAGTCTGCCAGGAAGGCGTAACCAACAGCAATCAGTAGCAGCCATAGCGCAGTGGCCAGGATCACTTTCAAGTGCTCAGCACCCTTGAAAAAACCACGCAACATGACGGCAAGCAGCAGTAGGGCAGCAGGTACGAGGTAAATTACGGCAGCGCCCAATACCCAACCATCGGTGGCGAGCAGAAACAAGGTGCCGAATAGTACCAGCAAAACGACGATGCTATAGAGGGATTTTTTCAAACAAGAATGCCTTTAGGCCAGCGCAGTTGCCGATTAGCCGCCACTCCTAGCGGCCATTTATCGGTGCTATTGCCTGATTTTTGTTCGCCCTGAGGTTGGTTCATGAGGTGAGATTCTACAAGAACTGGTCGTTCTAGGACAGCTTTTTAGCGAGGATTTCGCCGGCCATTTTTGGGTTGGCCTGGCCTTTTGAAAGCTTCATCACCTGACCTTTGAGGAAGTTGATTGATTTTTCGTTGCCGCCTTTGTAGTCGGCGACCGGCCCTGGGTTGGCGGCGATGACTTCATCACAGAGTTTCTCGATTGCGCCGGTATCGCTGACTTGCTCGAGCCCTTTGTCCTTGACAATGGCGGTCGGTTCGCCGCCGTTGGCAGCCATCTCGGCGAAGACCTCCTTGGCCTGCTTGCCGTTGATGCTGCCGGCGTCGATCATGGCGACCAGAGCTGCCAGTTGCTGCGGTTTCACTTTGAATTCGCTGAGCGGAATTTCTTCGGCACCGAGTGCACTGCGCAAATCGTTGAGTACCCAGTTTGCGATGAGCTTTGGTGTTGTGGAACCGGCGGCGGCTGACTCGAAGTATTTGCAGAGTTCGAGGTCGTCGGCCAGTACGCCGGCATCGTACTCGCTGACCTGATAGTCACGGATATAGCGTTCACGTTTGGCTGCGGGTAGCTCGGGCATCCGGGTTGCCGCCTCCTCCTTGAGTGATTTGGTTTCTACCGGCAGGAGGTCCGGGTCAGGAAAATAGCGATAATCCTGGGCCATTTCCTTGCTGCGCATGAAATAGGTTTCGCCGAGGTCGTCATCCCAACCACGAGTCTGCTGGGTAATGGTTTCACCCGATTCGATGCATTCGATCTGACGCTCAATCTCGTAGGCCAGCGCGCGGCGCACGCCACTGACCGAGTTCAGGTTTTTCAGCTCCACCTTGGTGCCGAGTTCCTTTTGGCCCTCAGGGCGTACAGAGACGTTGACATCGCAGCGCAATTGCCCCTTCTCCATGTCTGCGTCGGAGACGTCACCGTAATTGAGGATTTGGCGCAGCGAGGTCAGGTAAGCAAATGCTTCTTCCGGGTTTTCGATTTCTGCCTCGGAAACAATTTCCATTAGCGGTGTGCCGGCACGGTTGAAATCGATCCCTGAAAACTCCTCGAAATGGGTGCTTTTGGCGACATCCTCTTCAAGGTGGATACGGGTCAAGTTGATCGCCTTTCCCGGATTGACTATATCTTTCTGCGCATCCTTCGGGTAGGCCATATCATGCAAGGGCACTGCACCGCCCAGGCAGAGCGGCAGGTCGTACTGCGAGATCTGGTAGTTTTTTGGCATGTCCGGATAGAAGTAATTTTTACGGTCCCATTTCACGACCTCGGGAGTCTGGCAGCCCAGCATCATGCCGGTCAGGATGGTCATCCGGATGGCTTCTGCGTTGAGTACCGGAAGCGCCCCCGGCAGGCCGAGGCAGACCGGGCAGGTAAACGAATTCGGGTCAGCACCATAGCTTGTTTGGCAACCGCAAAACATCTTAGTCTGCGTCTTTAGTTGCACATGCACTTCCAGGCCGATTGTCGGAATCAGTTTCATTGCAGATATAATGAAAATTCCCGCAGGGAATGCAAGGAAGCTCTCTAGCCCGAAAAAATCACAAGCCATCTACTGCGACCAGCGTGAGGCGCTTGTTTACAGCGTTGGGCTTGGATTTCGCTATTTACAGTATGT
>CAYUDZ010000165.1:0-5339 GCA_964443575.1 uncultured Chthoniobacteraceae bacterium | reverse complement strand
ACTTGCTGCCGCCCTGCCCCGTCCGATTCTCTGGGTTGGACCGACCGATTCAGCTGTCGCAAAGATGCTCACCTCGGATCCTGCCAATGGCATCTTTGCGCCATCCCAGGCATTGGAAATTGTGGCCTGGTGCAAGCAAGCTCTCGCCACCAAAAAATCTCTGCCGGCCGCAGAATACAACTCCCGGCAGATCAACAGCTCAATACAAGATACCAAAAGTGCTGCTATCGCTCAATGGCGTGGCTGGCTGCAAACGTGACACCAAATTGCTGTACACTGCTTATTCGGCTGCCACCCCTGGCAACTGCGAGCGCATGCGCGCCGCGACTTGTAAATACTCCCACAGCGGTCCGGTAACCCCACGCGATCGCAGGCGTTGCGTTATCCGATCAAATCCGGGCGGGGCTTCACCAACAAACCAATGTGGTGATTCCTTGGCAAATCGCGCCAAAGCTTCTTCGATCTGCTGCTGGGTCAGTTCTGGTGATAGATAAAATTGTGGCTGCAACAAATCACGATTTTCCCAACCTGGTTCAGACCGTAGCCGTTGCCACAGACGGGTACCGGGATAGACCCGCATCCCGATTAAGCCGAAAATCACAGTCTCGTTCAGCTTCAGGGAATTGCGATAGGTGGACTCCAATGTCGCTAATGTTTCGCCCGGCCCACCACAAATCAGGTAGTGGCAATGCTTGACCCCCGCTGCCTCGGCTGCTGCGGTGGACTCCAGTATATCATTAAAGGTAAAATCTTTGCCATACCGACGCAGAACGGAATCAGTAAAACTATCCGAGCCAAATTCAACATGCCGCAACCCGGCACGGAACATCAGTTCGAAGAGATCTGTGCTTAAGCCTTTAGGTCGCAAGAAGCAGCCCCACTCAATCGGGCTGCCGCGCTCAATCAGGGCATTGCAAATACCGCGCACGTGATCCGTGCTGCTGTTAAACACCGAGTCGACTATGAATAAATATGGCACGCCCTCCGCCGCCAATTGCTCAAATTCAGCCGCCACCAATGCTGCAGGACGCTGCCGCACCTCGACACCTTCGATTCCCGGATAGGTACAGTAAATACACTTTAAGCTGCACCCACGTTGCGTCTGCACATTCAACATACCGGTCGATTCCAGGTAGTAGGGTCTGGCCTCGGACGGGCGGTGCGGGATTGTTTGTCGCTCAACATCGAGTCGCTGCGGCGGATGGATTATTAACGCGTCACCATCGCGCCTCACCAGACCCGGTATATTAGGTATTTCTTTCCCGTTTTCGAGTGCATCGAGCAATGCCAGGAATGACTCTTCCCCTTCTCCAACAATCCCATAGTCAGCTCCCGAGTTTTGCATCACTTCTTCAGGAAAAATCGAGAAACCACAACCACCAATCACGATCGTACAGTTCCGTAGATCACGAATATCATTGCACAACCTCCCCGCTGCCTCCTGAAATGTTTCTTGTCGCGAAATCTGGACATCGTCAATGTTGCGCAACGATACACCGACAACATCCGGCTGAAACTCTTCCAATACTTCAGCCAAACGTGATTCCAGCGCCAGCGGATCGTACCAGCGCACCGTATGACCGGCACTCTTCAATGCCGCAGAAATACATGCCAATCCTAACGGAAAAACCGGATAGGGATCGGTATGCGTGTTGATGCTAATCAGGAGAACACGACTGGACATGGCTTACTCAACGCTACCCTAGCTCAATTCCGGTGCCGTTCAAGGAGTGTAAGCCTGCGTCCATCCTTCTCACGACTATTGACATTCCGTACTTGCCTCAGCGGTCAACTGGCGTAGTTTCAACGTTTCCGGTTATCCTACCGGCGTCCGGTTGGCTACCTCCAATCAGGCATAAATAGAGTTATTGCAATGAAAGTAAAAGTAGATAAAAAGCCAAACTGCCTGGTCGATGTGAACGTCGAAATCTCACCCGACCGTGTGAATTCTGAGTGGGATCGTATCCTCGCCGAGTTTCAATCGATGGCAAAGCTACCAGGATTCCGTCCGGGTAAAGCACCCAAAAATGTCGTCGAACGCAAATTCCGTAAAGATATCCATGATGAAATGACACGCGCCCTGATAAATGAAGGGATCAAGAATGCCGTGAGCGAAAATTCACTCGCCGTTCTCTCCGTCTCCAAAGTTGACGATATCGAGATCGATGACGACCGCAGGATGACCTTTAGCACCACCATCATTACCTCACCGGAATTTAACTTGCCCGAATACAAGAGGTTGGAGGTCAGCGTACCGCCTGCCACTGTCGCAGACGAGGAGGTCGACGAAGCACTCGAACGGCTACGCACCCAACATGCCGACTACAACGAGATCGAAGGCCGGAGTGCCCAGCTTGAAGACTACGCCGTGATCGATTATTCGGCCACTGTCGATGGTGAACCACTCGATACAGTAGCACCGGAGGCAGCAAAATTTTTTGCCAGCAACTACGACTTCTGGTTGCGCCTGGTTGACGACGCGTTCCTGCCCGGATTTTGCCAGGAGATTTTGGGTATGCTACCTGCCGAGAGTAAAGACTTCGACATCAGTGTGCCGGATGATTTTCCACGGGAGGATCTGCGCGGATTAAACTTGCGCTACAATGTCGTACTCAAGAGTCTGCGCGAACAGGTGCTGCCCGAGATTAATGACGAGTTTGCCGCCAAGGTCGTCGAGGACAAGTCCTTAGCCGAACTACGTGATCTGATCCTCGAGGATATCAAGCACCAGAAAGTCAGACAACAGGAGGAGTTTACCCGCCGCTCGCTGATCGACAAACTACTCAGCAGTATCGAGTTCGAACTGCCAGACAGCTTCGTCAAAGATGAAACCAGGCGCATGCTCGAAGAAATGGTCGAGGATAACCGCCGCCGCGGCGTCTCTGAAGAAGACTTGGTAAGTCACAAAGATGAGTTGATCCAGTCGTCAGAAAAACATGCCCGTAACCGTCTACGTTCACGTTTCATCCTGATAAAAGTAGCTCGTGAAGAAAGCCTGGAGGTGACTGAGCAGGACTTGGCACAAAAGCTGGCGCTGATGGCGCAGCAGTACCGGATGCCACCCGATCAGTTACGTAAAGAACTGGAGAAAAACGATGCGCTGGGCTCGATCCGCGAAGATTTGCTGGTCAGCAAGGCACTTGATTTCATCGCTGCCAGTGCTAACATCAAAGAAGATGAGAGTTTGCTGCAGCGAGCAGATGACCACGAAGACGCTCATTGAATTAATTGCTGCTAAGCGGAGTCCCATCAACCACTATCCAACGTTACCTTAACCATGCTAATACCTACTGTAATTGAACAAACCGGGCGTGGCGAACGCGCCTACGATATCTACTCGCGACTGCTGAAAGATCGCATCATTTTTCTAGGCACACCGATTGACGATCACGTGGCCAACCTGGTCATTGCACAAATGCTCTTCCTGCAGATGGAGGATCCCAAGAAAGATATCAGCCTGTATATCAACTCGCCGGGCGGCTCGGTCACAGCAGGCCTGGCAATCTATGACACCATGCAATTCCTGACTTGCGACGTGACAACCTATTGTCTTGGCATGGCGGCTAGCATGGGTGCGGTTCTTCTTGCAGCAGGTAAGAAGGGCAAACGCTTTGCCCTGCCAAATTCCGACATCATGATCCACCAGGTTTCCGGTGGCGCCCAAGGCCAGGCAAGTGACGTGGAACGCACTGTCGAGTTCATGTTTAAACTTAAAAAACGCCTGATCCGGATCCTTTCAGACCACACCGGCCAGGACGAAAAAACCGTGGGAGTTGATAGTGATCGCGACTATTACATGACCGCGGCTGAAGCGTGCGAATACGGGGTTGTCGATAAGGTGATCGAGTCGCGCAAGGATGCCGACGAAGAACTCTCGAAGGGCGACAACAAAAAGGATGATGAAAGCTAACTAACTCGGATAATGGCACGCAGCAACAACCTGACAATGTGTTCGTTTTGTGGCAAGAGCCACGCCGAAGTCCGCAAATTAATTGCGGGGCCCGGGGTTTATATCTGCGATAGCTGCATTACAATCTGTAAAGGCATCCTTGATAAGGAACTGGGTCCGGAGGCCAGCCCCAAACCAGCCCCGCTAGCTGTGCCGCGGCCTGCTGACCTGCTCGCGCAATTAAATGAACATGTGATCGGGCAGGATCGGGCTAAAAAAATCCTTTCGGTTGCTGTCCACAATCACTACAAGCGCATCTCCCAAGGCTCCACAGATCAGACTGACGACAGACAGCCCGGTATCTACGACGACGTGGAAATCGAGAAAAGCAATGTGCTGTTAATTGGCCCCACTGGTGCTGGCAAAACCTTGCTCGCCAGAACCCTTGCCCGCACCCTCGACGTACCATTCTGCATCGCCGATGCCACCACCTTAACCGAAGCCGGCTACGTCGGTGAAGATGTCGAGAACATCGTCCTGCGCTTGCTGCAGGCCGCCGACTACGATGTGGCTAAAGCCGAACGCGGCATCGTCTACATCGATGAAATCGATAAGATCGGGCGCAAGACTGATAACGTGAGCATTACCCGTGATGTGTCCGGTGAAGGCGTCCAGCAAGCGCTCTTGAAAATCCTCGAAGGCACGATCTGCAATGTGCCGCCACAAGGAGGTCGTAAACATCCGCAGCAGGAGTACATCCAGGTAAATACCGAGCGCATCCTGTTTATATGTGGTGGTGCCTTTGTCGATCTCGATAAGATTATCGAACGCCGTCTGGGTTCTCACACCTTGGGTTTCAGTTTACCCAAGTCAAAGCCAACCCTGACTGAGTTCCAGCTCACCAGTGATTCAGTATTGGCAAAAGTTGAGCCGGAAGACCTCTTGAGCTTCGGCTTGATCCCGGAGTTCATCGGCCGCCTCCCTGTCATCACTTCACTCAACGAGCTATCTGTCGACGAATTGGTGCAAATCCTCACAGAAACCAGGAATGCCATGACCAAGCAGTTTGCCAAGTTACTCCACATGGAGGGCGTCGGCCTCAAGTTTACCAAGGATGGATTACTTGCGCTGGCTGAGCAGGCGATAGCTAAGCGAACGGGTGCCCGCGCCTTGCGCTCCATGCTTGAGCAAATCATGCTGGATGTCATGTTTGAGGTGCCAAGCAGGGAAGATATCGCCGAAGTAGTCATCAATCGGGCAGTCGTCGAGGGCCGCAAACAGCCGACCCTCAGGCGACGTGAGACCCAGGATGCCGCATAACTCAGAGGCACCCTTGGTTCAGTCCTCAGCCTGATAGATTACAAATTTCGCCGTGAGATAAAGGGTAGAGCGCTTGGGACTAGCCCGGATCAATCACAAACTTCGTAGCGAGACGCAGCGTGAGGTGCTT
>CAYUDZ010000164.1:0-5360 GCA_964443575.1 uncultured Chthoniobacteraceae bacterium | reverse complement strand
ATCGGTTTCAGTCGCCTCGTTCGCATAACCCAAGTATCTACCAGCTACAAATCACTAAATCAAGCAGTTTTCCATATATGTGTCTGTCCCTTTATTTTCCATTAATAAGTCACGCTGGCCCGATAACGATGAAACTTGGCAGGCTATCATGAAGGAATGGCAGGAGCCATACGGCGACCGGCGGCAACAACTCGTCTATATCGGGCAGAACCTACACAAGGACGATATGCAAACGGCTCTCCATAATTGCCTGCTCGACGACCGCGAACTTGCGATGGCAACTGCTAAGTGGGCGAAATTTCGCGATCCATTTCCGGACTGGACCGACTAACGGCAAGCCGTAACCGTTGTAGCAGACAGCTGCCACAGCTGAGAGCGGATAGTTTGTGATTGATTCGTGCTTGAGCTGCAAAAATGAGGCAACTTGAAAGCGAAAGAATCCTTACTATTTGGTAGTCAAGAGCTGATAAATCGCAATGATTTATCTGCATTGGCCCGGTAGTTAATAAGGAAGCCCTGTGTGATGGTATCAGTTCTTCGGTGAGAGGAGTAAGGCGATGATGATGCTGACGGTGAGACCGACAGCCGCTTTTGCGATATCGAGGCCGACTTTTTTACCGGCGGCGGCGGTGCTCTGGTGCTTAAACAAGAGGCTGACCGCAATCTCGCGTCCGGCCAGCAGTCCGAGGAAGACCCAGGTTGTACTCATTGGCATATTGCTGTATTCTTTGAAGATTAGCAGGATCAGGGCGAACATGATGTCAATCATTGAGGCGACCCGGATATCAGTGGTGTTGGTCTTCTGCAGGACAACTTTTTGAATTTTGCCACCGCGTTGATAAAATATGTAGGCATGCAGTCCGACCATGACTATCAGTGATGCGATCAGGTATGACAGCGGCAGTTCCCGCGGCAAATAAACGAAGATATTGGCCAGATCCTGGATCAGCCACTGCGACCAGAGAAATGCTGTCGAGCACCATTGGAAGATGACCCAGCCCACCAGCGGTTTTTGATCGCGTGTTGCGTAAAAGCGCTGCTCGAGTGCGCGTGTTAACAAATACGTGATGATAAAGGCGCTGATGATAGCGATCCCATAGCCGATGAGTGACTTGGTCAGCATTGCGCCCAAGTTACCTGGGGCAAAGACAGTCAGGATGAGGAAGGTAGTACTGACCGGAAAGCCGAGCCGCGTGATAATGACCAGGGCAATCGGTGCCACCAGAAAGCCCCATGATGGCTCAGGATACGGGTACTTCTCGAGGCGCCCATACGAAACATCACCGGTACCCGAGGTGATCCAGCCGAATAGAATTACAGCAATTAAGATCACACTGGCGAAGATCCAGATGATCCACCAGGGGCGGTTCTGGTTGGAACTGAGAAAGGTGCCAAGGGTCTGGATCACATCGTTGGCCACGATTGAATACGCTGCCAGCAAAAACCCGATAAGCATGAGTGGTGAGATTTCCATGGGTAAGGTTTTTTTGTTCGGTGTTTACACGCTGAGAGATTACGCAAAGAACGCCAATGGGCAACTAGTAAAAGCAGTATTTGTGGAAGTCGCTGAAATTAAATAAAGCGTTCCAACTCGGCAGCTGTCATGTCTTTGCTGACTAGATAGAGTGTGTGCTGGCCGTCTGACCAGGTTAGAGCCTGCTGCGACTGGTAATTAACCGTAACAAAGTGTGTTGTTGCACGGTCATCTACAGAACTATCCTGTGCGACTGCAAACAGGTGGACGAGGCGGCCATTTTCCAACTCGAAACAGATAACAGACATTCTGCGGCCAGCAACTGTGTAGGAATGGCAGCCTTTTGCGGACAGTTTAAGCAGCCTCTCGGGAATCGCAAAATTGTGAGGCGAATGACTGGCAGCTAGCCACTCTTGCTGTGCATCGAGGTCGTCAGTCAGCTTAGCCGGCTGCAGCCCTTCTATTGTTCTGGAGATGGCAAACTGCGCGAATGTAGTGGTGGTGACGGGAGCTGGCCGGGTGCTCTGCCAAAGAGCAACAGCTGCAGCTATCAGGCAGGCAGCGATGGCAAACTTGATAATCTGACTGGCGGCAGGTCGCCGCCTTTCTGGCACGTCAGTGCTGGCCGGAATTTGCAGCAGCCTGTCACGCAGATCAGCCGGTGGCTGCTCTGATTGCACCACCTTAGCGACATGTCTGTCGATCTCCTGAACCCTGAGCGCAAAGGAAGACAAGTCACCATCCTGCTCGGCTAAGTTAAGGGCATGACGCACCTCCGGATCGTGCTGATCCTTGCCGCTAGCCCGTACTGCTGAGAGTATCTGTTTTACTTTTTCTTTATCCATTCTCCTTGCCGTCCTGTTGGTACGAGTCGATAGGTGTGATATTTATTCCATGTTCATTAGTGAGCCTTTGCATTTTCTCGCGCAGCATGGCCTTGCCGCGCGAGAGCCTTGACATGACGGTGCCGATCGGGATGTCAAGAACGTCTGCAATTTCCCTGTAGCTGAGGTCATCGAGATAATGCAGGGTAAGTACTGCGCGGTGGCGGTCATCCAGCGATTGCAGAGCATTACGAATTTCCTTATATTCGAGGCTGGTTACTGCTTGCGACGCTACTGATTCCTCAGGCAGCGGAGTAGCCATATCATCCAGGGAAAGGTTTTTTTTGCCGCGTCTGTACGCAGCGGTGAATCCCCGGTACAGAGTTGTAAAGAGCCATTGTTTAGCCTTAGCGACATCACGAATTTGATCACCCTTGCGGGCATAGGTTTCGTAAGTTTGCTGGACGAGGTCACTGGCATCCGCCGGATTGCGTGCCAGGCTCAAGGCAAACCTGTAAAGATCGGCATAGTGGCGATCTACCAGCTGCTGAAAAAATCCTTCGTCCATTGGCGAAGTTGAGCATCGCTGAGCCCGCTAATATTTCAATCAGAAAGATAACAAAAAAGAACCCCGCCATGCCGGGCGAAAGGGGATCGCGCGACATGGCGGGGCGTTGGGGGAGGAAAACCTCTCCAATATTTATCTCAGATTCAATAAGGTTTTCAAGTTTTTTTATGTCTGCGGCAAATTTTCTGATACCTTCGGCGGTTTTTTCTGTAGCCATGGCATCATCATTAAGCATATAGCGACTGCTAGGAAATCGCTTTTTGGTTTACCGGGCCGCCATCCTGCCGGGGTTGGAGGGGGGTATTGACTGTCAACCCGGCTAAACCGGTTAATTCGCAAGCTAAATGCTGCAGGCTGTCAGATCCTAAACTGGATTGAGTGTTTATGATTTAGCCGGATCATCTGAACATAATTGTTCAGCATTCTTGCTGATTCGATAGCGCATCATCCAGTAAAACCACAGGCCAAAGACCAGAAATAAGAAGCATCCGAGAAGGTAAGAACTGAGACTTTGTTTGATCAAAAAAAGGGAAGAGCTAAATTCCAGGAAGATCAGGATTAACAAGAAATATACTACTAGCCTGCGGCTGGCTTTGATCAGGACGTAAGCACCTAATGGTGCGCCAACCATGACCACCGGCACACAAACCGCCCAGTAATTATACACAATACCCACATCCTGCAGCACCAGCGCATGAAGTAAGGCCCCCAGGATCGCATTGATGGCCATGATAACAACCGACGTGGGAGTGCCTATTTTTTCATGAATGCCAAAGGCCAGGGTCAGCACGATAAAGGTGATGATATCAATGCCGGAACCAACATTGGCGGAGATAAACCCGCCCAGCATACCAATGAAAATCAGTCCAACCTGTTTTCTGGCTGACCATTGTCGGATCGTGTCATAAATCTGCAGGTTTTTGTTGCTATAGGAATATAGCAAAACCACCCCGAAAATAGTGATAATGTAAGTGAAACTTAGTTTTTGATAAGGGTTGGGTATACTGAAAATAAAGGTGCCAAACAAGAGTCCAACCAAACCGCCAATACTCACCAGCAGAATAACCCGCGGTAATATTTTTATCCGCTGCGCCCAGATAAATAGCGTCGCCATGCTCATGCCGACTGATTGTATCAGCAAGCTGAAAGTCCGGGCATCCTGCGGCTCTATCTGCAGGACTTTGGTAAATATCGGGTAGGCCACACCACCACCGCCAATGGCAGAAGATCCGGCGACAAAAGAGCCCAGCGCCATAGTTAGCGACATTGGCCAGAAGTCATCGTACAAATACCATAAATCGTACCATGAGAAAAAAAATAGCCAGACCGTATAAGCAAGCGCCAGGCTTATAGCAAAAAAAAGTATCCTTTGGTTGTAGCGCACGTTTAATTTATGTGCTATTGCGGCACTCGGATGCAATTATTCTTAACAGTTATGAATTCAAATTTGCTTATTTACGTTGTAATCATGCTAGCTACTGCTGGTTTACAAGCGCAGGAGTCTACTTATCGAGTAGATCCCGGACAATCGTCCATCACCTTTCAGATTAAGCATTTTGGCTTTGCCAATGTTAATGGAAAATTCACTGATTTTGCCGGTGAGCTGGTTATCAATCCCGAATACCCTGAGCAATCGCGACTCAACACGACCTTGCAGGTGGCGTCAGTCGATACTGGAAATAATGACCGGGATTCTCACATTATTGAAAAAAAAGATTACTTTCACGCTGAAAAATTTCCCCGCATGAGTTTTTACTCCAGGTCGGTAGAAAAACTAAAAGAAGGCCGCTTCAGAGTGCGTGGTGATTTTAAGCTGCGGGATAAGATCAAAACGATTAGCTTTGAAGTTGCAGCAGCTGAGCCCATCACTGCAGGCGATAAGATTTCAGGCAGCACCAGCTTCCAAATTAAACGCTCTGATTTTGGTATGAAAGGTGGCTACCCGCTGGTCGGCGACACTGTTAAAATATCAGTCAACATATCTGCGATCCGTTAAGAGTCTGTTGCAAAACTATGGAATGGAAAACTGCGAGTCATTTTTTCGGCTGGCAAGGGTGCGACCAAGGAGTGGAGCGAGCTCCACGACTGAGGAGCAACGAAGCCAGGCGGAAAAGGTGCCGCAGTCCGGCAGGGTCGGTTGAAAAATCACTTAGCAGACTGTCAGGCTAAGCCGCTCATAACAAAAATTTTGCGTTTCAGAGTTTTCAAAAGTCTCCTAATTCAGGTTTGGCAGACAAAAAAAGGAGCTGTTACCAAACTCCCGTTTCATATTGCTAAGCTGCTCGGTAAAAAGAAGCTGTTAATCCTTAGAATCGCTTGATGACTCTGCTGTAGCTTTCTTGTCTTTTCGCCACTGCTGCTTCGCTTCCTTAGCCGGATTAATCATAAATTTTGTAGTAAGACGCAGCTAGAGATGGTGCTTGACTGCTAGGAAATCGCTTTTTTGGTTTACCGGGCCGCCATCCTGCCGGCGCCGGGGTTGGAGGGGGGTATT
>CAYUDZ010000163.1:0-5550 GCA_964443575.1 uncultured Chthoniobacteraceae bacterium | reverse complement strand
CCACGCTTCGTCTCGCTACGAAGTTTGTGATTGATCCGGGCTAACCAACACGGCTGGGACAGTCGTGGCTACAACACCCCCGCTGTCCCCAGAGGTGTCAGTGCTAAATTTTTACCTGAAATTATCGCGGCGGTCGGCGAGGCAGGGTAGAACGCTGCCACGTTTATCCATTTCGCCGGTGGCTTTGCCTTTTTCAAACAAGGCTCCGGTCGGGCAGACATGGACGCATTTACCACAGGAGGTGCAGGAATCGGACTCACCCCAAGGAGTATCCAGGTCGGTGGTTAGCTCCGAATGAATGCCACGTTGTTTGACATTCCAGGTGCGTGCGCCTTCGACTTCGGTGCAGACGCGGACGCAGCGCGTGCAGAGCACGCAGCGGTTCGGGTCGTGGACAAAGCGCGGGTGGGAGGCATCCATAGGATATGGCTGGTAGCGGTAGCGATAGCGTGTATTGGTTACGCCCAGGAGCTGCGCCAGCGATTGCAGTTCGCAGCGCCCGTTCGACACGCAAATGGCACAGACATGGTTGCGTTCGGCAAACAGCAACTCGATGATCATTTTGCGATGGCGTTTTAGCCGTGCAGTGTCGGTCTGGATTTGCATGCCCTCTGAGATTTTGGTGGCGCATGCGGGCAACAGCCGGGGCACGCCCTTGACCTCGACCATGCACAACCGGCAGGCACCGACCATAGATAATTCCTTGAGGAAGCAAAGCGTGGGGATACGGATGCCGTGCTCGCGGGCTACATCGAGGATCGAACTGCCTGCGGCTGCCTGGATTGCTTCACCGTTGATAGTGATGTTTAAGTTATCTTTCATTTTATGGTCTCCGTGCTAGCTGGTAGAAAGTTGGTTTCATCAGGTGATATCACTGGTTGCCAAAGACTTTTCTCCTGGGGTGATCGGTTGGCGCGCTTGAGAGACCCGCACATCGCAGCGCAGGCAGCGGGATGATTCGTTGATAGCTGCGTTTTGGTCGAACCCGCAAACGACCTCATCGAAGTTGGTGTTGCGTTTGCTGGCATCCAGCTTGATCGAGTCGTTGCGGGCGCCCGGCGGCGGCTCGGCGGGAATATCCTGGCTGTGCTCGAATTCCCTGAACAATGATTTCCACCGGCCACGCCCCATTAGCTGCTGGTCGATTGCCCGTGCCGCCGCTTTGCCGGTCGACATGGTCGATGAGACGTTGGAGGCACCGGTCACCAGGTCACCGCCGGCATAGACCCCATCACGCTGGGTTGCGTAGGATACCCAGTCGACCGCTACTGTTGAATTGTCCCGCACCTGGATACCGGCTGCCTGGAAATCATCAGAATCCGGCTTTTCGCCTGTAGCGATAACCAGGGTGCTGCACTCAAATATGTTTGTTTCTGCAGTTGGTACCGGCTTGCGTCTGCCCGAGGCATCGAATTCACCGGGCTCTGTTACTGCGCATTCGATGGCACAAATCCGGCCGTCATCACCACGGATAATGCGTTTCGGCGTATTAAAGAAGACCACCTTGGCGCCTTCTGCTTCTGCATCTTCTACCTCCTCGACGATTGCCGGCATGTCCTTGCGTTCTCGGCGGTAGACAACGGTGCCCTCACTGCCCAGACGCAGGGCGGTGCGGGCGGAATCAATCGCCGCATTGCCACCACCAATAACCACGGTCTTACTGCCAATATCCGGCGTGCCACCGACGGCGACCTGCTCGAGGAACTCGAGTGCATGCCAGACGCCGGGTGCTTCTTCGTCCGGGATATTGATCTTATATGGCGACCACGTACCGGTCGCGAGGAAGACTGCATCGTAATCGTGCTGCAACTGCTCGATCAGGATCTCTGAACCAATCGCTTTGCCAAAACGGAATTCGATCCCGAGCTTGGCGAAGATTTCCAGTTCTCGATCGAGGATTGCTTTTGGCAGCCGGTATTCCGGCAGCGAATAGCGCAGCATGCCACCAGCCTTCTTGCGCGACTCGAAGACCACGACCTTATGGCCCAGTAAATGGAGATAGAAAGCAGCGGCCAAGCCGCTCGGGCCGGAGCCTGCGACCGCAACCTGCTTGCCGCTATCTTCCACCCTCAGTGCTTGCAGGCGATCAATCAGGCTGGCAGTAGATACTTGATCGAAAATAGTATCTGAAATGAAGCGGTGGATTTCCCGCATATTAATCGGGTCATCGACGGTGCCGCGGCGGCAGCGGTCTTCGCACGGATGCTGGCAGATACGTCCAGTTGAAGCGGGGAGCGGGTTATCCAGCCAAACCAACTCTGCGGCATCATCGATGCGGTCGGCCCTGAGCAATTCCATGAATTGTGGAATCCGCATGTGCAACGGGCAACTGTTTTCACAGGGAGCAAGGAAGAGTTCTTCGCAGACACCGGCGCGACAGTAACCCTTGCGGATATGCTCCTCGTATTCACGGCGGAAATATTTGAGTGTGGTAAGTACCGGATTAGGTGCGGTTTGGCCGAGCCCGCACAACGAGCAGTCGTGGATCATATTGCCCAGTTCGTCGAGTGCCACCAGGTCATCCTCGGTACCTTCACCATCGGTGATCCGGCGCAGCATCGACAATGCCTGGTCAAGACCAACGCGACACGGGACGCACTTGCCACAGGATTCCGAGTGGGAGAATTCGATGAAATAGCGGGCGAGATCAACCATGCAGGTATCCTCGTCCATTACGACCATGCCGCCCGAGCCCATGATAGCACCGAGTTTGCGCAACGACTCGTAATCGACCTGAGCTTCGAAATGCTCGGCCGGGATGCAGCCACCGGACGGTCCGCCGGTCTGGATGGCTTTAATCTGCTTACCTGACGGGCTGCCGCCGCCGATCTCATAGATAATATCTTTAAGCACTGAACCAAGCGGCATTTCCACCAACCCGGTATTCTTGATTTTGCCGACCAACGAGAAGACTTTGGTTCCAGAGCTTTGTGCAGTACCTGTCTCAGCGAACCAACTTGCTCCGCGGCTGAGGATGGCAGGCACATTGCACCAGGTCTCGACATTGTTAATATTGGTCGGGCGTCCCCAGAGTCCACTCTCTGCGGGGAATGGCGGGCGCGGGCGTGGGCGGCCGGCCTTGCCCTCGAGCGATGCGATTAATGCAGTTTCTTCACCGCAGACAAAAGCACCAGCACCCTCGACTAGCTGGATATCGAAGCAGAAGTCGGTGCCGAGGATGTTCTCACCGAGCAGGCCGTATTGCCGGGCCTGGCCGATGGCTCGCTCGAGCCGTTCGACTGCCAGCGGGTACTCGGCACGCAGATAAATAATACCATGGGTTGCGCCGGTAGCATAGGCGCCGATCAGCATCCCTTCGATCAGCATCTGCGGGTCACTCTCGATTTCGTTGCGGTTCATGTAGGCGCCGGGGTCACCTTCGTCCGCATTACATATCATGTATTTGATGTCTGATTCACGCTCGGCGATCATGCGCCATTTATTGCCGGTCGGGAAACCTGCGCCACCCCGGCCACGCAGCTTGGCTTTGACGATCTCCTCGACCACGTCGGCCTTATTGGGCATCACGATTGCATTATATAATGGCTGGTAGCCACCGACCGCGATGTATTCATCGATATCGTCGGGGTTGATCAAGCCGCAGTTGCGCAGGACAATTTTCTTCTGGCCATGAAAAAATGGTACCTGATTCCACAGCGGGATTGCTGCGTATGGTGATGAACCATTGGCGGGCGGGTAACCATCAGCCCCAATTACTGGAGCGGCCTTTGGCGTGCCGCTGATCGCATATTGCACACGGTCGGTGATGTGCTCCCAAGTATCGATGCGACAAAGAATATTGCAGTCTGGCAGCCGTTGCTCTTTGACTGCAGCTACGATTTCCGTGGCTTGGTCTGGACTGACTTCGCGCAGGATAATGAGCGGTTGCCCGGGCAGATGGATATTGACCAGGGGTTCGGCGGCGCAGAAGCCAAAGCAGCCGACCGGTACCAGCAAGGCATCAACTCCGGCTTTTTCCAGTTCGCGCTGGATGTTGTCGTGGACAGCGCGGGCGCCATTACCGATACCGCAGGTGCCCATACCCACAGCGATGCGTGGCTTACCGGGCATGAGTTTCTGCATGCCGGACTCCCGGATGTCTTTGAGGATATCGAAATTACTGATCTTCATTGCTTAATGCTCCTGGTCGTTTTCGCTCATATTTTTGATGAGTTCCTTCAGCCTGACATCGCTGACATAGCCATGGATGTCCTCGTCGATCGAGACAACTGGCGCCAGTGCGCACTGACCGAAGCAGGCTACCGTGCGCACCGTAGTTTCACGGTCTGGTGTCGTGAATGACTCTTCGTTATCCGCCTCGGGCATTCCAGACGACTGACGGACGCACTTAAGCAGGTGACGTGAGCCGCGTGTGTGGCAGGCGGTACCGCGGCAAACCATGATCGAGTGGCGACCTTGCGGCTCCAGGTTGAAGAATGAATAAAAGGTGACGACACTGAAGATTTGCGAAGCGGCGATCCGCATCTTGACCGCTACCTGCTTAAGCGTCGGCTTGGGCAGGTAACGCTGCGGGTGGCTGTCCTGCAGTTCTTCGAGGACATTTAAGAGATCTCCGGTCGGGTCGGTATGTTTAGAGATGACTTCATCAACGATGGTTTCGTCGAGGGCATCTTCGAGCTGGTTTGCGACTGCAATCATAATGCCGGTAGGATGGGTTCGGGTTGTACTTCCTGATGGTCGGGAATGAGGTAGGGGAGGATGGACTCGAGTGCCTGCTCGATGCCGCAGCGGGCATGCTCGGACAGTTCGAAGCCGATATCAAATGATTCGGCCGGCAGGTAGAGCAACCAGCCCTCGGGCTGTGCACCGTAGAGCATCTGCGCCAAATCGAGCAAACTCTCGGGGCTCAGGCTGTGCACGCAAGTTGGAATCAACCGGTTGTTGCTGCGACTGCCAGCGTTGCCAGTCATCTGCTTGATCACCGGTGCTGCCGAACTGCCTTCCGGTGATCCGGGGACGACAGCATCGACGAAGATGGCCCGTTTGGAGCGTGCTACATCCCACGCCAGCTCTGGTGTGAGCTGCGGGGTTTCGATGGTGGTGACCCCGGGGCAGTCCAAAGCTTGCAACCTGCGGATGAATTCGAGCCCGGCCATATCATCACCGCGAAGTTCGCTACCCCAGCCGATGACCAGGGTCGGCGAACATTCAACGTTCAACGTTGAACATTCAACATCCAGATACGACTGACAGTTAGAGTCCATTACTTCAATAGCGTTCCTTGCGGGTGACGACCTCACCGTCAGGGTCAATCAGTTCGACGACCATTGGCATTTGTCCGAGCGCGTGGGTCGAACAGCTCAAGCACGGGTCATAGCAACGGATCAGCGCTTCAACCCGGTTCAGCGACCCTTCGGCCAGGTCATTGCCCTTAACGAAGCGTTTGGCGACATCGCGCACGCCGCGGTTCATCGCCATGTTGTTATGGCCGGTAGCGACGATCAGGTTGGCCCAGGTCATTAAGCCTTCATCATTGATCCGGTAGTGATGGATCAGGGTGCCGCGGGGGGCTTCGGAAATGCCGATGCC
>CAYUDZ010000162.1:0-5631 GCA_964443575.1 uncultured Chthoniobacteraceae bacterium | reverse complement strand
TAGACAAGTGCCTCCCGCCAGTCGCAGCAGATGGCTTGTGATTTATTCGGGCTAGTTGTATTTGCATTAGTCGCTGGTGGCCTGCGAGAAGAAGGGACCAGCTGAAAAAGCAGGAGAATCCATTGACAAGGCAGTCGAAGATGTAACTGACGCCGTGGATAAAGACGGCCCCATCGAAAATACGGTGGAAAATATCGAAGAGCATGCTGCGGAGTAAAACAACTCACGTAATTAGCAATTTAGATTCTCGTGATCGGAAGATTACTTCACACGTGGGAGCTGATCAGGTCTTGTTTCTGGTTCATCCCTGTCGTTATCACGCTCCTCTCCATTGCCGCCTCGGCAGCAGTTATCGAATATGATAGCAGTCGCGGCAACATAGGTGAGAGCAGTTTATCCGGTGTGTCTGTCGAGGGGATGCGCACCCTTCTTTCAGTTGCCGCCACTTCAACAGTAACTCTGGCCGGACTGGTTTTCTCGGCAACACTAGTTGCTCTGACGTTGGCATCATCACAATACGGGCCACGCCTGTTGTACAATTTTATTCGCTCCAATATCAGCCAAATTACGTTTGGCGTACTTCTGGGAAATTTCGCGTATTGCCTGATAATTCTGCGTACTTTGCAGGAGAACTTTCTCCCTCACACGGCATTATTTCTCGGATTCAGCTATACCATCATATGCTTGCTGACATTCATTATCTTTGTCCATCACCTGGTGCGCTCTCTTTCAGCTGAGTATATTTTGGATAGTGTCGCCGCAAAGTTAGATAGCGCGATAGATGAACTGTTTCCTCAAGACGAGGGAGCCGGCGAGCAAGAAGCAGAACAGGCCCGCCTGCAATGGGATGATATCGATGATGAAAGCTTCCTGGTTGCGCAGCAGTCAGGCTATCTGCAGCGCATCGATACGGTCAACTTGGCCAATCTTGCTCAGCAGATGGACGCACGGCTGCGCGTCATCATTCGTCCCGGGCAATTAATTGTCGCAGGAGATCCATGCATCGCATTGAACATGGATGATGAAAAGTTGGAAGATTCTACCCGCAAAAGCCTGCTTCAAAGCCTGATTATCGGCAGCAGCCCGACACCAGAGCAGGACTTCGAATTTGAAATTAAGCAGTTGGTCGAAGTTGGTATTCGCTCACTATCGCCCGGCATCAACGATCCTTTTACCGCCATCGGCTGCATCGATCGCTTACTGATTTCCATGTGCAAGGTGGCAAGCCGTAAACTGCCCAAACAGATCTGTTACGATAGCGAAGATACCCCACGCGTGCTACTCCGGCCAGTTAGCTTCAAAAACTTATTGGAAACTGCTTTTCTACAAATACGCAGCGATGGTTCATCACGCCCCGATGTCATCATCAGGCTGCTAGAATCCATGTTATCGCTGGCGCGCCACGTGCAAAACGATGACCAGATGCAAGCCGTAAAAAACCTGGCCGAGCTAATCGCGCATGACTCCAAAGAAACGTTGACGTCGGAACATGATCAAGCGTGCGTCGGAGAACTGATCGAAAAAATTAGGGACATTAAAAATCCGTAGTCTTTTCAGCTAAGGAATGCTCGTTATTACACTCGAAATACGAAGGAAGACTGGGGTGGCAGGCTTTAACCTCCTTGCTTGAGTAAATGTTATTTACTTAGGACAACGCCACACTCTTCCGGTATCTCTTGACGCTTGGTGGCAGTTGCCTGAGTTTAGGCGAAACTTTATTTTGAACCATGGAGAAATTATTAGCCGCCAACCGCAGTGAGATTGCAGTCCGCATTTTTCGCAGTGCCACCGAACTTGGATTGCGCACTGTTGCCATCTATGCCCAGGAAGACCGCTTCGGGGTGCATCGATTCAAAGCCGATGAAGCTTATTTGGTCGGTGAGGGCAAGGGCCCGGTCGCGGCCTACCTCGATATTGACAGCATTGTCACGATGGCTGTCGAACGCGGAGTCTCGCTGGTCCATCCGGGCTATGGCTTTTTGTCAGAAAATGCAGGGTTTGCGCGAGCCTGCCGCGAGGCGGGACTGACCTTTGTCGGGCCCAAGCCGGAGCTACTTGAACGCATGGGCGATAAAGTCGAAGCTCGCGCGATCGCTGATCAGGCGGGAGTGCCGACGTTGCCCGGTACAGCTGACCCAATCTCGCATCCGAAAGAAGCGCTTAAAGCGGCTAAGGGTATTGGTTTCCCATTAATCATTAAAGCAGCTTTCGGTGGTGGCGGCCGCGGCATGCGGGTCTGCGAAGACCCAGCGCAGTTAGAAAATCTATTGGCTGAGGCCCAGCAAGAGGCACAGACCGCCTTTGGCAATCCGGCCGTCTTTCTCGAGCGCTATGTCAAGCGCGCCAAACACCTCGAAGTCCAAATATTAGGCGATCAGCACGGTAATGTGATGCATTTGCACGAGCGTGACTGCTCAGTCCAACGCCGCCACCAGAAAGTGGTCGAGGTGGCACCTTCGATCGCGTTACCGGATGACACGCGGATTGCCCTATGCGATGCAGCGGTAAAAGTAGCGGCATCGATCGGCTACGATAATGCCGGCACGGTTGAATTCCTTTACGACATGGACACCGATGAATGGTTCTTCATCGAGATGAACCCGCGGATCCAGGTCGAACACACGGTCACCGAAGTGATCACCGGCGTCGATTTAGTGCGCTCACAAATCCTGATCGCCCAAGGCAAAAAGCTCACTGATGAGGAGCTTTACCTGCCCGAGCAGTCCGTCGTGCCGCGCAATGGTTATGCGATCCAATGCCGGATCACTACCGAAGACCCGGAGAAAAATTTCACCCCGGACTACGGTAAGATCGTCAACTACCGTTCGGCTGCCGGTTATGGGATTCGACTCGACGGCGCGATGGGCGACACCGGCTCGGTAATTACTCCATTTTATGACTCGTTGCTGGTCAAGCTGACCGCCTCGGCAGCTACCTTCGATGTCGCCTGCCAGCGGATGGACCGGGCACTGCGCGAGATGCGCATCCGGGGCGTGAAGACCAATATTCCATTTCTCGAGAATGTGATCCACCACGAGAGCTTTCGCTCGGGCAAGGCAACTACGACTTTGATCGATACCAGCCCGGAATTATTTGAGTTTGCCCGGCGGCGCGATCGCGCTTCCAAACTTTTGCAGTTACTTGGCGAAACCATCGTCAACGGCAATGAACAGGTGAAAGGCCGGGCCGTCCCTAAGATGGATTTGCCGGTGATCGTGCCGAATTATGACCACCGGGAAACAATCCCGCAAGGGACGCGTAATTATCTGCTCGAACATGGAGCAGCTAAATTTGCCGAATGGACGCAACAGCAGGAGCGCCTGCTCGTTACTGATACCACATTCCGTGACGCCCACCAGAGTTTGCTGGCAGCCAGGATGCGATCGTTCGACATGTTGGAGGTGGCCGATGCCGTAGCCCATCGGGCTGCTGGATTGTACTCCCTGGAAATGTGGGGCGGTGCCACGTTCGACACCTGCATGCGCTTTCTTAAGGAATCGCCATTCAAGCGCTTGCGCTTTCTGCGTGAGCGCATCCCTAATATCTGCTTCCAGATGCTGTTCCGTGGCTCGAACGCGGTCGGCTACACCGCCTACCCGGATAATGTTATCAAAGGCTTTATCAAGCACTCGGCTGAAGCCGGCATGGACATCTTCCGTATCTTCGATTCGCTCAACTACCTGCCCAACCTCAAAGTGGCGATGGAGACGGTGGCCGGGGAAACCCATGGAGTATGTGAGGGCACGGTCTGCTACACCGGCGATATCCTTGATCCCAAGCGCGATAAATACGACCTGCAATACTACGTTGGCATCGCCAAAGAACTTGAAAAGATGGGAGCGCATGTGCTGGCCATTAAGGATATGTCCGGGCTATGTACCCCGTACGCTGCTGAAAAATTAGTACAGACGCTCAAGCAGGAAATCGGCATTCCGATCCACTTCCACACCCACGATTCCAGCGGTGTCGCCAGTTCATCAATCATTAAAGCGTCAGAAGCTGGGGTCGATATTGTCGATCTTGCCATCGCTTCGATGTCCGGGTTGACCTCGCAGCCAAACATGAACTCAGTAGTGCGTGCACTGGTCGGCCAACCACGAGACACCGGACTGGATCTTGGTTTTCTTGATGAGTGCACGCTGTACTGGGAAGCAGTGCGGCAGTACTACGGCCCATTCGATACGGCGCCTAAATTTGGTAGCGCGGAAGTCTACCAGCACGAGATGCCCGGCGGACAATATACCAATTTACGCGAACAGGCGGCCGCCCTCGGGTTAGGCGCACGCTGGCCCGAGGTTGTCCGCTACTACCGTGAGGTGAATTTCCTGCTCGGCGATATCGTCAAGGTCACCCCCAGCTCCAAGGTTGTCGGTGACCTGGCTATCTTTCTCCTGACCCGTGGGATCGAACCAAAAGATCTGGTCAACCTCGAACCCGGCACCCAGCCATTCCCGGCCTCAGTCATCGACATGCTGCGTGGCGGGCTCGGCCAACCAAAAGGTGGGTTTCCAGAGGAAGTCGTGCGGGTGGTGCTCGGCGACGAACAACCGCGTGACGGTCGCCCGGGCAATTACGCCGAACCAATCGATCTCGAGGAAACACGCAGCAAAGTTTCCAAAATTCGCGGCCGTGAAATCAATGATGACGACCTCTATTGCTACCTGATGTACCCCGAGGTATTCGAAGAGTTGATAAAATTCGTCGAAGAATTCGGGCATGCTCGTCTGTTGCCGACCCCCGCCTTCTTTTACGGCCTCGAACTGGGCGAAGAGATCTCGGTAGCCATCGAACAGGGCAAGGTGCTCTATGTGAAACTTGTCTATGTTGGTGAGCCCGATGAAGATGGTAACCGTACCATCCAATTTGAACTGAACGGGCGTGCCCGCGAAACAGTGATCCGTGACAAGTCGATCGCCACTGAGCATGTCAAGCGCCCACAGGTCGACCCGACCGACCAGAAACAAGTCGGCGCCCCAATCCCGGCGATGGTTTCAAGTGTCGCTGTCTCCATCGGTCATAAGGTCAAGCAGGGCGACAAACTCATCGTGCTCGAAGCGATGAAAATGCAGAGCACGATCTATGCTCCCTGCGACGGCACCGTCGATGAAATCACCGTCAGCGCCGGCGACCGCGTCGAAAGCAAAGATCTCTTATTGCGGTTGAGGTAATAGTATAGCTAAGTTTAGTAATTTCTGCGGCATATCACCCAGAGTCTAATGATTCCTCGTTTTCGCTCAGTAATTTGATACTCTAAAGCCATGGGTAGTTTTAAAAATCTCCTTGAAAGGACAGATACTACAAAGGCTGAGATTGATACTTTACGTCCGTTTCCCAAGCAAGTGGAGGAACGTGCGATGCAGAAGTTCCGGCTCTGGTGGACATACCACTCCAATGCGATTGAAGGAAATACTCTAACCAAAGGGGAGACTGAAATGTTTCTACTGGAGGGTCTAACCGCCAAAGGCAAGCCTCTCAAGGATCACCTCGATATTCGCGGCCATAGCGACGCAATCAGTTACCTGGTTGACATCATCCGCGGCGAGGAGGTACTTACCGAAGCGGCCATCCGTAAACTTCATGAAATTCTGCTGATAGAACCGTACCAGTTACAGGCAGTCACCCCAACCGGGG
>CAYUDZ010000161.1:0-5677 GCA_964443575.1 uncultured Chthoniobacteraceae bacterium | reverse complement strand
ACCTGCATCCAGGATACGCACAATGAATTCCGGCTGCTTACCTTTGACGCTTTGCCGGTAAAGCAGATCGCAAGCCTGTTGAAATTTGAGCAACTGGTGTCCGAGACGCTCGAGCTGCTTAATAAACTTTTTCTCCAACAGCACCGGCCGTGGGCTGAGCAGCCATTCTTTGTCGGCAAAGAGCGACTCAGCAGGCAGCGCTGAATGTAGTTGTGCAAGGCTTGCCGAGTGCTCCTGCTCGCCCTGCTCGATTATCAAGCTAGAACCCACGAGCTAAATTATGCAGATTTTTTTCCCGGCTCAGCTGTTTCAATAGATGTGATGTTAAATAAGTCCAGAATTGCTATAGCTCCATTCTGATGGACTACTACCAGTGCGTCCCGTCCCTCCCCGATACTAATGAAGTCGGGATGATCAACAGAATAACTGCTGCCATCTGCAGTTCTCAACTTAAACGGCTGATTACGATGCATCACTTCTCGGATCGCCTTGGTATTCATGAAAATACACTGCCACAGCAGCCACTCTGCAGCAAATCAATACTGGGAGTCAGCAGCTTCCAAATTAACTAATTGGCGAAACTGTTGCCACGGAAAAGCCAGGGATCACGCTTACACTGCCGCCAGTTCCTCAAGCACCTCACCATTCAAACGCATCCCGGCTTCAAAATTAGCCACCGGAAAGTTTTCGTTGGGCGAATGGGTATTACTGTCGGGCAACGCCAGCCCTAACAGCAGGGTATCAACCCCGAGGATTTCTTTAAACGACTGCACAATCGGAATACTGCCACCTTCACGAATCATTTTGGTTTCTGCTCCAAATGTCTTCGCCAGGGCGCGGGCTGCTGCCTTGCCAAAGTCTGAATAGGGATCGACAAGATAAGGTGGCCCGCTATGTCCTGAGTGGATTTCCAGATTGATCGACTCCGGGCAGATCGCACGCAGGTATTCGGTAGTCTTCAGTAGAATTTCCTCGGGGGTCTGGTCCGGTACCAACCGGAAGCTCAGTTTGACGATTGCCGCGGACGGTAGAACGGTCTTGGTGCCTTCGCCGCCATAGCCGGAGTGAATGCCATTGACCTCTGCGGTCGGTCGGGCCCACAGCCGCTCGTTATTGGAGTAGCCGAATTCACCATCTGCGGTGGACGCCCCTGTCAGTTGGGCCATTTCTTCATCGCTGATTTCTAACGGCTTCCACGCCTCACGTTCCCAATCCTCGAGGTCGCGCACATTGTCATAGAAACCGGGAATGGCTACCCGCCGGTTTTCATCATGCAGGGCTGCCACCAGTCGTGCAGCCCACGTGGCCGGGTTGGCCACGGCTCCACCAAAACTCCCCGAATGTAAATCCACCGAAGGCCCACTAAGCTGTAACTCACAGGCGGCAATCCCACGCAAGCCATAGGTGAATGTCGGCACCCCGGGAGCCAGCATGCCGGTATCTGAAACCACGATCACATCGCAAGCCAATTCATCGCGGTGACTCTCAAGCAGCGGCGCAAGATGCGGGCTGCCAATTTCCTCTTCACCTTCAACCAGGTAGATCAAATTGACCGGTAAGCTGCCATGTTGTTCTATATATTTAGCTGTGCCTAATACATGGGATAGGATTTGACCCTTATTATCAGTGGCACCGCGCGCGTAGATTTTATCATCCCTTAATACCGGCTTGAACGGTGGTGTTTGCCACAGGTCCAGAGGGTCAACCGGCTGCACATCGTAGTGCCCGTAGATCATTACTGTTCGCTTAGCCGGATCGCGTTTGCTATGTGCCAGTACAACTGGATTACCGGGAGTCTCCTCCAGCCTGCTGGTCAATCCGGCCGCTGTTAGTTGACTGCTTAACCATTCGGCACATTCCCGCATATCGTCCCGGTGCTGCGAAGCGGTGGAAACGCTTGGAAAGCGCAAGAATTCAAATAGTTTTTCAAGTTCTTTGGTCATAATGATGCTTCTATTTTCCTGCCGAGTTCGCGCAGCGGATTAAGTAACTGTCGATACAAGCGGTTGTTTCCTGCGCGGGCAAGCTGGCTCGAGACGATAGCCGGTGGCGTGGTCGGATCCAGGGGAACCAGCTGCTCTCGCGCCACCCCGTTGAATTCTGCTTTGGCCCGGTAGAAGCTGCAGCTTTCATCAGGAATCACGCTGAATTTCCCGGACTCTGATGTGACGCCCAGATGCGTGACCGCCCGTGAACCCGATTTGTTATTACTAAGCAGAAAATCAAATGCATGACCCTCCTTCGTCTCAAACCGTATTTTGTCCGCTTCGATTTCACCAAATTGCCAACCCAGTGAGTCCGCTAACCACGCGACCAATAGTAGCGCACTGGTTAAGGCGCTCGGCTGATACTCGATCTTAAATTGGTGCGGGTGTTGCAGTTGCTGGCGTACCTCCGGCTCGTCAAACAGTATCGCAAAAGCCAGCCGCAGCTGGTAGCAGCGTGACCAGCTGAGATCGTGAACTACTAGTGAGTCAGGTGCGTTGTCGAGCGCCTCCAGCAATTTCTCCAAATTTACGGTCAGATCATCCCATTGGGAGCTGTCGACAATTAAGCGGTCCAACTGGCTGTATAAGCCCGGCTCAAATATTCTCGACAGCTCACCCTGCCACCAGAAAACCAGCGGCAAATCAGATTCCAGATGCGCAAAGACAACGTTGCGAATGCGACCGATTGCCTTGCCCTCCAACTCGAAAGTGATCTGTTCTGAGCAAACCGATTTGCGGCCGCCTAAAAGGTGACAATGCGCAGTAATCCAGGCGCGTGCGTTACTCTCAGGAGCATCCAAGTCAGCTTCGATCAGAATCGCCCGGCACGCGTGGGTGCGGGTAATCTCATTAATCATTTGCGTATTTTGCTCAAGCTCATCAGGGCTTTCGCTGTAGATTGCAAAGTTGATCAACGACGCCTTCGTCGTGGTGTCATCAGCCTCCCACAACCGGTGCAATTCTGCCTCGATCCGCCCAATCTCGACTTCTTTGCCCAGCGCTGCCTGTTGTTCCGTAGCTACCATAATTTTTTTATCTTCGGATCTTGGCGTAAGAATCAATTGTTCATAACCGCCGCCAGATGCGACCATCGTTGGCTAACATCGCATCCGCAACCGCAGGCCCCCATGAACCCGCCTGATATTCCGCCATTGATGGCAGGGTCGGCGACTGGTGCCAGGCGTTTTCGATCTGGTCGATGAACTGCCAGGCGTTCTCCACTTCATCACGCCGGGCAAACAACGTAGCATCCCCTGCCATCGCATCAAGGAGCAGCCGCTCGTAAGCCTCAGGCGAGGCCTTGCCAAACGAGGTCTGGTAATGGAAATCCATCCGTACCGGCTCCATTCGTAGCGTGGTACCGGGAATCTTGCTGACCATCCGCAAGGATATCCCTTCATCGGGCTGGATCCTGATCACCAGTACGTTTTCCCGCATGTCGACGTGCATGCGATTGAACAAAACATCAGGAGCTTTACTGAAATGAACCGATATCTCTGTTGCCTTCTTAGGTAACCGCTTGCCCATCCGAATATAAAATGGAACTCCCTCCCAGCGCCAATTATCAAGGTGCACACGCAATGCCACATACGCTTCGGTCATCGACTCCGGATTGACCCGGTCTTCTTCGCGGTAACCCACAACATCCTTACCATCGATCGAGCCTGCAGTGTACTGCGCGCGTACTACATTGGCTGCAACATCCTCCGCCTCTGTGAAAGCCCTGAGCGAACGCAACACATTGACCTTGGCGTCACGAATTCCATCGGCTGTCAGATCAGTCGGCGGCTCCATTGCGACCAGGCTGAGCAATTGCAGCAGGTGGTTCTGCACCATGTCACGCAAAGCGCCTGCGGTATCATAATAGCCACCCCGACCACCCTCCATGCCCAGGTTCTCCGCACAGGTTATTTGCACATGATCGATAAACTGGCTATTCCATAGCGGTTCGAAGATTGCATTGGCAAAGCGTAGCACCATCAGGTTCTGGGCGGTCTCCTTGCCGAGGTAGTGGTCTATTCGATAAGTATCTGATTCATCGAAGGTCGCATTAACTACGTCATTCAAGTGCCGGGCTGACGGTAAATCGACCCCAAACGGTTTTTCTACGATCACCCGCGCCCAGCCGCCACGCGACGACTGATTCAAGCCTGCTTCACGCATGCTAATCAGGATGTCATCAAAAAACTCAGGCGCACAAGCAAGGTAAAATAGCCGGTTTGGTGAGGCCCCTGGCTGAGCTTCAATTTCTGTCAACAGATCGTTGAGCCTCTGGTAGCCCTGGTCATCCTGGAATTCTGACCGGTGATATTGAATTTTCTCGGCGAATGGCTGCCAAATCGCATCATCGTGTGCCTGCCTTGAGTGCTCCCTGTTGGACTCTTCCAACTCACTGCGAAACTGGTTATCGTCTTTGTCCCGCCGCGCAAAGCCGATCACACGGGTGCCAGCCGGCAGTTCACCTCCTGCGGCAATATTATATAACGCCGGGATCAACTTGCGGTGGGTCAGATCCCCGGTCGCTCCAAAAATCACCAGATTGCATGGCTCGGGTAGCCGCCTCGTTTCCAACCCCTCCCTTAACGGATTATGATTCGGGTCCATAAATATCTTTCTGTGAAAAATTCAATAGCTCACTACGCTACCTGTCCAAAGCGTAGCGTCAATCGTATCAGCGATGATTTATCGCACACGATACCTTATTGGCACAGTGAAAATATCCGACCGATTATAAATCTGCGTGCCCAGACACCCATGCCTGGGTATAAAAAGACGATGAGTCAAACCTCACCCGGTAATCTGCTGGCAGCGCTTAGAAAGTTGGCTGATAAGGAAGCACTATTTGCAGATGTGAGATGGTGGTAAAGGGTAATTTGCCACCGACTACTGCGCGGCAAATTCCACCCAGAACATGCCGCGAAAATCACCCTCGGCAAAGCCGCGTGCCTGATCGGCAGGGTACAGTTCATCGATCAGTGCTGCCACGTCCGGCTCCAAGTCGCTGCCATGACAGGCCAGGCAATTGCTCTGCACAAAGATCGGCTCGGCATAGCCGATGCCACCATTATCAAGTCGCACCACTTCCGCTAGATGCTGCTTGGGATTAGCTAGATATTTCTGCAACAGCGGCTTCATCCAAGGCTTGGGCGCATTGCCAGGATTGCGCAGTTTATGGCTGGTGCGTCCGATTGCTACTGCATCAGAACTTAGTTTTTTCTCAATCTCGGGCGCTTTCAACTGGCACACTTCAATGGCCGCCTCGGTTCCGTCCTGCAGTGCTGCCATAAGGGCCCCCATCAATTCAGCTTTGAAAGGTGCCAACTCCTTGCCACCACGCTCGATCCACTCTGCACGCTCTCTTTGCCCCATTCCGCATCCAGCCAGAATAACCGCGCTGGCGGCAAGCAGATAAATACTAAGAGCATGCTTCATTAATCTATTCCTTGGCGTCGAGCTGCTAGCTCAAGCTTTTAGCATGCAACTCAATGAAAGCCAGTTTATTCGTTGCCCACTCGAGTGTGTATTTCTGATCCTCTTCAGTCGCAGGGGCATCTGCAGGTAATGTCCTAAGCAGACCGCTGGTAGTCGAACAGGACACTAACCAACTATCAATGTACCACTGACAACAAATCGGAGTAGTAAACAAGTGGATCCTGAAAATGTAGCGAGGCAATTGGTCGAAGCTAACA
>CAYUDZ010000160.1:0-5737 GCA_964443575.1 uncultured Chthoniobacteraceae bacterium | reverse complement strand
CTACCCATACCGTAGTCCTCACCGCCGATGACTACCAGCGGGGTGTTATTGGCAGCGTATTTCTGAGCGGCCTCGAAGATTGGCATCGTTTCGCCGTCGCTGCCATTGCTGAAATATTTAGTCACCCCGCCCTCGGTGCTCGGCACCATCAGGTTTTTGATCCGCACATTGGCGAACGTCCCACGGGTCATCACGCGGTCGTTGCCGCGGCGCGAGCCATAGGAATTGAACTGGGCTTTTTCGACCCCATGCTCGAGCAGGTATTTGCCAGCCGGGCTATCCTCTTTGATGGCACCGGCGGGAGAGATGTGATCGGTGGTCACGCTGTCGCCGAAGACACCGAGTGGGCGGGCAGCGGTGATATCAGCGATTTCCCCGGGTTCAGCTGAGTAGCCGTCAAAGAACGGCGGCAACTGGATGTAGGTAGAATTTTCGTTCCAGGCGTAGACATCGCCGGTGGATGATGGGATTTCGTTCCATTTCGGGTTCTGGTCGGCAAAGTCGGTGTAGAGTTCACGGAATACTTCCGGCTGCATCGATGCCTGCATGGTTGTTTTGATTTCGTCGAGGCTCGGCCACAGGTCGGCCAGGAACACATCGCTGCCGTCATCAGCTTGACCTAGTGGATCATTGGTTAAGTCGATATCGACGGTACCGGCCAGTGCAAAGGCGACCACCAGCGGCGGGCTCATCAGGAAATTGGCTTTAATATTTTGGTGGACGCGGGCCTCGAAGTTGCGGTTGCCGGAGAGCACTGACGCAGCGACCAGGTCGTTGCCGCGGATTGCCTCTTCGAGCGCCGGATGCAGCGGGCCGGAATTACCAATACAGGTGGTGCAGCCGTAGCCGACCGTCTGGAAGCCCAGTTGGTCGAGCGACTCCTGCAGCCCGGAGCGGTCGAGGTAATCACTGACCACCCGAGAGCCGGGCGCCAGCGACGTCTTGACGAAGGGGTTGACGCTAAGCCCCTTGGCGATGGCTTTTTTAGCCAGCAATCCTGCGGCCAGCATCACGCTTGGGTTGGAAGTATTGGTGCAGGAAGTGATCGCCGCGATCATCACCGAGCCATTGCCGATTTTTACCTGCATACCATCATCCGGGAATGGTTCAGCGACAGCCGCGACATCGTCCGGGGTTGGGCGGTTGGTCACCATCTCGCTTTCGTTGCGGGCACTGCCGGGCTCGAAGCCGGGCATTTCTATGGATGAGTGACCTGCCGGGCTATCCATATTGACGGTGGTGAGTTTATCCAGATCCTGTGCCGACTTGCCATAGCCGCCCTCCGCGACTGGTGCCTCAAATAGCGCGTTGAATTTTTCTTTAAGACCATCGAGGGCGATCCGGTCTTGTGGGCGCTTGGGTCCGGCGACTGACGGCGCGACCTCAGCAAGGTCCAAGTCGAGCACATCGCTGTAATCGACTTCGCCGGCCAACGGGATGCCAAACATACCCTGGGCTTCAAAATAGTTGCGGAAGGTAGCGCAGGCTGCTTCATCGCGTCCGGTGGCCAGCAGGTAGTTGACGCTTTCTTCATCGACCGGGAAGAAGCCCATGGTCGCACCATACTCGGGGGCCATGTTGGCGATCGTCGCGCGGTCCGGCAGCGGCAGGGTACGGGCGCCAGCACCGTGGAACTCGACGAATTTGCCGACGACGCCATGGCTGCGTAGCATCTGGGTGACATGGAGCGCAAGGTCGGTCGCGGTCACCCCTTCGCGCAGGCTACCGGAGATATTGACACCGACGACTTGCGGAGTCAGGAAGGTCACCGGCTGGCCGAGCATGCCGGCTTCCGCCTCGATCCCGCCAACGCCCCAACCGACGACCCCCAGACCATTGATCATGGTGGTGTGGCTGTCGGTGCCAACCAGGGTATCCGGGTAATAGGTGCCGTCTTTATCAAGCACACCCTTAGCCAGGTATTCGAGATTGACCTGGTGAACGATACCGATCCCCGGCGGTACGACATTAAAGGTATCAAATGCCTGTTGCCCCCACTTGAGGAATTCGTAGCGCTCGCGATTGCGGATGAACTCGATCGCCAGGTTGCGGTCGAGGGCTGCCTGGCTGCCGGCAAAGTCGACCTGCACCGAGTGATCCACTACCAGATCGACCGGCACCAGCGGTTCAATGATCGACGGATCCTTGCCCATATCGGCGACCGCGGAGCGCATGGCAGCGAGATCGACCAATAAGGGCACTCCGGTGAAGTCCTGCAACACAATGCGGGCAACCGTGAACGGGATTTCGCTGGTAGATGGCTGGTCGGCGCTCCAGCCCGCCAGGTTACGGATATCCTGTTCGGTTACTTTTTCACCGTCACAATTACGCAACAATGATTCCAGTACGATGCGGATGCTGATTGGCAGCCTGGATATCTTACCGTATCCGGCAGCCTCGAGCGCCGGCAATGAGTAAAACTTTCCTTCGTTACCGTCGCCGGTTGCGAAGGAATTAAGCATGGTACTGAAATCGTTCATGGTATGTGCTGATTAATTATTAGTTGAGTTCGGCGAGCTTGGTTTTAATTGCCTCGAAATCGGGCAGGTCTTTTGGAGTCGGTGTCTGCTCGGCATACTGGATGATCCCCGACTGGTCGACGACGAAAGCGGCACGTGCTGAAACCGAGCCCAGCCCGAGTAAATCGTCAAGCAGCACACCGTACGCCTTGGCAACTTCCTTGTTCAGATCGCTGGCCAAGGTAAACTTGATGCCTTCTTTGTCGGCCCAGGCCTCCTGCGCGAATGGGGTGTCGACGCTGATGCCAATGACATCCGCATTTAATTCATTGTATGCGGCAAGGCCGGATGACACGTCGCACATTTCGTCGGTGCAGACGCTGGTGAATGCCGCCGGGAAGAAGAGTAGCAGGGTATTCTTTTTACCGATATTATCAGCTAGTGAGACATCGACGATGCCCTCTGAGTTTTTTGATTTCAGGGTAAATTCCGGTGCTTTGGTTCCTACAGATAGTGCCATGATGGGTGTTCCTTTAGATTAGAGTTAGTTATTGATTTGTTTGCTTGACACCAACGAAGTTACGCGAAGCTTGGCGCTGGTCAATGTTGGAAATCAATAAGTAGCGAATCAGCTTACAGTCACCAGGATGATTGAGACCAGCAGCAAAACCGATCCCACCATGCGTAATGCCAGCGTGCTGCGTGATACCAGCCGTTCGTCAGAATGCAGCAAGCGCGCAGCAAAGAAGACGATCAGGATAGCCCAGATACCGCGTGAACTGTAAACGATATTAGCCTCCGGTGCGCGACCGAAGATGCTCAGCATCAGCGCCATCGCCAGGGCTTGCAGGGTGATCAGGATGCAGCCCGGGGCCAGCTGCCGCCAGGTCTTGGCGGGAATTGCTGTCAGCGGTGCCGAGAATTGAGGAATAAGCAAGAGTGAGAGGAAGGCGCAGGCAGCGAACATGAACGGGATAAAATTCATCGGACCCCACAGTGGTGCCCATAGTTGGACCAGCACATCGGTTGCGGCAAAGAATAATGCCGATGCCCCAGCGAGCACGATGGTATAGGCTACCCTGGCGCGTTCGCCCGGCCGCGAGATCCCCAGCAGTGCCAATGCCAGGGTGCTCAATATTGCGGCAATCCAAATTGCGCTGTCTATCTCTTGGCTGCCAAGTATGGCAACCAGTGCGGTAACAAAAAGGATTTTGGTGCCCATCACCGGGGTGGCGATGGAAACATCACCCTGCCTGATGGCTAGAAACGTAAATACCTGGCCGAGGAAAAATAAGGCGCCGGCAGCCAGTGGTTGGTAGATTGCAGCGGCATCGGATGGCTGCTGCGCAGGGAGTAACAGCATCGGCGCATAGGCAAAAGCCATCAGGACATTGCAGATAAAGGTCACACGCCAGGGGCCAACGGACATTGCATTTTTCAGCATATGCGCGCCGACGGCGTAAAGTAGTGCGGCCCCCGCTGGTAATAGAAGCTCCATTTAATCCGCCTGACTAAGGCATTCGCTGATGCGTGTTGCCAGCAGGGTCGCCGGCCATTGGCCTGCGGCATTGGGGGTGCTCAAATAGCCGTAGTTCAGCCTTGAGCCGGCAGTCGCCAAGAGCAGCCGTGAGCATTTCCCCAATGGCCCCATGCCCATGACCGCAAGCGGCAGCTCCGCGACCTCGAGTAGACGTTGTAGCGCGTAAAGATCAGCGGCATCGCGCACGTGTGTGGCAACTTTAAACAGCACAGCGCCCGCCGCAATAGCCTCAGACTGCAGTGCCAGTAGCCGGGCCAACTCTGGAGTGGCGTTGAAGTCGTGGAACGACAGGATCAGCGACAAGTTGTTGGCACTGATCAGCGGGGCCAGCTCGCGATGCAAATCGGCGCTGGCTAATTCGATGTCGACCATGGCGGCAGCAGGCAGAAATTTCAGCAGTATGTCTTTTCTCTGGGACAGTCCGAGATTTCCCTGGCCACCCTCAGTTGCAGCGCGGGCGGTGAGGATTGCAGGAATTTTGTTTGCCCTTAGCAGTTGTTGCGCTGCAGCCATTTCATTCGGGATGCTATCCAGACGGTATTCCAAATAGTCGATCCCCGATGGTTGATCCAACTCCATGGCGGCGCCCAAGTCGGCAGCACAATGCAGAGTTGCCACGACGGATCCAGCGCGTGGTATTGGGGGTGTTGTTTTTTCGGTCGCGGGCATTATGTTTTTTCCAATTATATGGTGGTGTTGGCAATCTTGGCTGCTACAAGATAACAATTCACGCTTTCTATGTTGTACCGCAAGCAAATCATTAACCTGCAAATCAACCAGTTCGTAGACGGTCTGCTGCTGGCATTTGCATTGTGGCTATCCCATGCGCTGCGTTATTACGGGGCTGCGTACTTTGACTTTATCCCGGTGCGCATCAGCAGCTTTGAAAATTTTCTCTGGCTGGCGTTGGTCATCATGCCTGGTGGACCATTGATGCTGGAGTTGCAGGGCTTTTATAACCTGCGGGTGAATAAGCCGTTTTGGCGTTCGCTTTCAGAGATTGTCAAGGCGGGTCTGTCGCTGTTCGTTATCATTGCAGTTTGTGTGATTTTTTTCCGGCTCTCAGTTCCCAGCCGCAGTGTGCTGATTATTTTTGCGCTATTCGCCACCGCAATCCTGCTGGCGCGTGAGCGTATTTGGATGTGGCGGTTGCGCAGCCTGGCCGAGGATGAAAAGTATCGCGAACAGGTATTGCTGGCCGGCACCACACAGTCGATCGCCGAGCTGCGAGCGTCACTGTCGCCGGAAACCATGCTGGAAATGCAAGTGGTCGGGGAATTTGACGTTGAGAACTCAGCAACCGAGGAGCTGGTGCGCATGCTGCATGACCATGCCATAGGCAGGGTGATTTTTTCCGGTGGGCGGGCACATATCAACAAAGTTGAAGACGCGATCAGTGCCTGTGAGGTAGAGGGTGTTGAAGTGTGGATGCTGGCGGATTTTATCTCGACCAAAATTGCGCGCCCGACGCTCGAGATGCTGAACGGGCGGCCGATGCTGATCTTTCGTAGCACCCCGGATGTCAGTTGGAGTCTGATGATCAAGGCGTTTTCCGACCGCATTTTGGCATTGCTGATGCTCGTTGTGCTGTCGCCGTTGCTGCTATTCACGGCTATCATCATCAAGCTCACTTCGCCGGGACCAATCTTTTTTCGGCAGATGCGCAGCGGGCGCTATGGTAAGCCATTTGAGATGTGGAAGTTTCGCAGCATGCACTCCAATGCGGAGATGCGGCGGG
>CAYUDZ010000159.1:3637-5815 GCA_964443575.1 uncultured Chthoniobacteraceae bacterium | reverse complement strand
GATTTTACGCTGGATGATCGAGAAGCCGAGGAAGCTCGCTTCACTGAGGGCGACCACTCTGCTTTTGGCTTCGTTGACGATGAGTTTGAGGGACTTCTTCAAGTAACGCGTGATGCTTGCCAAGATGCGCTCGCCCGCACGGGGACTGCTGCACAAAATGACAAAATCATCCGCATACCGGACGAATTGGTGCCCTCGTTTTCCGAGTTTGTTGTCCAGCTCGTCGAGCAGGATGACTTGCCCGCCTCAGGAGGGTTGGCCAACAGCGGACTCAGAGGGCCACCTTGCGGCACGCCTTGGTCCGTGTCCTCGTAGCATCCTTCCGGCAGGATCACTCCGGCCTTGAGATACTTAAGGATCAGTTTGAGAACCCTTGGATTGGCAATGCTTTCGCGGAGCTTCCCCATGAGTTTCTGATGATCGATGGTGTCGAAGAACGCTTGTAGGTCGCAATCGACAATATGGCACCTTTTGCCTTTGGCGAGTCCTTCTTCGTGCATCTGCGCGATGGCATGATGTGCGCTCCGTTTGGGACGGAACCCATAGGAGCGGTCGTTGAAAACTGCCTCGTATTGGTTTGGTCCTTCTCGGTGTCACGCTGGCGGGTGTCGTCGTTCATTAGGATTCTTTCACCCTCCCGGTTCTCGATTCAGGTACTATGACCTTTGCTGACTCCTCACCGGTCACACCCGCCATTGCTGACGAATGCGCTGCCGCCCGAGGGCGATCGCAAGCCGATGAGGCCTCCGTAGGTAAGCACCGAAACCTCCGCCGCCCAAACGCCTCAATTACCTCCTGAGCTGAATGACAGGACTTCGTCCCGACTTGTCGGGACTCTTCCCACCCAGTCGGCCTTTTATGAGGTTTCCTCGTAAGGCGGACATTCTGCTTGTCCAAGTGCAGCGTGTCAAGCTACTGGCTTAGAGTTGTTGCTGCGCGTCCCTCCAGAGGAGCCTTATGCTGGAAAACTGCACGTAGGGATCTGCGAGGGGCTGGTCGGCAACGGCCAGTCCTACCTCGATGGCAGCGAATGAAGCGAAGATACGCAAGTTTGAAGAAGTCGGTGTCGCGGTCCCGCGGAGTGGACAGCGAGAAAGTGACTCGATACGGTACAGGAAGTAATACAAAGAGAAAGGAGATACGCCATGCTGGCGATGCGGAAATCTGGCTATATGACCGCCTCTTTGCTGCCGAGCAACCCGATGCTGAAGGTGATTACCTGGAAAATCTGAACCAGGAGTCACTGCAGGTCGTGATAGCCAAATATGAACCGGCTTTGGCTGAACACCATCCCGCTAGCCGCTACCAGCTCTAACGTATCTGTTATGTTGCCCAGGACCCGGACTGGACCGCTCAACATCCTGTCTTTAACCGCATTGTCACGCTGCGCGATTCCTGGGCCAGGCAGCAGGGCAAATGATGCTGGCTTATGATTTATCACGGTCAGCAGCTGACAAGTTGCGGCTTTTTGCTAGCCGACTGCTAAACAACCAGAGTTGGCCATTATATTATGATTCCGCAGACCACAAGCGGGTTTGCGGGTAGAATGCCTGCCAGGCAAACCAGTAGGACATCACCCCGGGCAGCGGTTTGCCGACGGCATCGGTGACTGAAGGGTGGCGTGACTGTGCATCCCAAATGACTTTGAGTCGGCGTTTGCCGAGTGTCGCGGTGACCGTTTTGCCGTCTGGCAATTGATCAACCGGAAAGGCAATCGCCTCACCGTCGGACACTACACCGAGCACCCAGGCTTTACGCGGCAGTTCTTCGCGGGTAATCCGCACCGGAAACATCAACTGTTCAGACTTTTCATAGCCGGTATAGGGAATTCGCCGGTAGTCCCGACGATGGCCGGTATTGGTAGAAAGCACACTTCCATCTGGGTGTTGCGCACGCCATGCCTGCCAGGTCATATGCTCAGCGGCAAGTAATTTCAGTTCCTGGCCTTTCGATGGGCCGCTAACGGCTTTGCTCATCAGCTGTGACCAGAGGGATTCAGTCTCACGGTCGTACAACAGGACATCACTATTATAAAGTAACCCTGATACTCCAAACGAGCGGGGCTGGCCGCCCGGGCGCCGCGCACGATCTCCCCTGCCTGGAGATCGAAGACGGCGCCGCCGGCACTGAGGCGCAGCCGGTCGCCGCCGTCGCCCGCGACCACGAACGAGCGCCCAT
>CAYUDZ010000159.1:0-3627 GCA_964443575.1 uncultured Chthoniobacteraceae bacterium | reverse complement strand
GGATCGGCAGTGAAAACCATGGCAGTTCCACAAAGTGGACAGTAAGTAACAGCTATGGTCTGTTTACCAAATTTGTCGTTAACCACCTCGTGCCAGACCAGGATGCGCAGCGGATAAGCTCTGGCATGCTCAGCCTTTCCCAGCCCGATTACAATATCGTCATCCTTTAAATAATCGACTTGTTCGACTGGAATAAACTCAGGATTATCAATTGCTGGAATTCCATCGCGTGCAGGGCCACCTCTGACAATTTCCTCCAACGGTACCAGCGCATCTGCAAGGTCGAAACCGTTTAATGATTTGGCAGCTGAAAATTCTGCTGCAGTCAGCAGGACTACACAAGTAACCAGCAAGGCAAGTTTTCGTCTACTCATGTATAGTTGAGTAGCGTACGAACCAAATTATTCCTCTTTTTATGTGCCGTTGGCGAGGCCGGTTTATCAATCATTCTGTGACTGCTGATTGTGCATCTAAAAGCCGCTTGGTCCGTGGCCACCCGCGCTACGCCCTTGGCCCTACGGGCTACCCCTTCAGAGACGGACTCCGCACGGGTGGCCACGGACCAAGCCCAAGGAGCAGTTCTGACAGAGCAGAAATTGAGAGCTATTCCGCAACGAGTGGCACAACACAAACTAAAAAAAATGTGTCAAACGGAAATCAGGACGTGACAGTAGAGTCGAGTGTCGAGTGCCAGGGAAATTCAACCAAGAAACAAGAACTAAGAACCAACCCCGATATGAATTCAATTCCATCCGACGAAGCCGCATATTTCATTCATCGGGGTCCCGCTGACGCGGGAGAACCAAGAACAGCGAGGTTTTAAAGGAACGAGTTCCCACTCTAGTTACTATAAAATCACGGGTTTGAATGGCTTCGGCCATGCCATTCAGTGCGAATTCAATGCCATGACCGGCGATGCTGTGGTCATCATGATGGCCGATGAATCCGACGACTGCCGGGACGTGGTGCTCTACTGGGAAAAGCTCAACAAAGGCTACGACTGCGTCTTCGGGAGCCGGTTAATCAAAGGTGACGGGGTTATTGACTATCCGTTTATCAAATACTGGCTCAACCGTCTGGCTAATTTGTTCATCCGCATCCTCTTTGCCATCAAACTCAACAACACCACCAACGCCTTTAAAGCCTACCGGAAGACTGTTATTGATGGGGTCCGTCCCATCCATGTCGCCCCACTTCAACATCACCGTAGAATTGCCGCTTAAGGCAATGGTGCGCGATTTCTCATGGACCACCATCCCCATCACCTGGCAGAATCGAAGGACCGGCGAAGCCAAGTTGAAAATCCGGGAAATGGGCAGCCGTTACCTATTTATCTGCCTTTACGTTTGATTGGAAAAATACTTTTCAAGAGGCGATTATAACCGTGAACATAACAATAAGGGGTTGTCCTATATGTTTTTTATGCCTTGAACTTGCATCAAAGCAGACAGTAGTTATGATGGCTAGCGCGAGAGAAGGAATGGAAGATACATCTGCCAGATGGCAGCCGGATCATCGTCCGTATTGATCGCAATGGTCAGGAGGTCAAGGGGCTTTCAGTCGTTCTGGTGGCGATGATTGATGATTCAGAGACATGTGTAACATGCTACAACACAGCGCATGGTCAGTCACACCGTGACGTTATAGGCCGCAGTGGAGGCTTGATTGAAAAGCAGTGGCTGCTAGCGTTTAGTGATAAAGATATATTCGAGTATGCGATCAATGATCTGAAGAAAAACTATGAAGACCACATCCACTTCTTTAAAAACCACTAAGCAACCTCTCATTATTCGGGTTCCAGTGGGGCTGGACGAAGAAAAGTTGAGCCAGCGATGCTGAGGCAATCCGCCGTGAACACGGGGCAAAGCCCTTGAGCAAAAAACTAAGTGTCCATTATCGTGATCTGCTTAAACAGTGAAACCCGCTGACACGGGAGAACCACGACAGTCCCGACTCCGAGGAATGACGGTAAATACATGAAACATTGGGCTGACGCCTTTATGCCATTAGGCAAAAATATATGCTTAAAATACTAACGATCCTAATGATTGTGACGACCGCAGGGGCACTGGCGAGGCCGCCACTTTCCGAGGTTGAGATTATCGACAACTTGCTGGAGGAAAGTAAGCAGGATACGACAACGATTTTTGAGATGGTCATCTCCTTCACTCCCAAAGAATTTTTTCCCATTCTCCTCGAGATACAAAAGAGTGAAGGTGCCACCAAGATATCGGATACGCGCCATGATATCATTAAGTATATGAAGAGTGCTGGAGCGGAATTTGGCCCAAGCGGAGTCGCATTTGCGGACAAAGCAAAACACATACTATATTTCAGAGACACGGGTGAGCGCCTCTATTTGATCGCGGTGCTTTGGAGGCCCGCTTTTCCTTCATTATACAGGAAAGCCGAACAGACTGATCGACTAAACAGCCGTCCCTTCGGGACTTCTAGCATAGCTGCTGCTGATCCGCTTCGTCGGCAGGAGCTACGCCATAAGCAAGCGGCTGTTGGTCATCGGTGACATTCGCCATAAAACAAAGACCCAATATGAATTTCAGCACTATTACTGGTCTGCTCCTGATCTTCACCCCCATTTGCTACGCAGAAGATCTGCCGGGCGAGCCATTTGACTACAATTTTGATGGGCACATGGATTATCGTGTTCTTACTGTATCCAATAAGAAAGCCAGCCAGTTTGACGTCTTCATCTATGACCCGGCGCTGAATAAGCACGTCAAGAACATGACGCTTTCCGGGCTGGTCTATCCATACCCTGATCCCAAGACAAAACAGGTATTCTCGATCTTCACAGGCGGTCATAGCGGCGCACTTTTCACCGGAACAGCCTACATTTGGAATGGGATGGGATTTGATTACGCGTATTCGGTGCGGCAAGAGGGCGTGCAGATTGATGGCAAGATCCATTACATTCGCGTGAAGGCCAAGATGGTGGACGGTGAGCCATTTATTTTTAGTATCGAGCCTGGCGACCCCCAATGGGACGACAAAGGTAAGAGTATCGAATGAAGAAGGCGAACAAGCCAATTCAGATGCTGCGCTCCTTCTTGGCTGAATGGCAGCGTTGACAGTAAACTACATGCTCGCCAACACGCTTCATACTTACCCGGCATTCTTTATTGGAGGATGGCTCGGGATTGCCGCATCAATGGTTGTGGAGTTCACTGCGGTGGTCATTTATTTGCGCAAACTTCAGAAGAGGAGATGGATCTTTGGACGGTTTGTTTTGGCGAACGTCTTGAGTGCCCTTGCCGGACTTCCTATATTTGTAACCACGTATTATTTTCCAAGTGGAACAGCCAAAGACAACATTCATTCGCTAGCCATCGGCATATCATTTGCATTCATCGCAACAATTCTCATTGAGTCCGCCGTGTTTCTTTTTCATTCTCAGCCTACTGAGCACTATAAGTTAGTCCGGGCTGTCATTATGAGCAACTTTTATAGCTATTCTTTGCTTGTGGCCATTCATCTTATTACGATATGAAATGCGAACAAAGCGCATGCACCCAACCCTCAGTCGCTAAAGCTCCTTCGGGCGGGTGATGCGCGACGTTGAATCTGTCGGAAAACCCCTAATTTCGGCTTTTTGGCCTGGCCAAGAAC
>CAYUDZ010000158.1:0-5879 GCA_964443575.1 uncultured Chthoniobacteraceae bacterium | reverse complement strand
TAGACAAGTGCCTCCCGCCAGTCGCAGCAGATGGCTTGTGATTTATTCGGGCTAGAATCAGGAACACCAAGCGCTTTACCGGTAATTGAGTTGTAGTGCTCGCTTAGACCATTCTTTAGCGCGTTAGCCACTATCTTGTCGGCAATGTCTGCAGCGAGCTTATGGTGACCATCTAAAGCCAGCCCGGAGCAATCCACGTATTTTTCAGCGGTGGGGTAGGCGCACGGATTTTATCCAGAACGCATTTTTCCATCACCCGCTGAGCCAGCTGAAGTAATTCGCTTTGGTCACTATCAAAGAGCGAATCGATTGGTATTGACACCCCTTCAGACTTGCCGTCATAGGCATAGCCCGCCAGTGCAGTACCAGCCATCGTATTGAGGAAATGACGACGATTCATAATGGCTTAATTATAAAATTTGTTAATTCGTATGCAACTTGTGTCATATCAAGACAGCATCGCAGAAATTTTTCCTGCTTCTGTAGTTTTCGGTATCACCCAATAGCCACATTACAGCATTCTGGGACAAATAGCAGTCAAGCTGGAGAAATCGATTATTGCACCTTACTCTTTAGACTGGTTGTCACTACATGCCATGGCATGGGATGGTGTAAGCAGTAGGGCCAGTATGAACACGGCCACCGCGATAGCCAGTACCAATGCGGCCATGTCAGCATAACGCAGCGCCGCCAGAGTCAATACCCCGCATTCAACCGGCTGCGAAAAGGCCAACCAACCGCCGGGGCGGTCATCCACTGCACGCAAATAAAAGTCTCCGGCGACCGTTGGGATCACAGCACGTCGCCAACTGCGACCCGCAGGCGTAGAATCCGAGATGCTTAGGCAATTCTGTTTTTCACCTGAGCCCCCCTCGACACACAGCATGATATTGCTACTGCTAGCGTGGCCAGCGTAGTCGAAAAGCAGAAATGAATACCGCGACTGTAACCGGCCACTGGTAAACTCGCCCAAGCCGCCACCCTCAGCATAGCTGGAATAGTAATCACCGGCAGCGTTTCGCTCACCACTGTTCACAGGTAGCGGGCCATTACGTTGAAATACCCCGGCAAGCTGTACCTGTCCGGTAGCCAGCGGCGCACGGATGATATAAGGCAGGATCTCCCGCATACTCTCGCTTGCCAGCGGCTCGATCAGCCACTCGGGCTCCTGCACCGGGATTTCCTTGCGCAGCTTGCCACGCAGGTGCGACTCATCGCCACTGTCCAAATATGCCTGGACATTGCCACGCATCGTCTGCAGTTCTGCTGACCACTGTGGCAAGCGCACCGTCAACGCATCAAGGGCCAGATAAATAATTCCGGCGGCAACGATCACAACCCATGCGCGCATGAGCCACTGCACCGCTACCCGGTAATGGTTTTGTTTAAAATTGATCCTTAACAACTCAGCCAAACAGAGGAGGTTGGCCAGCACGCCAAGCACATGGATATCGGCGTAACGCGGGTGAGGGCCAAGCCCGTCAAGCCCACGCGCCCACGACATGGCCAGCAACTGCGCAGCTGCCATGCCGACCAGCATTAATGAAAATTCAGCACTCCTGGCAGAATTCTCCGGCGAGCGAAGATAATGGACCAGCAACAAACAGGAAGGCAGGTAAATCAATAGTGCAAACGGCCAGACATCAGTCCACGGCCAGGAGAAATGCTGCATTGCTGCCACCAGGAAGTCACCGGGACCTTGAGCAGCCAGGCGCGATCCCGCCGAGTTTTTCGGCAACAGCAACCAGGCCGCCACCAACAGCAAGCCCAAAGCTGCAATAGTGGCAACCACCCCACTCGCGAGCGAGCGCCTGCTGATCCAACGGATGACAACGATGCCCAGGATGCCTGCTGCAAATAAAACACCGGAACCCGAGGTGAATAGCGCCAGCACACCTGCCCCCAAACCACCCCACCACTGCCAGGCACGCACATGAAAAGTCGACAATCCACAAATTGCCAAAACACTAAACAACAGCTGAAAATGAAATTGCGCCTGGAAGCCCCAAACTAAATTCATCCAGGCCACCGGCAAGGCATACAAAACCGCAGCGGCAGCAATCACGCTTCGCCCGCGGACCCACTCGGCGCGCGACAAATAACAGGCCACCGCCACCAATACCGTAAGCGCAGTTACAATAGCCGCCAGGTACTGGCTCACCTGCGGGTCCCACTGACACTCGTTAGCAATAAATACCAACAACCAAAAGAGGCGTGAGACCAACAGGCGATGTTCGTTGTGCGCGCTCGCCAATTCCTGCCACTGAAAATTACCCTCGACCCAGCCGACCAGTAAATCTGATTCTGTACCCCACTGATCCCAATACGGCAACGGGCTGCCAAATAGCGAAATAACCAGCCACTTGGCAGCTACAACTAATCCCAGCAGTGCCGCAAGTTGTAGCGCTTTACAATTCATTGGCTGCGCAGTATATACCGTCGGGCGTGGTTTGGAACACGATATTCACTGATCTTGCCGGCAAGACTAAGCGGTTGGCGACGCACACAAAGCAAAGGGTACAGCATCCGGAATCACTCTTTCTGCTGGTCGTTTTTGTTGCGGCCATGCTGCTTTATACTTATGCCAACGATTTTGCATACCTGTATCATCCGGATGAACCAAAGAAAGCCTACGCGATTACCAAGGATCGCCTGCAATTCAACCACCCGCTGTTATTGATCAATACTGCGAGGCTGGCGTTCGCGGTATCGACCGGCTACGAGGGCAGCCACCAGCAGGCAGCCCGCAGCGGTAGGTTTACTTCAGCCTTTTTTGCTGCTGCTGCGATCGTCTTGGTGGCAAGTTGTGCACTGCTGTTGGCAGGGCGGCTAGCCATGGTGTCCACCGCAGTAATTTTATTATTCGACCCGCTGCTGTTCCAGCTGGCCCATTACATGAAAGAGGACCCCGCTTTGCTGGTGGGACTATCTGCATGCCTGACGGCTCTGGTTTTCTATGTAAGACGGCCTGGTATGGCGCGCGCTTTGCTGCTTGGGGCCGCTGCCGGCTTGGCTGTATCAGGCAAGTTCATCGGAATTTACGCACTGTTACCGGCATTGGCGGCAACCGCGATCACCAGTCGCGGCAGTTGGCGCCCAAGGGTGAAATGCTACGTTGCCTGCCTCGCTGCCGCCATGGTCACATTTGCCATCTGCAATTACCAAATGATACTCGAACTACCTAAGCTGGTTGCTGATCTGGGCGATGAATTTAAAACCTTTGATCAACCTCTCTACGACCAGCACGCCGAAACACCGCACCTGGTTTTCCTCTCAATGCTAGCCAAGAACTCCCCGTACTGGTTACACGCAGTAGCTGCCCTTGGCCTGTTGGCAGTCGTGTTGCCGAAGCCATTGCTCAATCGGCAGACAGGATACAGTGGAGTCTGGTCGGCACTATTTACCTTAGGATATTTGGGGGTGCTCTGTTTTTCTTTTTATACGTTTTCCCGATATTTGCTGCCACTGGCCGCCTTTTGTGCCCTGTACGCAGGGGTTGGAGCCGCTGCCATAGCATGCCTGGTCGGCCGTGTCGCCGGTTGGCTCGGGGCCGCCAAACAACTTGCAAACGTGCTGGGAATTGTGGCTGCCGCTGCCCTTGTCATCCCACTCGCCACCAACAAGGGGCCACAATTAATTACTCAGGCACAACGGTTACACAATGATACACGCTGGAATCTTTATGAGTATGTCCGCGATGAGTTGCCGCCAACTGCAGTCATCGCCCAAGGTAAATTTGCTTGGTTGCCTTATACCCAGCCGTCACGTAATCCGGAAACACGCCCGACCCTGCCCCATACTGTTCTCAATAAACCGTTCTTACACTCGTTCGGTTCACTTGATCAACTGCGCCAATTAGGTGCGACCCATTTTGTTGCTTTTAGCCATTATTTCAGGGAAGTAGATCAGGGGAAATCCGCTGACAGTCCTGTGCAGCAGTTCTATCGCGAGTTGGCCGCCAATTCTCAACTGGTCTGGCAAAGCACCGGCGTCCACGGCGGCCTGCTCGCACCGCAAGTCGAGTTACGGGAAATCACTCCGTAACCCCCCAAACACCCGCAGCATGATTGCGGCACATTCGAGAATAATCACGAGGAATTCATTGATGCCAACCCATGACTATTCTACCCTGAAACGATGAAAATTGAGCGAGCATTGATATCCGTATCCGATAAAACCGGACTGGCCGAATTTGCCCGCAAGTTGACGGACCTCGGGATCGAAATCATTTCCACCGGCGGTACTGCAAAATTGCTGAAAAAAGAGGGTATCCCAAATATTGAAGTCTCAGAGTTTACCGGCTTCCCGGAAATGCTCGATGGCCGGGTTAAAACACTCCACCCGAAAGTCCATGGGGGGCTGCTTTACCTGCGAGAAAACGATGAGCATTGCAACCAGGTCAAAGAACATGGCATCAAGCCGATCGACCTCGTAGTAGTCAATCTCTATCCATTCGAACAAACCATCGCCAACCCTGACACCACCCTCGAGGAAGCAATTGAACAAATCGATATTGGTGGCCCGTCGATGCTACGCAGCGCAGCAAAAAATTACCGCTCGGTCACCGTCTTAACCGACCCCGAAGACTATCAGAGCGTAATTGACGATATCGAAGATAACGATGGGGCAACCAGCCTGAAAGTGCGCGAGCGACTGGCGATCAAAGTCTTTGTGACGACGTCAGGCTACGATAGCACTATCGCCAACTACCTTGACTCAACCCAGCAAACCGGCGAGTCCCTAGCGCTTTCGCTGCCGCTGGAAATGGGCTTACGCTACGGCGAAAACCCGCACCAGCAAGCCTCACTCTATGGAGCGTTCAATGATTGCTTCGAAAAGCTGCACGGCAAGGAGCTATCCTATAACAACATAATCGATATCACGGCAGCAGCTGACCTGATCGATGAATTCTCTGAACCCACCGTCGCAATCCTGAAACACACCAATCCGTGCGGGGTAGGTAGTGACCCCGACCTCAAGCAAGCGTGGGAGAAGGCATTTGCCACCGATAAGCAATCCCCGTTCGGTGGCATCATTATCACCAACCAGCCACTGACTCTCGACCTGGCTAAGTCGATTTGTGAAATCTTCAGCGAAGTTATCATTGCGCCGGAATTTGAGGCTGACGCCCGCGCCCTGCTGCAAAAGAAAAAGAATTTGCGCCTAATGCGGCAGTTGCCGCTGTCGGCCGAGGAGAGTGAGCACCGCCTGATTCGCTCGGTGCGCGGTGGAGTGCTGGTGCAGGATCAGGACTTGCAGAAACTTGGTACCCTCGAAGACAAGGTCGTGACTTCTCGCCCCCCCACCAAGTCAGAGATGCAAGCCATGGTCTTCGGTTGGAATGTCGTTAAACATGTCAAATCAAATGCTATCGTGTATTGCGGACCAGACCGAACACTGGGGATCGGTGCCGGACAAATGTCGCGTGTCGACAGCTCTAAGATTGCCATCTGGAAAGCCAATGACGCCAGCCTCGACCTGCAGGGAAGCGTAGTTGCCAGTGATGCATTTTTCCCTTTTGCAGATGGCTTGGTAGCCGCCGCAGAAGCTGGTGCTACTGCGGTGATCCAACCCGGTGGCTCTAAACGTGATGCGGAAGTTATCGAGGCTGCCGACAAGCACAATATCGCCATGATCTTCACCGGCGTGCGGCACTTCAAACACTAGATCGGTTCTTTCTCATGCTTGAGCTCGGTGTCAATATCGACCACGTCGCGACCCTCCGCCAGGCCCGCTATGCGCTGGAGCCAGACTCGCATCTGGCCGAGCCGGACCCGGTGGCTGCCGCACTCATCTGTGAACAGGCAGGCGCCCATGGCATCACTGCCCACCTGCGCGAAGACCGCCGCCACATCCAGGATAAAGATATCGAGATGCTA
>CAYUDZ010000157.1:5798-6006 GCA_964443575.1 uncultured Chthoniobacteraceae bacterium | reverse complement strand
TGCCTGGGAATAAAATTGCTTGACAAATTCGCTCAGGATTTCCTCGTCGGCTTCTTCTTCTGTGCCTTCCAACACGAAGTATTCGCGGCCGATGAGCTTCCCGCTGCGGATGAAAAACACCTGGACGCAGGCTTGGCCCCCCTCGCGGTGCAGCGCGACGACATCCGCCTCCTGCGTGACGCGCGGGTTGATCCCCTGATGGCCCTGG
>CAYUDZ010000157.1:0-5788 GCA_964443575.1 uncultured Chthoniobacteraceae bacterium | reverse complement strand
GGCCTTACCATCGGCTCGGGCCAGGGCGATTACATCGGAATCGGTCTGGTCGGTATTGACCACTTTTTGGCGTTCCACGACCTTATCAATCGCCTGAAGCTGGTCCCGGATGGCGGCAGCCTTTTCGTAGCGCAGTTCCTGGGCGGGGCGTGCCATCGCGTTGTTCAGCCGATCGACGATCGGTTCGGTGCGCCCTTCCAGGAATTTGCATAGGTCATCGATGATCTGGCGGTAATCCTCCTGGTTAATAGCGCCGATGCAGGGGGCGGTGCAACGCTTGATTACATGATCAAGGCAATGCTTGTAATCGTTCTCGCCAGGCACGCGCGGGCGGCACGAGCGCAATCCATACTCTTTATGCATCCATTGCAATGTAGAGCGCAAAGCGCCGCTGTGCGGAAATGGCCCGAAGTAGCGGGCGCCATCGTCTTTGCGGACGCGGGTGAGCTGGAAGCGCGGCCACGGGTCGCGCTGATTGATTTTTACCAGCAGGAAGCGTTTGTCATCGCGGAAGCTGACATTGTATTTCGGTCGGAATTGCTTGATCAGGCGGCCTTCCAACAGGATTGATTCGGGCTCGCTGGCGACCGTGTGGTATTCAAAGTTCCAGATACTCGAGATCAGCGCGCGCGTTTTCAGGTCGGCGGTCGTTTTGCGTGACGGCGAAAAGTAGTTGCTGAGGCGTTTACGCAGGTCCCGCGCTTTGCCGACGTAGATCACGCGGTCCAGACGGTCGCGCATCAGGTAGACTCCGGGCTTGTGCGGCACTTCATGCAGGCGTGCACGCAGGTCCGGGCGCGATTTCTGTGTTTCCTTATCTGGCATTCAATTGACTATACGCATGGTGCGCGCGATTACCAAGATTGAGAGTGAAGTTGACGCGTCAGGCAACTGCGAATACCAATAGCGCATGACATTGAATGATCGATTGTTGGCAACTGTTCGCGACATTCCTGACTTCCCGAAACCGGGGATCCTGTTCCGCGATATTACTCCGGTACTTTCAGATGCCGAACTGCTGCGCTATGTGGTGGAGCTTTTTTGTGAAAAGTGCCGCGCTTCCGGGGCCACCAAAATCATCGGCATTGATGCGCGCGGGTTTCTGTTTGGCGCGGCCGTGGCCGTGGAGTTGGGGATTGGCTTCGTGCCGGTGCGCAAAGCCGGCAAGCTGCCTGCGGCTACGGTTTCCGCATCGTATGACCTGGAGTATGGCAGTGCGACCGTCGAAATGCACAACGATGCGGTGAGCACCGGGGAGCGAGTCGCTGTGGTTGATGACCTATTGGCCACCGGGGGCACCGCAGAGGCAGCATGCAAGCTGGTCGAACAAGTTGGCGGCGAGGTTGCCGTCAATGTCTTTATGATCGAGCTTGCGGATCTTGGCGGCCGCCAGCGGTTGGCACCAAGACCTACCGAGTCGTTACTCAGCTACTGACTTTGCTTTAAAATCTTTAACAAAAGCCAGCAGGTCTTCTGCCTGCTTTTTGGTCGAGGCCTTGAGGTCACGCCAGACGATCTTGCCGTCACTAACGAGGTACGCTTGGCGGGCCGCGAAACCCAACTTAGCCGGTACGCCGAAGGCGTTGATGACCTGCTTGTCGGTGTCGGCGATCAGCGGATAGGGCAACGAATGGTCGCTGCGGAATTTTTTTTGCGCGTCCACGTTATCGACGCTCACGCCAAAGACATTGATACCATGCTTGGTAATCGCGTCGTAATCGTCGCGTAGGCTGCATGCCTGGGCCGTGCACCCGGGGGTATTTGCCATCGGATAGAAAAATACAAAGGTTAGTCCTTTGGCGTAATAATCAGCGAGGTCAACTTTGGAACCGTCATCGAGGGTCACGCTGAGTTGCGGTGCGTTATCGCCTGTAGCGAGTGGCTCGGCGTTGGAATTGAAGATCGAAAACATAATTAGTAGGCAAATTAGTGCATGTATTTTACTCATATTCTTTACTTACTTTGGTCTGCGGCGGATGCAAGGTCTGGCAGTGAATATTTCCTGAATTAAATTGCCCTGATTTGCATCAGTTTCTAGCGTATGAAATAGTTTTGATATGAAAACTCCTCTCTCGCTATGGTTTGCCATCATCGCAGTAGCAGCGGTTTCGCTATTAGGAACCAACTCACCGATCTGCACCAGCGACTGCATCGCAAGCAACCTGCTTGGGGTGATCGCCGCACCAGTTGCTGCAGCAGCAGAAAAGGACGTCGAGATTGCTGCCAATTTCACGCTCAAAAACCCAGACGGTGAAGAGGTCAGCTTATCCGATTTTCAAGGGAAAATTGTTATCATCGACTTCTGGGCGACCTGGTGTCCACCCTGCCGTGAGGGAATCCCCGACCTGATCAAGCTGCAGGACGAATACCGCGACCAGGGTGTCGTAGTGATCGGCATTTCGTTTGATGAGAAAGCGGCGACGGTCAAGAAATTTGCCCAGGAGAATCAGATTAATTATCCTCTCGCCATGGGCGATAAAAAGGTGGCACAGGACTACGGCGGCATTCAGGCCATACCAACAGTATTCATCATCGACCGCAACGGGCGCATAGTCGACAGGCACATCGGCTCAGCCGACAAAGAATACTTCGATGACAAGATCCAGCCGCTACTCAATTCTGCAGGGTGAAAGTTACTACCAGTAAAGCTGGCATCCGTAAGCTAATACGTGATGCGTCCGGGCCGATTGTGCTGGTGCCGACGATGGGAGCCTTGCACGACGGGCATCTGGCTCTGGTCAAGCGCGCGCGGAAGTTGGCGGGAGCATCCGGAATAGTCGTCGTCAGCATCTATGTCAATCCGACCCAGTTTGGTCCACGTGAGGACTTGAAAAAATATCCGCGGCCATGGCCGCAAGACCGGAAAAAATGCCGTGATGCCGGAGTCGATGTGATATTCAGGCCGGCGGCCGGTGGACTGTACGCCGCCGACCATTCGGTCTGGATCAATGAGGAGCAGCTGTCAGAAGGGCTGTGTGGTGCTTCCAGGCCGGGACATTTCCGTGGCGTGTGTACCGTGGTCGCCAAACTGTTTGAGTTGGTGCGCCCGGATATCGCCGTTTTTGGCGAAAAAGACTTCCAGCAATTGGCAATCATTTGCCGGATGGTGCGCGATCTTGATATGCCGGTGAAAATAGTAGCCGCCCCAACCGTGCGTGAGCCGGACGGTCTGGCCATGAGTTCGCGCAATAAGTACCTGACGGCAACGCAGCGGCAGCAGGCACTGTGTCTGCAGAGGGCCTTGCGAGAGATACGCGGCGCCTGGCGTGCCGGCGAAAACAATGCCGCTAAGTTGCGCGCAACCGGTCGGCGTGAAATCCACAAGGCGGCTGCCGCTGAACTCGATTACCTGGAGATTGTTGATGGTGACTCCCTGCAGCAAGTCAAAAATGTCGGCAATGGCTGTGTCGCTCTCGGGGCGATCCGTCTTGGTAAAACCAGGCTCATCGATAATCTAAGGCTCAAATGAAACGGTATGATTTTGTAGCGCTGGGCAGCGGGATTGCCGGCTTAAGCTTTGCCTTGAAAGCAGCGCAGCACGGAACAGTTGCCATTTTTACCAAACAGACCGGTGAAGAATCGAATACTATGTATGCCCAGGGCGGAGTGGCCTGTGTGACCAGCCTCGAGGATTCATTCGAGCTACACATCAAAGATACCAAGGAGGCTGGCGACGGCTTGTGCTACGACGAAGCCGTGCGCACGGTGGTCAGCGAGGGACCATCCCGCATCCGCGAACTGATCGAGCTGGGTGTTGAATTTGATGAGCGTGAGCTCAACGAGGGAGTCACCGAACTGGACCTTGGCAAAGAAGGTGGGCACTCGAAACGTCGCGTACTGCACTCGCGTGATGTGACCGGCCGCGAAATCGAAAGCAAATTACTGGCGGCGGTACGGGCGCACCCGAATGTCAGCCTGTTTGAGAACCACCTCGGCATCGATCTGATCACCACCGGCAAGCTGGGCATGGCGACCGCTAATCGCTGCATCGGGATTTATGTTTTGGACGAGGACAATGGTACCGTCGAGACCATCCGCAGCGATCGGATCGTCCTGTCGACCGGTGGCTGCGGGAAAGTTTATCTTTACACTACCAACCCGGCGATTGCGACCGGTGATGGGGTTGCCATGGCCTGGCGCGCCGGGGCGACTATCGCTAATATGGAATTCATCCAGTTTCACCCGACCTGCTTATATCATCCGGAGGCGCGGTCATTCCTGATTACCGAAGCCTTGCGCGGTGAAGGTGCCCGGTTGATCGATAACAAGGGGCGTGAATTTATGGCGGATTACCATGAGCGGGGCGCCCCGGCTCCCCGTGACGTAGTAGCCCGTGCGATTGACGCTGAAATGAAGCGTTTGGGCCTGGACTGCGTCTATCTCGACATTTCGCATCAGCCGGTGGACTTTCTGCGCGAGCGCTTTCCGAATATCTTTACCCGTTGCCATGAATTTGGGATCGATATTGCCAGCCAGCCGATCCCGGTGGTGCCGGCAGCACACTACCAGTGCGGCGGCGTGAAGACGGATGTCAACGGGCGTACCAGCTTGCGCGGGCTGTATGCGGCCAACCGGCTGGCCAGCAACTCGCTGCTCGAAGCTGTGGTGGTCGCCCACCGTGCGCACCTGAACATGCTAGAGGAAGTTCCTCTGGAAAATGTCAATCCACCGGTGCCCGATCCGCCGGAATGGCAAAGCGGCAATGTCAGCGATGTCGACGAGATGGTCGTGATTTACCACAACTGGGATGAGATCCGGCGCCTGATGTGGGATTACGTGGGCATCGTACGCACCGATAAACGACTCCGGCGTGCCGCAACCCGGTTACGTAACCTGCAGCACGAAATCCACGAATTCTACTGGAACTTCAAAGTGACCACCGAGCTGCTCGAGCTGCGCAACCTGGTCACCGTAGCCAGCCTGATCGTCGACTCAGCCCTGCAACGCAAAGAAAGCCGCGGCCTGCATTACACCTTGGACTACCCGCAGCGGGACGACGAACACTTTCGCAAAGATACTCTGATCTGGAGGGGATGAGGAATCCTGGCTCGCGAATCGAGAGCCGCCAACAAATTTCACGGCTCAGAGCTAACTGCACAGGATACGATAAAATGTGCGTTTGCGGCGAATCGGCATTGCCCGACCATGCAAATCTGGTTAAATAAAATCCTGTGACGACCAAGCATCAGGGATATCACCTCGAATTATGGATCCGGGATGCAACTCAGTTCCCCAATTCGTAACATGCCAGCTAAACGCAAAGCCTCCACCGGGACATCTTCTGCTAACCTCGGCTTCGAGGCCAAGCTCTGGCTCTCTGCCGACAAGCTCCGCAACAACATGGACGCGGCGGAATACAAGCACGTCGTCCTCGGCCTCATCTTCCTCAAATACATCTCCGACAGCTTCGACGAACACCACGCCAAGCTCGTCTCAGGGGAGGGCGACTTTGCCGGGGCCAATCCCGAGGACAAGGACGAATACCTCGCCGCCAATGTCTTCTGGGTGCCCAAGGAAGCCCGCTGGGCCCACCTCCAGGCCAATGCCAAGCTGCCCACCATCGGCAAGGACGTGGACGACGCCATGGTCGCCCTCGAACGCGATAACCAGCGCCTGAAAGGCGCGCTCAATAAAAACTATGGGCGCGCCGACCTCGACAAACACCGGCTGGGGGAACTCATCGACCTAATCGGCTCCATCCAGCTCGCCGATGTCGCCAGCCGCTCCAAGGACCTCCTCGGCCGCGTCTTCGAATACTTCCTGACCCAGTTCGCCAGCGCCGAGGGCA
>CAYUDZ010000156.1:0-6026 GCA_964443575.1 uncultured Chthoniobacteraceae bacterium | reverse complement strand
TTATCGAATTTATGGCAGGCATCCTCGGATTTCGGATTGCAGACTGGATCTTGTACTCGATACTGATACTGCTGATGCCGTCCTTATACATTGGCATACAAGTACTCAACGTAATTTTGTTTGCAGCTTTGAAATACCGCTACTCAAAAAAGGTTTTTGAGGGCCAGTGATCTAAATAGCTGACATACTGAAAAGCTGAAAAGGATTTCTTGACGGCAACCATCAATTCTGGACTTATCTGGAAGCTTAACCCATGCTGAAGTTGAAATTTCATTACTTGCATTTTGTGCCGCTGGTGCTGGCGGCTGCAGCGATGATACTACTGGCCTTGAGCCGTGACCAGCCGCTGCTGGACGAAGTGGACTACTGGAAGCTGGCGCAAGGCTTTGCAGCGCATGGTGAGTTTTTGAATGAAAGCGGACATCCCACGGCCTACCGACCGCCGCTCATTCCGTGGCTGCTGAGTCCGCTTGCAGCATCTGGAGCTACGCTCGTACAAGCTCGAATGTTCTACTGTACTTTTGGAGTTATCGCGATTATCGGAGCGTTTTTGCTGGCTAGACATTTAAACCTGCATCCGGCGATGCCATTATTAACCGCCGCAATTGGCGGGTTTTACCCGGTTTTTATATTTACCGCAGCCGCCATCTACCCCCAAAGCCTGCTGGCGGCCTGTTATATCTGGGCTTTTTATATTCTCATTCTTGAACAAGGTAACCCTGCTGGTACCATTTTCCGCTCTGCTGGCTTAGCCACATTATTTGCAATCAGCTTGCTGGCTTCATCCAGCAGTTTATTCGTCTTTTTGCCAATTTTGGTTGGTTTTGTAATCTCGCTTAAAAAAACTTCTTACTTCTTTCGTCACGTGATGCTTGCAGCAGTAACCGGCTTGACAGTTTGCCTGGTCTTGATTGGTCCTTACGTCTGGCGTAACCACGAAAAAGTTCACACCGGCTTTTATATCTCGCTGAATTCCGGAATTAACCTGTTACTGGGGAACAGTACGGATACTAAGGCAAATAGTGGAGTTTACGTTACGTCTGCCAATCAGCTGGCCCAAAGTCTGAAGCCGCTGGGTGAATATGAAGCAAACAGCCGATTACTCTCTCAAGCCATCGAGAATATCAAGATCGACCCGCAACATTACGCCATCCTCTACTGCAAAAAGTTTATAAATGGATTCAACAATTCGGCAGCTACCTATCATGACCGGACGGCTACTACAAAAACTATAATCGCCTGGCTGGCGTACATCGTTTTAATCTCTGGGGCACTATCGGGATATTGGCTTGTATGGAAACGTAACTGCCAATTCATCGATACAAGATCACCTAAGCTACGCCTGCTACTTGCCGTTATTGCGGCAGCCTATCTTTTAAATATCGCAGGTTATGCAATATTTTTCACGCGCTTACGCTTCCGGGTACCTACAGATTTTCTATTAGCATTGCCAGCCGCCATCGGCTACTGCACGCTGCTGCTACGTGTACTACCGGATAGATTTAAATCCAGATTTTTAGGTGACGATAACGTCCATTCACGACTCACTTAAGTCCTCAAGCCAGGCAGTGAGTAATTGTTCTTCTTTAGAATCAAAGTAACCTTCGCTGATCATTGCTTCATAACATCTCTCAATATTAGCTGCGATATTTTTAACTCCGCTATCAAGATCAAGATTCTCTAATAGCTTAATTATTTTTTTATTTCCTAAGTAACCGGAGATTTCATCTTCAAAATCCTTAAGGAGATCGTGCTCGTTTCGCTCTTGATACACGGTAGCTGAATGAAAGGATAACCGCCATCCACATGTCCACAGGATGCGCTGGGCAATGAAAGACCGCCAGATATCGGTCATTCGGAACGAGCAGGTCGCCGGCAGATAGAGGAGCGGGTAAACTTCCGGAAAAAAGACAGTATTCTGACTGTTAAATGGGCACCAACAGTTCTCATCCAGCACCAACGGTTCGTCCTGCTGGAATTTTAATGGTAATGGGTAAAGCATGCGCCAGACCGCATCGACATCCGGATTATCATCTGCGAGTGACTGCTGGATCGGGCAATCATAAGTCTCAGAATTCGCCTCAAGCTTCTCATTTTTTTGCCAGTCCGGCAAAGCTAAGTCGATCGGAAACCCCCGCGGATAAATAAAGCTTTCGGAAAAGAATTTATAGGCGTTCACCCAGCCTTTAGATTTTATAGATCTACCGTTTACGTTACGCTCAGGTTTACTCCAAAAGTCAAGCAATGGCATATTATCATCATCAGTTTCCACTATAAGTGGGGCATCACGTCTTATTGCCTCCAAATAGGCCAAATTCTTGCGGGCATAAGTTCGCTCAGGACAAAGCATGCCATACTTGCCCATCTGGCGCTGGGTTTCTATGTCGAGAAAGGTCGCCCCATCTAACATGAAATCGGCAGGACTCTTGGTATCACCTGCAATAATGAAGTCCCAATCATGCTCGTGACACTGTAGCGCAATCTCTTTCATTACCGGGTTTGGCTGAAAGATGGTCGTAATAATAACGGCTGGTTTGTTCATAGGTTAATCTGTGAATGTTAAAGATGTGGTGATTTGCCGAAGACTCTTAGTAAAGTATATTTTAAGAGTGTGAGAAGTGAATTACTGATAGCTTTGCGAGAAACTCGAGGAGATGGTGCACGGTAATGGATCGGGACCTCCATCCAACGACTGTTTCTTAACAGGTGCCGAACTTCGGTCTGATAAAAATGCGCTTTGGATAACAATCGAAACTCGAGTAATCGTTGTACAACTGTTCTGTGAAAACCCTGAAAACCAGAAGTCATGTCTTTGAGGGAAGCACCTAGCATGAGCCGAGCTAATATCGAGCCGCCTTTTGATAGCAGTCGGCGATTCCAGGGGGAGTCGACCATCGACCCACCATTGATATAGCGGCTTCCGAAGGCACATTCGTTGCCTTCAGTTAGCACTCTAAGAAACATCGGGATTGCTCTTGGGTCGTGGGAGAGTCCGGCATCCATCTCGATAATGAATTCATGGCCGGCAGCATAGGCCTCACTGTATCCTTTGAGATAGGCGTCAACAACTGAACGATTCTCTGGTGCCCAAACAGTAATAAATCGGGAGTCCGCTAAAGACAGTTCTTCGCATAATTCTTTTGTTCGATCGGTTGAAACCTCATCTACAACTAAGTATACATTTCCGGAACCAAGAAAATCAAGTTGCCGCACGAAAGCATTGCGAAAGGGTTGCCAATCAGGTTCCTCATTGGCTACTGGAATAATTGCAGCCCAGTTTAATTGGGTATAAGATAACACTCCGGCGCATCTTAATTCGCAAAGCAAAACAGGCAAGTGGAAATATAGGCAGAGACATTATTGTCTCCGCGCGATGAATCCTTTAGCTAGCCATAAGGCCGATTCCGTCATTACCTGCGCTTCTGGAAATAATATTTTCATCTCACCGCGGCTAAGCAAACGAATTTCCTTTTGAAATGCTGCAATATCCTCGGCAGTAGGCTTGGATAGAATTCCCCACAGCGATAAGTAGCGGTAGCAAAAAGGCTGGTATTTGCACGGTAGCCAATGACTGCCGAGGGTGACCAGGTGTGGCTCAATCGGAAACCACTTATTGGGGGTTTGAACCCAGTAGCTTTTACCGACCCGCTGGACCTCGGCAGCAAACTTCTGTTGATTTTCCCACGTGTAGAGGTGCTCGATGACTGAATTGCTGAATACTATATCGAATGACTGATCGGGAAATGGCAGTGCGGTGGCATCGCCTGCTATGTACTTGATATTCGGCATGTCTGCCGGCAGGTTCTCGGGGACGGTTAAATTCAGCATGGTTATCTGTGCCGGACAGTCAATAAACCGCCAGATGTCAGGCTCTCCGCCTACGTCCAGGATACGGCTCTCGGCTGTCGGTTGGAATTCCTGCAAGAACCGCTGCATTCGCCGCCGCCGGAAGATCGGCTTCAGCACAGCTGCATGAAAACGGTTATAGATCTGAAAGCCTTTTTCGAGCATTTGATGAGGTAATCTTAATTAGCCCATAAATAGCAAAATTATTCCTTCCTATAATCCCCTCGTGAAAAATACTTCTCAAGCCAGACGTAGAGGCAGCATGGCGGCTACTTCTGATCCCAGTCGTGCTCCGGCTCGATATCGGGGATTTTGGCCAACACGTCAGAGATCGCAGTCGGGTCGGCGTAAGATGGAAGTGAAATGATATTATCAAAAACACTAAGAAATAGAACCACTGATCCTCCTACGCGTAAAGCTTCGGCGGACAAGTTCACACTTCCGAGTCAGGCAGCTGCCGGACGACATCATGAAATGGAACACTTATTGAATAGCCACCAAAAGGCGCAGGATTCACAAAAAAGGGGAGAGAGTTATTGGTTATCCCTGCTTCATCCCGATTTATCGGGACTTCGCAGGGCAAGCAGTTATCAGCATTTCAGTCTTTCAGCCTTTCAGTCTTTCAGCAGGGGCTAATCATCCGATTTCCGGTAATCCCCGCGTGAAAAATATTTCTCGAGCCAGATGTAGAGGCAGATGAACAGGTAGCGGCTGCCCATTTCCCGGATTTTGAGTTTGGCTTCGCCGTGGCGGCGGTTGCGCCAGGTGATCGGGATGGTGGTCCAGTTGTAGCCGCGGACGATTGCCTTGAGCGGCAGTTCGACGGTGATATTGAAATGCGGCGAGAGGATCGGGCGGACGCCATCAATGACTTCCTTGCGGTAGGCCTTGAAGGCATTGGTGGTATCGTTCAGACCATGGCCGAACAGGACGCGGACGAATTGGTTGGCCAGCCGGTTGAAGAACAGCTTGACCCGCGGGTAGTCAATCACCCCCCCACCCTTGGTGAACCGGCTGCCGAACACGCAGTCGTAGCCTTTATTCAGCTCTTCCCAATAACGGACGACATCGCGGCAGTCGTCGCTTTCGTCGGCCATCATGATGACCACGGCGTCACCGGTGAAGGCGTTGAGGCCACGGGTGATCGCGCGGCCGAAGCCGTGCGGACCCGGGCTCTTGATTGGCGCCAGCTGCGGGATTTTTTGTTTCTCCTCCTCAAGGATCTGCCAGGTGCGGTCGGTCGAGCCGTCGTCGACGACAACGATCTCGTGCGGCACCTCGCGCAGATTCAGCTCGACGTTGAGGTGCTCAACGGTCGAGGCAATGCACCCTTCCTCGTCACGGGCAGGGATAACAATGCTCAGCTTGGTGAGCGGGGGTAGTTCTTGGTTGGGTTGGGTATTCGGCATGGGACCACTGATTTACGCCGATGAATTTAACCACTGATTGACACTGATTGACACTGATATTTTTTATTTAACCACTAATAGGCACTACCGAGTGAAACGACATCATCAAATAAAACACTAATGATTTTAATTAAAATCTGCAGAGCAGAAATTGCTAACTCTTAACTCATTCGTCTGATTAGTGTTCTATAAGTGTTAATAAGTGGTTTTATCCCTATCAGTGGTCAGGTCGTGCAGGCGGCGTGGATTTCCTCTAAAATCTCGCGGATGCCATACTTATACTGCCAGTCAGGGTAGTGCGATTGGAACTTACGCACGTCACTGATCCACCAGATGTGGTCACCGATGCGGTTGTTTTCTTCGTAGGTGTAGGATAATTCTTTGCCACTGATCTGCTGGCACATGGTGATCGCCTCGTGCATCGAGCAATTCGAGTGGCGTGAGCCACCGATATTGTAGACTTCGGCTATCCGTGGCGATTGGAAAAAGTGCCAGAAGGCATCGACCAAGTCGTGGCTGTGGATGTTGTCGCGCACTTGCTTCCCCTTATAGCCAAAGACCCGGTACGGCCGCCCGTCGACGGTGCATTTCATCAGGTAGGCCAGAAACCCGTGCAACTCGGCACCGGCATGCGCTGGGCCGGTCAGGCAGCCGCCGCGGAAGCAGGCCGTCGGCATCTCGAAATAGCGTCCGTATTCCTGGACCAGGATGTCGGCAGCCACCTTCGACGCCCCGAACAGCGAGTGCTTGGACTGGTCGATGGAAAAGGTC
>CAYUDZ010000155.1:0-6108 GCA_964443575.1 uncultured Chthoniobacteraceae bacterium | reverse complement strand
AGCACCTCACGCTGCGTCTCGCTACGAAGTTTGTGATTGATCCGGGCTAGGCCGGGGCATCGACGGCGTGGGCTATCAGATCGTCCATATCGACGAATTCCAACGCCGAAGCGTGGGTTGCTGCGAGCTTGACTGGTGGGGCGAGTCCTTTTTCCAGGGCTTCGGCCCAGCGGTTCACGCAAAGGCACCAGTAGTCCCCCTCCCGGAGTCCTGGAAATTCCAGCTCCGGGCGGGGGGTACTAAGGTCGTTACCACGGCTACGCGTAAATTCCAGAAATTCTTCAGTCATTTGCGCGCACACGGTATGCATGCCGATATCGCTGCTGCCAGTGCGGCAGAAGCCATCCCTGAAAAACCCGGTCATCGGGTCCATACAGCAGGGCACCAATTCTTCACCCAGGACATTCATCGGCAGGCCGCGTACTTCATTAAGCCTTGGCTGCCGCATAACGGTCAGCGACTGCAGCCCAGTCGACAACATTCCAAAATGCCTTAAGGTAGTCAGGCCGACGGTTCTGGTACTTAAGATAATATGCGTGCTCCCAGACGTCACAGCCAAGGATTGGTGTGCCGGTTGCTTCGGCCACACCGTTCATCAGCGGGCTGTCCTGGTTTGGCGTCGAAGTGACTGCCAGCTTGCCGTCAGATCCAACGATAAGCCATGCCCAACCGCTGCCGAAACGCGCGGCACCTGCGGCTTCAAATTTCTCTTTGAAGGCATCATAGCTGCCAAAAGTCGCGTTAATGTCATCGGCTAGGGCACCACTTGGGTCACCGCCACCATTTGGCCCGATCACGTTCCAAAACAGTGAGTGGTTGGCATGCCCGCCACCGTTATTACGGACGGCGGTTCGTGCAGCTTCGGGCACTGCATTCAAGTCAGCGATGAGATCCTCGATTGATTTTGAGGCCAAATCGTCGTGCCCTTCGAGGGCCGCGTTGAGTTTACTAACGTATGCGTTGTGGTGCTTGCCATGGTGAATTTCCATGGTCTGAGCGTCAATATGAGGCTCTAAGGCGTCATTTGGATAGGGTAGAGATGGTAGTTCGTAAGCCATAATTTTACTTTCTTTAAGGTTTAATACTTATGTTCAGATCGCACATTCGCATAATCGCCGGGATAAGCAAGTACCAGCTAAAAACAAAGAAGACTTTTACCTGAACCGGTTACTCATCCTCTTTTTCGACAATCCGGAATTTCCCCCTACGCTGTAACAGCCAACTGCGCCGGATGCTCCGGTAAAGATCGTCCAATTGCTCCAGGTTACCAACGCGGTACTCGACGGTCCGTGCATGGGTTGTAGTCGGGTATGACTTCATCACCGTATTCTCCAGCACCTCTTCCTGGCCAGTGCGTTCGGCAATCATTGATGCACGCTCCTGCATCGTCTCCAGCAATGATTGACCAACCCCGATCGGTGACTTGAGCCCACTTTGGCTGACATAATAAAACCTGCCGAGCGACGAGCCCTCGGCATCGACAGTCACTTCAAACACTTCCATCGTGGCATCTACCTGGTACTTATGCATGGCAACCATACTTACCCGACGCAAGTCGACCAGGTAATTGCCTCCCGGCAATTCCGCTTCCCATAAAGGGATTTTCGAATTGGTAATGCTGGTCGGGTTATTCGAGTCATCATCTTTGTTGTTATCCTGGGCATGGACTGCCGCCGGGCTTAGAAAAATGACACCGAGCAAAAGCACGAATATATTAAATCTTGCCATAAAAATAAGGTTAGCAATAAAGCCTCTAGTAGCAATAGAAATACACCGCGGCGGTTGCAAGGTTGCGGATATTAAACCATGCTCGATTGATGAACGATGCCAACTACAGCAAGCTGGCAGCATTTGGCATCAAGCCGGAAGATGTCAGCGAGCGCTTTGCTCGCTCCTCCGGGCCTGGCGGACAGCATGTCAATAAGGCATCCACTGCAGTAACACTAGTGTGCCGGAAGAAAAAACTGACCGTTACCGCACAGGATACACGGTCGCAGGCGCGCAACCGTGAGCTCGCTTGGCAGCGACTAATCAAAACGCTCGCAGAGCAACGTAGCAGCAAGCTGGCCGAGCAGCGGGCAATAGCAGAGAAAAAACGCCGGGCCAGCCGCAAGCGGCCGCGCGCCGTACAACAGCGCATCCTCGACAATAAACGCCGACGCTCGCAAATCAAACAATTGCGGCGCAAACCCATGTGATTGGGCACCTTGAAAGCAGCTATCATAAGCCCCCTATTACCTTGTCTGAACTTTAGATGTTTGTTCTAATACTGTCTTACTTTTTATGAAAACTTTGGCTGTAGTTATCATTGTATTGGCAGGCACCATCCTCTTGCTCCGATCAGATTTTCTGCCGTGGAAATTAGTCGCTAAGTCAGAACTTCAGGATGCAGGCCCCGCCAACGATGCACCGACTGACATCCGGCAACCGGAACCCCCGGCACCCGTACAAGCCAGTTCCGGTAGCAAAGATAAAATCATCCAGGACTTATTACAGGAGCAGCAACGTTTAAAAACGGAAAATCGCAATCTGCAGGTCACCGCGAACAGGCTACAAACCCAGTTAAACGCGCTACGCGAGGGTTCATCCGCTGGCCGCTTTTTTGAGGACCCGGATTACAAGACCAAGCTGGATAAAAAGTAATAAACCATGGAGCGCAAGATTACCCATCAGACACAAGCTAATCCCACCTTACAATTGACACAGCTTTTGGATTTTCAATTATGAATATTCTGGTTATCGGATCGGGTGGCCGTGAACACGCGCTAGCCTGGAAGTTAAAGCAATCGCCACGCTGTAGCACTCTGTACTGCGCACCGGGTAATGCCGGCACCGGACAAGTAGCTGAGAATATAGATATCAATGCCGGAGATATTGCTCAACTGGCTGAGTTTACCGCCAAGAACTCGGTCGACCTGACGGTAGTAGGCCCGGACGACACCCTGGCAGCGGGAATCGTCGACGAGTTCAGCGCCCGCGGGCTGCGAATTTTCGGGCCGACCAGGGATGCCGCACGCCTCGAATCTTCGAAGATCTTCGCCAAGGAATTCATGCAAAAGCATGGCATCCCGACAGCCCGGTATGCGCGGTTCGAGGAGGTAGACCAAGCGGTTGCTGCACTTAGTGAATTCAGCCTGCCAGTTGTCGTTAAGGCAGACGGCTTGGCACTGGGCAAAGGCGTGATTATAGCACACACCCTTACAGAAGCCGAAGCCGCCATTCACGCTATGCTCGAGGAGGTGCGCTTCGGTGATGCGGGTAAACGCATTCTAATCGAAGAATTTTTACAGGGCGAAGAGTGCTCGATTCATGCAATCTTCGACGATCACGGCTATCTGCTATTTCCTCCCGCTCAGGATCACAAACAGGCTTACGACGGCGATCAGGGCCCGAACACCGGCGGGATGGGAACTTTCTCTCCACCACCTTTAGTCGACGAAAAGATGTTGCAAACCATTGATGGTAAAATCATGCAGCCATTTTTACAGGGTATTAAGGCGGATAAGATTTCTTTCCGCGGCATGCTCTTCCCGGGCCTCATGCTGACTGCCGACGGCCCGAAGGTTCTCGAGTTTAACTGCCGCTTCGGCGACCCGGAAACCCAGGTCTTACTTCCACGGCTGAAATCTGATCTGGTAGAACTTCTTGATGCTGCCATCGACAATCAGCTCGCTACGTTAGAGGTCGCATGGGATCCACGACCAGCCGTGTGTGTAGTCATGGCATCAGGCGGTTACCCCTCGCATTACCAGAAAGGTGTAACAATTCAGGGGGTTGAGGCCGCTGAGTCCGATGGCGCCATAGTTTTCCATGCTGGCACGAAATACGAAGATCGCCTGATCACGTCCGGCGGGCGCGTGCTCGGGGTCACTGCCATGGCCAACAGCTTGCCGGAAGCAACAGCGGCGGCGTATCGTGCGGTCGACCAAATCCACTTCGAAAATGCCCACTTCCGCAAAGATATTGCCGTCAAGGGCATTGCTATCACTCATTGACATCACCGCTGAAACCGTCAACTTGCTATGATGTTCAACTTCTTAAAACTACCTCTTGCTGCGACGCTTACAGCGTTCCTGTGCACGATCCCATTGCTGGCCCAGCAGCAACAGGACGATGCAAAACCTGCCACAGAAAAACTTGCAACGGAGGATCAGCCTGAGCAACCACCAAACGGGCAGCAACAAAACCCTGAAACTCAGCCGGAAGAAGCGGCAACGGATCAGACCAGCGACGAAGTCACTGATGAGCAAGCACCAGTTTCTCCCATCCTCAGCACTGAAGAACTGATTGACTCAATGGGAATCGCCGACCTGCAGGAGACGGTTACCCAAATCAAGGAAAACTACATCCATACCTCAGCACTGGATGACGTCGAACTCTCAAGGTCGATGGTACAGGGGCTACTGGAACGCATCGGCACCGGTGCGCTGCTGGTTCAAGATTCACCTCAGGATAACCAAAGCGATGCTTACCCGTTCTATGCTGAGATCCTGGACGACCGGATCGGCTATGTCAGGCTGGGTACCCTGGGCGAAGAAACCGTGCCACAGCTAGATGCAGCGCTTGAAAATTTCGTCAGCCGTGAACTGGGTTCACTGATCCTCGACTTGCGCGTGTCCCCCGATAGTGGCTCGTTTGATATCGCCTTTGAATTACTGAAGCGTTTTGTCCCGAAAGGTGAGCTGGTTTTCTCGATCAAACGCCCGGGTGCCAAGCAGGAGCGCATCTTCACGTCCGATCGTGAGCCACTATTCAATGGCCTGATTATGGTAATAGCAGATAACGATACCGCTGGTGCCGCAGAAGTAATCGCCGGTGCTATACGGGCACATGCCAAGTCATTGGTTATCGGTGAAGCCACTGCCGGGCAGGGAGTGGAGTACTCCGACCGCAAGCTCACTGGCGGCCAGATTTTGCGCATAGCAGTAGCAGAGGTAACAATTCCAGAGCACAAACCGATCTTCCCGCACGGTGTCGTCCCGGATATTACCGTTGCAGGCGATACCGAAACCAAACAGCAACTAATGCAGGCATCGCTCAATGAAGGCATGAGCAAGTTTGTCTTCGACAAGGAGCGACCGCGCATGAACGAAGCAGCCTTGGTCGCAGGAACAACGCCGGAATTTGATTCGTTCCGTGAACGCCAGCAAAATGGCGGAGAAATCAAAAAGCCGCTTCAGGATGAAGTGCTGCAGCGCGCTGTTGACCTAATCACAACCATTTCCATCTACGAACGCAAGCCCGGCGCTGCCGAGTGAATGTCCTGCTAGTCAATAAATACGCTCCGCCCGACCCCTCACCGACCGCCGGGTTACTGGGCGACCTAGTCGCTGCGCTTGAGGCCGATGGGGATACCGTGCGCATCGTTGCGGCGACTGCTGATTATCGCAAGCGTAAAGCTAAAGGCATCGCCCGATGGTGCTCCGAACTCGTAGCACTACTGAAAATTTGCAGCGGTCTGCTTACTGGTCCACGTCCCGATGCAATCATAGCTTTCAGCTCACCGCCATGTCTGGTATTATTTACAGCAATTGCTGCTACATTCCGACGCTGCCGACTCATCCACTGGTGCCTTGACCTCTACCCGGAAATTGCCGTTGCTCTCGGCGCCTTACCTAAGCCGCTAGCCCGCTTGATTGCTCCATTAATGCTGCAGGCTTACCACCGCTGCGAACGCGTGGTCGCCCTGGACAGCGACATGCAACAGCGTCTGCGCAATTACGGTATCAAGAGCGACCTCCTGCTGCCATGGGTTCCGGGTGACAGCATAAAACCTCCACCGCATCTACCGCAAAACTCACCTGACGACAAACTGATAATGCTTTATTCCGGCAACCTTGGCCGCGCCCACGAGTGGCGGACCGTGGTCGATGCCATGGCAATCATGGATAAAGACAACCTGCCGGTGCAGCTTAGCTTTCAGGGTGATGGCCCACAATATGCGAGCGCCAGCGAATACGCCGCGCGCCTTGGCCTAAACAACTGCAAGTTTCTTAGCTATGTTGAGAATGAGCAACTTGTCGCATCGCTACTCGCATCCGATGTATTGGTCGCCACCCAGAATCCCGCCACCATCGGCTGCCTGTGGCCCAGTAAGCTGGCACTTGC
>CAYUDZ010000154.1:4434-6117 GCA_964443575.1 uncultured Chthoniobacteraceae bacterium | reverse complement strand
GTTTCCATTACTATGGCTCGGCTAAGTTCTTTGCCTTACTCGGCCAGGCATTTGCGGAAGCCCTGATCGAGCTTAACCGGAATTAAAGCCCAGTCCCCCTGCTAAAAAATAATATCCTACCGCATTTCCCCATGATGAAAAATTTCCTTCTGCCCGGCATTCTAACTCTGTGCGCCTGCCTGGGTGCCGGGTTCGCACCGGCTGCCCCCGCCCCGCAGGTTCCTGACTTTACCAAAGGCGAAATACTTGACCCCAATCATAAGAAGAAAAAGTATCAGGATCGCACCATGGGGCCGACCGGGCTGTGGGGCCAAGTCTACTCGCAGGACATGAACAAAGGTGCGAGTAGGGACGCGCGTCAATTCCTGGTCACCCAGGTCGAAGCCGACAGTCCGGCCGATGGCAAGGTTCAGGTTGGTGATGTGGTAGTAGGGGTTGATGGCAAAGATTTTGATGCTGACGCGCGTAAGCAACTGGCCGCTGCGATCCAGCAGGCCGAGGCAACCGATGGCAAGCTGACTCTGAAAATCTGGCGCCAGGGCAAGACCGGCAATCTAGCGCTCCAACTCAAGGTGATGGGGAAATTCGATCCGGCCAGTCCATTCAACTGCGCATACACTGACGCCGTCATCGACCAGATGGTCAGCCATGCGCTGACCATCCGGATGCCCCCGGAAGAGGCCAAGTTCAAAGGTGATAACCATCCATTTATGCCGTCGATGGTGGCCCTCGGCATGCTGGCCACCGGCGACGACAGGCTGCTGCCAAAGGTGCGTGCCTATGCCCACCATTTGGCCATCGATGATAAGACCGGTGAGCCGATCACCTTCGAGGTCTCGAGCGAGGGCCGGCGGGTGTGGCGTACTTCATACCACCTGATCTTCCTGGCCGAGTATTACCTGGCCACCGGCGATGAAACCGTACTGCCGGCGATCGAGGCCCTCGGCGTCGGCGGAGCCAAAGGCCAGAGCGGTGTCGGTAGTTACGGCCACCGCTTTTCCAGTCGTAAGCCGGATGGCAGCTACCATGGTCCGTTGCTGGGCTACGGTGCGATTAATAATGCCTCGCTGTCGATGCTGACCGGTATCACGCTCGCCGCTAAATGCGGTATCGACCACCCTGAGGTCACTGCCGCAATCGCCCGCGGCAAGCGGTTCTTTGATTTCTTTGTCGAGCATGGCGGCATCCCATACGGTGACCATTGGGCCGGAGTCGAATATTTCGAAAACAATGGCACTTCAGGGTTGTCGGCGATTGTTTACGGATTTATGGGTGACCCGCGTGGCCAGCGCTTTTTCTCAAGCATGGCGGTAGCTGCTGCCCCGACCGGCCGCGAGGAAGGCCACCAGGGGTGCTACTGGTCGTACCTGTGGAGCAACATCGGTGCCGCCCGCGCTGGCGAGCAGGGACGCAATGCGTCATTTCTGGAAACCCGCTACCTGCACACACTGGAGCGTGGCTGGAATGGCAAGGTCATCGACCAAAGCAACATCGGCCCGACCAAATACCACCAGGGACGCGGCGACGTGACCGGTGAGCGCTTGTTGATGATGTCGCTGGGCCGCAAGCTCGTCCATTTCACCGGCAAGGAAATGAAGGTCGAGCGACCACTCGAAGGTCAGCCGCTGGCGCAGACACTCGAGGCCGGGCGCTTGATTTACAACCCACAACGCCGACAGGAAA
>CAYUDZ010000154.1:0-4424 GCA_964443575.1 uncultured Chthoniobacteraceae bacterium | reverse complement strand
CGCTACGCCCGTTACGGTGCTTGCAACAGCCTCGCCTACGTCGGCTGGAACTCGGAAGAAGCGGTGGATGCCATCATCAAGCGCATGCAAAGCGACGACGACATCCTGTTCCGTTTCTTTGCCGTCGATGCGCTCTCCTCAGGCAAAGGGAAGGATTACAGCTTACATAGGGTTGCCGGTAAGTCGGTTCCGGTACTGCTGGAACTGGCCTCGCAACCAGCCGCCGATGACCCGCGCGGTCACCTCTGCTGGCAAATTGCCGAAGCGTTGTTTCATCATAGCAAGGCGCTGTTCAAGAGCTATCCAATCGAGACTGCCGAAGACGAGCGGCTGCTGGTCAAAAGCGTGCAGCAATTTCTCTTGAATGAAAACGGTCGCGCCCGCTCGTCAGTGCCGCTCAATGAATTGACCAAGGATCAGCTCGACCAGCTCTGGTCTGGCATCGCGGAAGCCACCCGCCATAATGCACCCAGCGGAATCATGTTCTCCAAGGGAGTCCGCACCAACGGGCTGGCGGTCATGGCCCAATACCAAATCAAGGAAGGGCTGGAGATCATGCTCGAGCTCTCCAAATCAAGGGTCGAGCTCAACGAGGAAAATAAGTGGGTGCCGTGGTTTGCCGAGACCATGTTTGCGGTGCTGCCCCAGTACGGCCGGGATGCGCTGCCGGTCGTCGAAGTCATCGAACAATGGCCGGTGCTCGAAGGCCGCGGCAAAAATCTCGCCGAACAACTCCCCGAGCTGAAAAAGCAAATCCAAAACGCCCCACGCTACGATCTGGTGAGTTATAAGAAGTGACACGCTGCCTCATCCTGGGCTCCCACCACTCTCTGTGCCTTTCCGCTGATCATACCAATTCTCAAGAGTTTGAGCAACTTGCTAAGAATTGTTTTTGTAGCTGCACGGCTACCAAATTCCGCGAAGGCGGACTTCCACGTCCGCCGTAGCTCTTAATCGCTCAGTATATGGGAATTGAGGGCGGAAGAGCGAAGGAGGACGTCCGCAGAGTTTATTATTACGGCAAAGGTTTCGCCTACGTCCCGATATATCGGGACTACGGCGAACTAGCGGGAACTTTGCCCTCCATCGGCTACAGCATGAAGTCTTGCGCCAGCCCTTAGTAGTTTTAGGTAAGCGGATAGCCACACCGTAAGATGATGTCGTTCCCACCCACTCGCTACTTCGCCTTGCTGGCAGCCTGGTTGAATATTTCGTCGAGGCTTTTCCAATCGCTGATTTCGACGGCGGTGGCGGTGCCATCGATCTTGGCGGGTTTGGTGATCTTGGAGGCGAGTTGCTTATTTGGAATCGTGTAAAAGAATAAGGGATCCTCACCGGCAAAGCGCTTTTTCAAGCCGGTGCCCAGCGCGGCAACCTGTTCGCCGAATTTAGTACCGCCGTCGTCCTTCACCATGATCGGGCTGGCCAAAAAGATAATTCCTTTCAAGCTAGCCGGAGTGAATGAATGAACCATCACATTGTAGGTGTGCGAAGCATTGGTGGTCACTTCTCCTTTGAAGGTCGGGTATGTCCCCCATGCGGCACCATCTGGCACCGCCCGCGTGGCAATCATTTCGGGGATGTACTTGACCCAGTAATTTTTCCAGGCAACGAGGTAACGCTGCGCGTTGGCAACGTAGTATTTGTTGCCCGGGCGCAGGGAGGCAAGCTGCGCGTGATCATCCTGCAAGCTCGGGGCGAGTTCCAAATACTCCGGTGGGATCCAGCTCTTGATCGGCGGATTGTTTTCCTCCTGGTTGCCCCCGGCATTACTCTGCATAAAGATGATGCCGACCGGTCGCCCACTCTTGAAGGCGAGCAGGTGCCCCAGTGAACCGGCCAGGCTGACGCTTTCGTTTCCTTTATTGTCTTTAACCTTAATATCCGCATCCTTCCAAAACGAAGCGAACCGGTTCTTCGGAGTGGTCGAGACAGCAATGCTGTAGCGAGACGGAACGGCATTAGCGTCTCGTTTGGCCTGGCGCTCGATCATCCGCACAATTTGCCCCGAGGGCTTAACCTCAGGAATATTCATCTCCATGTCCGGCGCGGCCACATACCAGACGTCACCGATGACGATATTCTTGGCAACCCGTTCGTGAACCAGTTCCCCATCGACAGTGTAGCTTACTTTGAGTGTTTTCGGCTCGGTGCTGGCTTCCATAGCGGGCACCGTCACCTGCCATTCGATCATGCCATCGGTTACCGGGATCGTCTTTTCAATCCCGTTAAAGCTGAAATGGATGATCCGCTCGCCTTTTTCTTCAAAATTCCCGTCACCCCACTGGTTCCATGGATGGGTGGCGATCCCCCAGATCGTGACTGGCTGGTCGGCCTGCAGTACCGCATTGTCGCGGAACTGGGTGCTCAGCAGTGGCATTTTCCGGTACTCATAGCTTAAGCCGATAGTATCGGGATCAATCTTTTCACCATGGATATTTAACTTTTCTTCCGGCCAGGTCGCACTGGTCACCATTTCATTTTCAAAATAAATGAACGGGCTCATCGGCAGCAGTGCTTTATTGTAGAGGTTAGGCTGAAAACCGATCCCGCCGCCGCCATAGCTGACACCTTTCGGCTCCTTGACCTGCGGTGAGGTGACGATCACTTTGCTGCCATCGATCTTCGCCTTGGCCGGGAACCAGACCCGGTTTTCATCGGCGAGGTAAAATAACTTCACCTGGTCATCGCCATTCGGGATAACTTTCGGGTCGGCAAAGCCGGTGCTGTCGTCATGTTTGCCAATGGCATTGTAACTGGTATCGGCAACCACCAACCCGCCTTCAGCATGCTCAAACTCGATCACCACCTGATTGCCCTTGACGCTGTACGACTTGAAGATCGGGCCGTCGACAACGAGGTCTGCCGCTTTACCACCGGCTTTGAGCTTGGTTTCTGGATATTGGTTCTTGAGCGCATGCAGTGCCAACCGCTGCCCCGGCACCGCCTTATTACCATAGTGGATCGCCCCCTGGATATCGATCTGGCTGGCCATGTTGGCATGCGGGATATCGCGGGCCATCACCGTCCCGAGTCGCATCTCGGCAGGCCCATCAATGCTCGGCTTGCCGTCAAACGGATCGTTTCCGGGTGAATAGAACTGGTGGAAGTAAACCGGCAGCTCAGGGTCATCCCAGACCAGCCGCCAGCCACGCACCAGGCTGTGCAAATTGTCGTAGTATGGTAACCCTTCTCCCATATTCGCATACCCCTGATTCCAGATACAGCCGCGGATGGTGTAGGGAACCACCGGGCTAAGCCGGCCGTTGAACAGCCAGGTCGAGTCACGGTTGTCTTGCATGTTGCCGGGAAGTTTGGTGGATACTTCCTTGCCAGCCGTCACGGCAGCCTCGACCCCGGCATAATAGGCATCCCACGCCTCCTTGTGCTCCGGGGTTGTCGGATCGGTCTGCAAGACTTCCTGGTACAGGGCTTTGGTATACTCGGATTCCCCATCACGGAATCCAACCCTCGGCACCCAGGCCTGGATCTTGGTCTGACTGAACGAACAATTCAGGATTCCGATCGGCACTCCAAGCTCTTCATAAAGACGCACCGCAAAGGCGTAGGCAATCGCACTATAACCATTGTACTCACCGTCCTTCCAGGCACCGGTCGCTTTTTCGATCGGATGCAGCATCGAAAAAACACTGGTGACTTCAAATTCACGGATCGGGTTAATCTCACCCTTAGGTTCCACCTTGATGTTGCGGCACACGCTCTTGCCGACGATCCACTGCATGTTCGATTGCCCTGAGGCCAGCCATACTTCACCAACCAGGATATTCTTAAGAGTGCGACTGTCACCGCTGCTCTCCTGCACGGTCAGCTCGCGCGGCTCGAAACTGGCTTCCATCCGGTCGAGTTCCAGCGACCACTTGCCATCCTCACCGGCTTTGGCCTTTTTGGTCTGCCCGGCAAACACAACGGTCACGGAATCACCCGGCTTGGCCCAACCCCAGACCGTCACCGGTTCACCACGTTGCAGCACGGCATTGTCACAAAATGGCGCCCCCAGTTCGACAGGGTGTTGGGCTGCTTCGTCTGCAGCATTGACCTGCCCAAGGCTCATCAACAATAGGGCAGCGGTAAGATTTCGAATGTTTGGAATTATCATAAGAGTAATAAATTAAAGGGAATCTTTCGTATCTTGCATTTCTGGAACCATCGCAAGTTAATTGTGGCTACAGGGATCACATGTCTTGAAGGCACGATACTTTGACGCAATTGAGATCAGCTATTTGTTCGCATGCCGGAAGGCCGTGCTACTATGTATTTGCTGTATAATCTCGAATCACAGAATCAATCCAATCGCGCTAGTACCATGAATCGAAACCAAATCTACTCCTGCATCCTGACTCTCATCCTCATCCTGCCCGGCGCTTACGCACGACCAGCTAGCGACGCCACTGCCGCGACCGTCG
>CAYUDZ010000153.1:0-6129 GCA_964443575.1 uncultured Chthoniobacteraceae bacterium | reverse complement strand
TGTTCCAGCCGAGGTCGAGGAGTTGTTCGGTCGGGCGTTCGCGACCGATCCCCTGGCCCATGGCGAGGGTGAGTGGCTGGCTGGTTTGTTGTGGCAATTCGATGAACTCGCGGAACGACGTGTTCTTTTGTCCGTACTCATGGCCGTGCCATATTTTTGGCGGGTAGCTGACCCAGTTCATCACCGTGGTGAATTGGCCATTGTCGGGAGAGTCCGTAAATTTCCAGCAATCGAGGTCGATTGGTTGGACGGTAGGCAGCCATTTGATTCCAGCAATCGGGGCCAGGCAGTCATCCTGACCGAGGTTCAGACCGAAGGAAAAGTGGCTATCGTGGCTGAGGACATTGCGGGTGTACGGATCATCTGGTTTTTCGACCAGTTCGACTTGGGTGAACAGTGGGTCGCCATCGATGAACATCCGGTGTTTGATCCCGATCTCGTAGTCCTCGAGCCAGCCGGCGGTCGAGACGCTGACCATCAGGTCGGCCGAGCGCACCAGTTCGCGGGCAACAGATTCACCTTCGCCAAAGAACTCACCGCTGGCGGCATTGCGGTACGTCCAGCGATCACCCAACCCGAAGGCCTCCATGATCTCCGCCAGTCGTGTGACATGGTATGTTGAGTCGTCGGTCACCGAGTCCTTGATCGGATCGTACGGCCAGACGCCGGTGTCCTCGAGGTAATGGACGTCGTGGCCGAGCTGGCGGAACCCGGTCAGGTATTGGATATAATCCCAGACCACCCCGCCGAACGGGTATTGGCCAATGTAGCCTGTGATCACGGTGCGCATGGTTCAGGATTCTTTCCCGCTGCCGGCAAGCGATGCTTTATATAGCCTGGTGTAAGCACCATTAGCGGTAAGGAGTTGGTTGCCGGTGCCGGATTCGACGATTTCTCCACGGTCAAGCACCACGATTTGGTCGGCATTGTGAACAGTCTGAATTCGATGGGTAACGATGACGGTGGTGCGGCCATGCATCAACTTGGCGATGGCAGCCATGATGCTTTGCTCGGTCGCCGGATCGAGCGCCGAGGTCGGTTCATCAAGCAGCAGGATTGGCGCATTTTTCAGGAATGCGCGGGCGATCCCGATCCGCTGGCGCTGGCCGACACTGAGTGCCGCACCGCGCTCGCCGACCGGGCTATCAAAGCCGTCCGGCAGGCGCTCGATGAATTCCAGGGCGTCGGCGCTACGTGCCGCCTCGACAATTTCGTCATCGCTTGCCGATAAATTGCCGTAGGCAATGTTTTCTCGGATCGATGTTGAGAAGAGCAGGGTGTCCTGGAGGACGATGCCTAACTGGGAGCGCAGCGAACGCCGGGTGACAGTGGCGATGTCGGTATTATTGACCAGCACCCTGCCGGAATCCGGCGCATAGAATCGCGGGATCAGGCTCAGCAGCGTGCTTTTACCGGCGCCGGTGCCACCGACAATCGCTGTGGTAGCATTCGGCTCGATGATCAGCGAAATATTGTCCAGCGTTGGTGCTTCGGTTTTATCGCTGTAAGCGAAACTCACATGATCAAATTCAATCCTGCCATCACCGTCGGGAAGCGGTGAGGCATCCGGCTGATCAGCCACATCATCGACGCTGTCCAGTACCTCATAGCAGCGTTGCGATCCGGCGGCTGCGCTTTCCAATGCCCACGCGGTGTAGGATAGAGTCTCCAGCGGCCCATAAAGCATCAAGAGGTAGGCAGCGAACACCACCAGGTCGCCGATGGTCAGCTTACCTTCGAGCACATGGTTGGCACCGATCCAGTACATCGCGGCGGTGCCGATGGCAATGAGCGTTCCGGCGACCAGTGTGCTGGAGACGGTAGTGACATTAAACTTGAGGTTGGCTGCCAGGCTGTTTTCAGCTGCCTTCTTGAACTGGCTGACCTCGTGGTCTTCCTGCGTGAAGGCGTGGACCATCCGCACCGAGCGCAGCCCTTCCTGGGCGACATCGAGTACGGCACTCTCTTTCTCGTGGATCGCAGTCGATTGGGCACGAATGCGTATGGCATAGAAACGGATGGCCAGCACGATCACCGGAACGATGGCCAGCGCAGCCAGGGTCAGCTTCCAGTCCATGCTCAGCATGACCGCGAAAACGCCAAATAGCGTAATCACCGAGGAAAAGACTCCGCCCAGTCCGCGGTTGTAGATCGTCTGGATGGATTGTGAATCGTAAGCAACCCGAAACGAAGTATCGCTGGCGCGGCGGCTGTCGTGGAAACGCATCGGCAATGACTGAAGCGTGGAGTAGAGATCGGTGCGCAGCCGCAGCAGCCCGAGTAATCCGGTGTGCAGTAAGAGGTAGTTGCTGGCCAGGTTGGCCAGTCCCCACAGGAAATGGATCACAACCAGCGCCACACAGAGGACGGCAATCGATACCGGTACCTGCATGCCGGGCAGCAGGCTTGCCAGGGTCTCTAAACTATCATCGTCCCCTCCACCGAGCACGCCATCGATCAGTAATTTAATTGGCCAGGGTTTAAGCAGGTTGAGCCCGATTGCCAGCAGCGAAAAGCCAAGCGCCAAAGCAGTCCGGCCCTTAAGGTCGGAGAAATACCCTGCAGTGCGGCGGTAAACGGACATGGCTTATTGTGTAACCGGCATCAGGATTTTATAAATGTTTTTCTCTCACTACCGAGCGCAGCGCTCGGTAGTGAGAGTACAAAGTAGCTCAAAAAATCCAGCCGAGCAGCATGGGGATGAGACCGGCGTAGAGTCTGGCAGCAGATCATCCCAGACGATAGTGCCCGGCCAGTTGGTATTTTATACTTAGTGACTTGGAATTAAGAAAGCATACTGCTGCAATTTCCTGCTTCCCATTTTATTGCCCTGATGCTAGTACTTTCGCGTCGCTTAGAAAGCAACACCACTCCCCATGCCGCCAAACCTGAAAATACTCCCGGCTTTGCTATTGGCGGTATCCTTTTTTTGCTCGGGCAAGCTCTTGCCTGCCGCAGATCTGGCACGAATCAACGATCTGATGCAGCAACTGGGATGGCCTGATTTAAGCACTGCCACCTATGGCAAGGTCGAAGATGGCAACTCGGTCGTGAGGATGCACTACTCGGGGCAGGCATTCGAGCTGAGCGGTAATGCCTGGATGCTTGATGAGCCTGAGCAATTAATTGTGACTGCAACCGACCTGCGAATGCCCAAACGGGATAGCAGCTGGAAAGAAGTCAGCCTCGATGACGACTTGCGGAAAGCTATTGAATTTATCGGCCAGGAAGACTTTTCAGATTATCAGGTGAACTCGGTTGGCGGGCCTCTCACCCTGTTGGCTGTAGGAGCCTATGCGAACGGTAGCAAGGATCTCGCCGAAAAATTGATGCGCGCGTTGGAGAGTAAATCCAATGATCCGCGGCAGTTGGCAATGTTATCTGTTTGCGAGTTAGGTGAACGGCGTTATCTGACGGCACTTGCCAGGTTTGAAGAAAGTGCCGACATGGCAGGGCTGCGCAGTGAGATTGATGAGATCTTGAGCCAGTTCCCTGAGTCATGGCCGCATCACCGCCTGATCCAAATGGTGGCGGAGTCGTTGGCGGATCAAAGCAGCACATCGCATGACCAACTGAATGCTGAGGCACGTTCAGTGGCCGAGCAATTGGCAGCTATTTCTGACCCTGAACTGGAAATGCAAGTCCTCCAATCGGTGATGCATACGAATTGGGCAATAACCGGATCAGGACTTGATCGCAGCGATCAATTCAGTGGGTCAGTCTGCCTTGAACTGGTCAATTCAGGTGCAGAAGCTATCCCTATCCTTACCCAGTTGATTGGAGTGGATGGTCCAACCCCATTGGTCTTTCGCTGGTATGGTAATGAATTACCCAACCTGACTTTCGGTAATAACTACTCGGACAACATTGACAATTATTACCAGCAAATGCTCCGGCCGCTTACCGTTAGCGAGATTGCCCGATATTTGCTCAATCCGATTATTAACCAGGAGGGCAGGCAGGATAATAGTGAAATCGACAACCGGCAGATAGTTCGTCTTGCAACCGCATTCTACGAGGAGAATGCCAATAAGGATCGGGGCGAGATCCTGCGCGAGATGGTTGCATCGGAGGATGTGACAAAACGTGCCAACGCATGGCAATCGCTTGTCTCATCTGATAATGAGGACGATCGCAAACTGGCCGAGGAACTGATGCTGGAGCAACCGGTCACGATTGAGACAGTCGATTATCTTAAGGCATATCTGAGCAATGGCAGCACAATCGATAAAGAGTTCCTGTCCGCGATGGTCGCAAGATTAGAGGAGCTGAGGAACAGCAAGTCCTTTCCGGATGAGTACATTGATCAGGATAACGGTCCGGATTACGCGCAGCGTATACTCGAAAATTTCCAGCTTAACTTGAAAGTTTTTCATAGCATGGTCGACTCCTCGCAACTGGACTCTGTCGTGGCTGATCTTGCCGGAGGCGACGTTTCGGCGCACGGTCTGGCGCCGCTGATGCTGCACACACCGGGCGAATTGTTTGACAAAATTATGGGGCACCTAGTTGCAAGTGATAACAATGTCGTCACAAATCGCCTGTTGAGCTCGCTGCTGTTTTTTCTGAATTACCGCAGCGACGAGTTTTCCCCCGAGAATGTGGTTCATGCGCATGCAGATACCTGGAGGAAATTATTGAACGGACAGGATGATCCCGGGCAGCTGCAATTGACAAATAATACCGCGTTTACCGCAGCCTGGTTCATAGAAGCCGTGCATAACGAAGCGTACATGGATTACAGCAATGTCCTGAAGTTGTCCTTTGGCGGCAGCAAGACAATGGGCGCATTGATCGCCAAAGCCATGAAGCGTGTTGATGGCGCCGATCCCGGGTCGGAAGTGATCAGCAGTGAGGCTGTCGACGCCGACGAAAAGGCAAAGATCAAAGACCAGCTGGCTTCGGTTAATGACAGGCAAGAGCTAGATTCCCTGCTGTCGCAGTGGACTGTCGAGCAATGGCTGGCCGTAGCCGAAATGCTTTCTGCAGAAACTGAGCTGTCGGCCAAGTTCCTGCAAATGCGCCATAAACTTCAAAAAGTAAGGGCCGACGACGATCTGAAAAGCAGGCTTAGTTTGCCGCAGGCAGGCAGCGTACTAGCACATCAGTCGGTTACAGAACTTGTTGATTCAGTAATTCAAGAGGCCAAGTCCAACCGACCGATCAAAGTCACTATTTTCTGTCCCGTAGTTCCTGAGGGAGTAGAAATTTTTGCCAGTAGCAGCCAAGTGGATCAGGCGCTCGCAAAATCATTCAATAGCACCGGACCAATGCTGGTCTGCACAACCATGCAACTGACTCTAGAACCAGACTTCATGCAAAAGCTGGGGCAGACAAGTTCCAACGATGTACTGGATTTGGCTGATACGCAGCAAGCAGGCCAATTGTCGGAGCAATTCAACAAGATTATAGATTCTATATTTTCCGCTGACTCTGATACTTATTCAGGCTATTACATCGAATTCACAGGAATTCCTAAACCATCCACTAACCCGGAGAATCCATGAGCACAAAAGCAGAACATGACTGGACAGAGATAAGAGAAAAAATAGCGGCATTGCGGAGCGAGATTGGCAAGGTCATTGTCGGCCAGGAAAGCGTCATCGAGCAGATGCTGGCCGCGCTATTCTGCCGTGGTCATTGTTTGATCGTGGGAGTTCCGGGTTTAGGCAAGACGATCCTGGTGCGCACGCTTGGCAGGGTGCTGGGATTAAAATTCAACCGCATCCAGTTTACGCCTGACCTCATGCCAACCGACATCACCGGCAGTGAGATTTTGCAGGCTGGCGAAGGTGGGGTGCGCCGGTTTGAATTTACCGAAGGGCCGATATTTACCAATCTACTGCTGGCGGATGAGATCAACCGGACACCACCGAAGACGCAAGCGGCATTGCTGGAGGCGATGCAGGAGCGCCAGGTGACCGTGGCGGGCAACTCGCAGCCGCTGGAAGAGCCATTTGTTGTCTATGCCACCCAGAACCCGATTGAACATGAAGGCACCTATCCGTTACCCGAAGCCCAGCTCGACCGGTTCTTTTTCTGCCTGCATGTCGGTTATCCGTCGCTGGATGAGGAGCGCAAAATAGTCGCCCAGACAGTCGGGGCCCCGGTCGAGGAACCCGGTGAGGT
>CAYUDZ010000152.1:0-6198 GCA_964443575.1 uncultured Chthoniobacteraceae bacterium | reverse complement strand
TTTTTAAAAAAAACTACCAGCACCATTCAGGTCAGGTTTTGCAGGGGTTGCATACACTTTACTGAGGCTGGACTGAAATGACATGAGTTCCTTTATTGGTGCAGGTTGTAAGAATCTGCAATCGAGCAGCAAAGCCTGCATTAATTGATCTTTGAAAACCCTGCGGCCATGCTCATTACGGGAGATTCTGCGTCACTTGAAGATCAACGAACAGCTCATTGGTGGCCGTGCCGGTGATGGTGGCCGTGACGGTGACAATGCCATTGATATCCGGATCTCCTGGCGAGAAGCTCACGGTGGTCCCCTCAAAGCTGTCGCCATCGTTGTGGAAAGCGGAGAGATCTTTTGACCAGCGGTAGGTCGCGGTGAGGTCGGAAGCCGGGGAGTCGTTCAACGGATGGGTGAATGTGAAGGTGTTGCCAATGACCTTACCGGCAAGAATACCACGGGAGAATTCGCCCGGGTGGGTGCCGAAGTAATTCTCCAAACCACTCTTATACCTGTCGTTGTCAGGATCATCCTCGAAGCCGATCTGTCCGCCGAGGCCAGAGAAGCCGGAAATCCAGTAATTAAAGTCATTGGGTGGCGCGGCGGCTGACAAAGTAAATCCGTCCAACCGCTGGAGGGTTGCTGCGGTTGTCTGGTTATAAGTGATCCGGAAGACCACGTAATCGTTTGTATCGAGCTCGGTGACATCGGAGAGGATAAAGCCCGAGGCGGAAATGGATTGGTCCGCGTCTCCATTGTCCTCGACACCGGTATCGATCAAACTCGTCGCGGCGGTGCCATAAAAAGGATCGAGAAAGGTTTCACCGAGCGAACTGACGTTGCTGCGAAAGCCGAGATAATCGACCACATAGCTCTGGCCGGAATCGAGGGTGATGGCATTCACCGTCGAAAACGCCAATTCAAATTCGGTGGCAGCAAAGTCACCAAGGCTGAGCCCCTGATTCGTTACGATGTCTGCGACCGAGAAAGCGACAATCGTTCGGATATCCAGGCTTCCGTTGCCGTTCCGTCCAACACCTCCAACCGGATCCGCATTAAATCCGTTACTTTGGGTTGCAATCGAATCCGCCGCCGAGGTTGTGGTGCTGGCGATGCCGGCGGTGAAACTCCAGGTGCTGCTGCCGGTGAAGCCAGCAAAGCGGTTACCCGCCAGATCTTCGATGGCAGAACCATCGATTTCCACGTAATAAGAGGTCGAATCGGCGAGGTTGGACGCCGGGTTAATCGTGACCGTTGCCCCGGAAAGACTGAGACCCGCCGCCGGACCGGAAACATCAAAGCTCTCAACCAACGCACCCCCGGATTGCCGGAGGGTGATCGATCCACTCCCGAAGGCAACCGCTTCGCTAAAGGTAATGCTCAGGTTCCCCCCGGGAGCAACGTCACTCGTCCCGTTAGCGGGGCTGAGGTTGCTGATAGTGGGCGGAGCCACATCGCCCGCCTCGGTGGTAAAGCTCCAGGTTCCGTTGCCGCTGAAGCCAGGGAAGCTATTGCCGGCGAGATCGTCTATGGCGGTGCCGTCGATTTCCACGTAGTAACTAGTCAACTCGGAGAGGTTGGCTGCCGGATTGAGGGTGACACTGGCTCCGTTGAGGCTTAGTCCTGTCGCCGGCCCGGAAACATCGAAGCTCTCGACCAGTGCACTCCCGCTCTGGCGCAGGGTAATGTTTCCCGTTCCAAAGGCGACGGCTTCGGTAAAGGTAATGGTGAGATTGCTTGAGATGCCGACACCACTGGAGCCGTTTGCGGGGCTTAGCGTGCTCAGGCCCGGAGCGGTTTCATCGGGGCCGGTGTTGAGGCTGCCGACGAACTGAATTTCAGCAAGAGCTGCGGCATCGGGTAATTGATTTCCGGGTGCACTGCCGTCCCAGTGGGTCGTGTCTACCTCAAAGCGGACCCAGCGGACCGGTGCAGTGGGAAAAGTGATCCCGGTGGTAGCCTTCAGATCGAAGCCGGTGTAGGAACTCAGGCCCGGAGCTTTGGGCAGGTTGACGTCGCTACCGATTTGCGTCCAGTTGCCGGCACCTGCCCCTTCCGGATCGCCGGGGCTGTCGAGTAACGAGACGTAGATATCCACCTGGTTGATGCCGGCATCGAAACGGGCCGAGTCATTGTAGTTCCAGACATGGATGGAATCCAGAATGTAGGTGTCACCCAGATCCCACTGGATCCATTCCTCGTCTTCGGTGCCATTCGAAGCACTCATCCAACTGATTTGAGTGCCCGTGCCATGGGTATCGCCGCTCAAGCCACTCCCGTCGATGGTGAGTTCCGCTCGCGTGGGATTGCCATTGGAGAGCGATGAGGCGGACGCGGTAATTCCGGAACCGTCAATTAAGGTCGCGCTGGAACTGGTAAAGCTCCAGGTCCCGTCACCGCTGATACCGAGGAAGCTGTTGCCAGAAAGATCGTCGATAGAGGTTGAGTCGATCTCGACATAATACCCGGTGGAGGCGGCGAGCGGGTTCGTCGGATCGATAGTTACCGTAGCTCCGGATAGGCTCAGGCCGGCAGCGGGGGGTGCCACATCAAAGCTCTCGACCAGGGTACCATCGGACAGTCGTAGGGTGATGTCACCAGTGCCAAAGACAACTTCTTCATCGAAGGTTATAACGAGGCTGTCCACGGCGGGAAAACCGCCGGCTTCGTTTACCGGATAAAGCGTATCGATTAGCGGGGCGGTGACGTCCGGTGTGAAGCTGGTGAAACTCCAGACCCCGTCTCCACTGAAGCCGCTGTAAGCATGACCATCGAGGTCTTCGATCGCCCCGTTACCGATTTCCACGTAATAATCGGTTCCGCCGCTCAGCTCCGCCGTGGGATCGATGGTCAGCACCTTCCCGCTGATGCTCAGCGAGGAGCCGGGAGTGGACGTATTGAAGGTCTCAACCGCCGCCCCACCTGACTGGTAGAGGGTGATCGTTCCACTGCTGAATACGATATCTTCACTGAAAGTAACACTCAGATCTCCGTCCAGAGGGTGATCCATGCCACCGTTGGCAGGGCTAAACGCGGTGATTCCCGGAAGACTGCCGCCCTGCGCACCTGCACCCGCGAAGAATTGAATCTCGGAAATACCGAAGTCACTGCCACTCCAGTTCGATTTAGCCTCAAAACGAATGTGGCGAAGCTCCGTGGCTGGCAGGATCGTGGAAGTAGCAGTCGCCAGGTCGAATCCTGTGTTCGGGCTACCAGCGGCAGGAAGATTTACCGGGGCACCGCCAAGTTGAGTCCAATGACCACTGCCGATATCACCCGGTATGGCAGCGTTCGAGGTGTAGATGTCCACTTCGTTGATATTGAAGTTCCAGACATGGATGGAATCGAGTGTGTAGCTGGCATTCAGGTCCCACTGGAGCCATTGGTTGGTCACCCCGTAGGTGCCGGCAGTGCTACCGTGCTCACCGTTGCTCAGTCCACTGCCGTCGACTGTCTTGTCCGGTGTGGACAGGGCGGTTCCATCTGCGTTGAAAGAGCCACTTGAACCAGTCGCGGTAATGGTTGAGCCGTCTATGGGGGGCACCGCCGTGCGGAAGGCCCAGGTGCCGCTCCCGCTGAAGCCGGCGAAGCTGTTGCCGGCCTGGTCGTCGATAGCGGTGGCATCGATCTCGACGTAGTAGTCCGTCGAAGGAATAAGGTCTGAGGAGGGATGGATCGTCAAGCTGCCGCCGGAGATACTCAGGTTGGCGGAGGGAATCGCGACATCGTAACTCTCGACCAGGGTGCCGCCGATGGCGTAGCGCAGATTGATGTTGCCGGTGCCCAAGGCGATGTTCTCCGGAAAGGTGACGATGAGATCTTCGTTGACTTTGAAATCGCTCGCATTGTGGGCCGGGCTCAGGGAGCTGATGGTGGGCGCGGTGTTATCCCCTGCAGATGTGGTAAAGGCCCAGGTGCTATCGCCGCTGATCCCAATGAAACTGTTGCCGGCATTATCCTCAATGGCGGTACTATCGATTTCGATGGTGTAGCCGGTGGAGGCCGAGAGCAGGCTACTCGGATCAATCGTGATCGTCGAACCGGAGAGCATCAGGTTGACCGGAGGCGATGCGACGTCATAGCTCTCAATCAACGCACCGCCCGCCTGGCGAAGCGTGATATGACCGGTTCCGAAAACGACATCTTCATTGAAGGTGATGCTGAGGTTGGTTGTCGGCTCGACGGCCAGGCCTCCGTTGGCGGGGCTGAGGGTGTCGATCGTGGGCGCGGCGGAATCCACGGGCAGTGAGTTCAGATAGGACTGCCCGAAGGCATTACCCAGACTCACCAATCCCGTCCCGGTGAAGTGGATGTCATCCCCTGCAATTTGAAAAGAATCGGTATCAATCAAGTAGGCATTGGAATCTGAGGCCGCCACATTCTCCTGCGCCGCCCGGATGTCATGAAGGCCGGGCTCGCGACCAGTTTGCAGGATGGAGAGTCGGCTGATAAAGAATGACACATGGGCACCGTAACGGCTGCGGATGTCGGCAATGAAGTCGTTGAGGTCAGCCTCATACTCTGCCGTGGTGCGTCCATGAGCAGCGTCGCGCTCACCCTGGGTCCAGAGCATACCGACAATCTCGTAGGTGTGCCCGGCCTTGGTCAGGGCCTCCAGCCCGAAGCCGACGATCGCCTTGAACTTGTTATAGACACTACCGGTGATGGGATCCCAATCGCCGTAGAGATGGGTGCCTCCCTGTGAAAATTTGATCAAGGCAAAATTCTCATGAGGGAGCCCATCCGCAATGGTGCGGCCAAACGTGACCTCGGGGCCGTAGGGACTGCCAAACCCGGGCTGAAGTGCCCCAGAATTGGGGCCGTTTCCGCCGTAGATCCAGACATCCTCCTGAGGCAGTTGCTGAGCCGCCGTCAAATCGTTCAGCTTGGGCCCATTGCCTGTCATGTTCGACTGGCCACCGAGCAGGATGACCTTGTAGTGAGCCGCATAGACAGTTGTGGTTTGAGTTAATAAAACCCCAATGACAATGGGACATAGTGCGAGCAAACGAATCATATTCAAAAAGCTAAACAATATATGCCAACTTGTAAGCACATCCCAGTATTTTTAATTTTGACTACCAGTCTATTTTCGATCAGGTTATAAACTAATGCTGAAGACCTCATCGGTAGCCGAGCAGGTGGCAGATCACTTGCGCGAGGAGTTGCAGTGCGGGCGCTGGAGCGGCACCATGCCGGGACGTGCGCAGCTGGCCCGGGAACTGGGGGCTGGCGGCACCACCGTCGAACGGGCACTGGAGATATTGGAGCGCGAGGGTTTGATCAAGGCCCAGGGAGCCGGCAAGCGGCGCAAAATTGTGCAGACGAAACCTAAGGCTTCGCCGAAATCACGAGTGGCCATCATCGTCTATGAGCCGAAAGATCAGTTGGACTCGGTCATCTTGAATTTGCGTCAATATCTGCATTCCGCAGGCCACCAAACCTACTTCGCTCCCCAATCGTTGACCGAACTCAAACAGGATCCGGTTCGGGTCGGAAAAATGATGAAAGATACGGCGGCTGACGCCTGTATCATCCTCGCCGGGACACGCCAGGTCCTGGAGCGCTTTGCCGAAATGCCTCTCCCCACGTTCTCCTTCTACGGGCAGAGGTTCGGATTGCCCATTGCCGGGGTCGGAGCCTACAAAGTCCCCGCTATGCAGGAGTGTATCCAATGCCTGTATGAAGCAGGGCACCGGAGAATCGTGATGATGCCACGCGCAATTGTTGAGACCCCAAATTTGACCCCGACCGAACTCTCCTTCCTGGAAGAACTGAAAAAGCGCGGTCTGTCGCACGGCTCCTACAACATGCCCGAGTGGGATCTTACCCCGCAGGGGTTTCACGACTGCTTGAAAAAGCTGTTTCAGGTTACACCGCCGACAGCGGTTCTCATCGATGACTGGATGCTCTTTTACTCACTCCAAAGCTATCTACTAAGTGAAGGGAAGCCCAACCTCCACCGGGTGATCTGTATTTCAACGGACTACCACCCGAGCTTCAAGTGGTGGCAGCCTGGAGTCGCTTATTTCCACTGGGATAAAATCGCAGCGGTTAAAAGGGCCGTGCGGTGGGCGCAAAACGTTGCCAACGGGAAAGACGACCGAAAACAAACTTTGATTGATGCCAGGTTCATCGTTGGTAACGTTAATATTTCCGTTTAAACCTTGCACTAACCCAGATCAATCGCAAGCCATCTACTGCGACCAG
>CAYUDZ010000151.1:5890-6340 GCA_964443575.1 uncultured Chthoniobacteraceae bacterium | reverse complement strand
AGTTGGTCCATCGCGCGGGTCACGCCGACATAGAACAGGCGGCGTTCTTCTTCGATCGCCTCGGGGTCGTCTTGTGAGCGCGAGGTTGGGAAGAGACTTTCGGCGAGGCTGATCAGGAACACGACTTTCCACTCGAGGCCTTTAGCCTGGTGGATGGTGCTCAGTGAAACCGCCCCGCCGGGCTCCTCCTGTAGTTGATCATTTTCGCCGTCGACATTGGTCAGCAGGGCGAGTTGGGCGAGCAGCTCGGCGATCTCATCGAACTGACGGGCGAATGCGATCAGGGTGTGCAGATCCTCGAGGCGTTGTTCGGCATTGGTGAAATTCGCGCGGGCGTAATCGCCGTAGTGCGCCTCAAGGACGGCCTCAAACATTTCGGCGGGTAATAGTGGTTCACCGTCGGGGACAATTTCCGCCCAGGTATGAACGTATTGTTCCCAGTCGGCCTGG
>CAYUDZ010000151.1:0-5880 GCA_964443575.1 uncultured Chthoniobacteraceae bacterium | reverse complement strand
TGTCGCCTTGCAGGGTGGCGCTGGTCGCCTGCCACAGTTTCTCGGCCGACTTGTCGCCAACGCCCGGCAATAATTTCACGCAGCGCTTGAACGAAATTTCATCGGCGGTATTGGCGGCAAATTTGACGAAGGCGGCGAGGTCTTTGACATGGGCCTGCTCGAAAAAGCGCAGCCCGCTGGTAATCCGAAACGGGATGTCGCTGCGGGTCAGCTCAAGCTGCAATTCCATCGAATGAAAGTGCGCCCGGTAGAGCACCGCGATGTCCTCCGGCTCGAACCCCTCCTCAAGCAATTCGCCGATCCGCTGGGTGACAAATTGCGCCTGTTCGGCGGAGGTCGCCAGCTCAACTACAGCCGGGGTAACCGCCTCACCGGAGCGCACCGGTGTCAATTTTTTATCGAGCCGTGCCCGGTTTTCTGCGATTGCCGCATTGGCCAGCTCGAGGATCGGCGGAAAGCTGCGGTAATTCGACTCGATCGGGTAGGTTTTAGCCTCAGGATAGCGTTTGGTAAATTCCAGGATGTTGCGGAAATCGGCACCGCGCCACGAATAGATCGATTGCGCGTCATCGCCAACTACCATCAGGTGGCCGTGTTGTGCAGCCAGCAGGTCGACAAATTCAGCCTGGATAATATTGGTGTCCTGGTACTCGTCGACCAGGATCGCACGAAATTTTTTGGCGTAGTTGTCGGCCGGCTCGCCGCCGTCCCGCAGCAAGTTGGTCGAGCGCACCAGCAGATCATCGAAATCCATTGTATTGGCCGCCTGCTTGCGCTGCGCGTAATCTGCGGCAATCGCTAAGAGGGTTTCCTCGTATACCAGAAAGTACGGGTAGCGTTCATCGATAATCTCCTCCAAAGGGGTCGCGGTGTTGACCGCCAGGCTCATCATGCCGGCAATCACGGTCGGCTTGGGAAACCCCTTGCGTTTGGTCTCCTCGGCGCGCTCGGCCAAAATTAATTTGAGCAGCGCCTGCTGGTCATCGCGATCGAGGATCGTGAATCCCGGCCGGTAGCCGACAGCTTCGGCGTGGCGCTGGAGCATCCGATTGCCGATCGAGTGGAAGGTACCGCTCCACATCCCGCGCAGGTCGGCAGCGATCAGATCGATGACCCGCTCGAGCATTTCGCGCGCCGCCTTATTGGTAAAAGTCAGCAAAAGGATTTCGTAGGGCTTAAACCCCTGCTCCAGGAGGTAAGCAACACGATAAGTCAGAGTCCGCGTTTTACCACTACCGGCTCCGGCGATGACCAGCGAGGCTCCTGGCTCGGCAGTAACCGCCGCCAACTGCTGCGGGTTCAGCTCTGCCGCAAAGTCGATCCCGGTACGGAGGCCTGAACCTGCGCGTTGCTTAAGCTGGTAAGGTTTAGCCATTAACTATCACCTTGCGGCTGACTGGCATCATAGAACGGGTTCCAGCGTTTTTCATCACCCACTGTCGTCAATGGTCCGTGTCCGGGGGCGATGATAGTGGTATCCGGTAATGAGTAGATCGATTCGTCGTTGGTGCGCAGGGCTTCTGCATAGTCCAACTTGGGCCCGCCCATCGAGCCGGCGAAGACTGCATCGCCGACAATCGCTATATCTTTCTCCAGACCGGTGACCACATAAGTGGTGCCCCCGCGCGAATGCCCGGTGGTGCGGCGGGTCTCAACCTTCAAGTTGCCAACCGAAAACGTGTGGCCCCACTCAAAACGACTTAGCTCGGGCATGCCACCAGCCGTAGCAATCCAGGTTTCAGCATCCGTTTGCTCCAATACTTTTTCAAGGTCATCGAAATGGTCGGCATGTTCGTGGGTCAGGAACAAGTAGGCGATTTTTAGTTGGTGTTCGCCGGCCTGATCCAGCAACGGCTGCACATCGGCCCCGGTATCAAACAACGCTGCCTGGTCGCTAGTCGGATCCCACAACAAGTACGCATTGACCAGCATACTGCCATAATGACTGGTATGCATCGTCATCCCCAGCGGCATAGTGACCTCAGGATACCACTCAGCGCGCGCCAGAGCGCATAAGGCTGCAGTGCGTAAACCCAATGCTCCAGCCAGTTGCTCTGCGATATTGGGATCAAAATGACCACCTAAGACGGCCGCGACATTATTTTCGGAAACTCCTGCGCGTCGCGCCAACTCTTCAGCTGACCAGCCATGGCCTTGCAGCGCTTTCGACAACACGTCGCTGTATTCATCCTCGATCGGAATTCTTTCCATATCACTGAGATAATTGGAGTGATTCGCAGACGTCAAGTGCCTGCTACTCACAGTTTACGATCCGGGCTACGCGAATAGGAAAATTGATCCGAATAAAATTCTGAATAACAGCACAGTAACTGTGAATGATTGCGAGCAAATCAAGTGAAAATGGATTGGGAGCGTGGTTGTTCATCAGTTACCCGCAACTATTCACGCACTGTGTTCGCTGTGGAACCACCACCAATACAATGAAGAACAGGAATTATGCCGGTTATACACATGGTTAAGAATAAGAAACATAGTTTAGTAAAAAGAAATAATATAATAGAGCTGGGCATAACCTGAACGGCTCACCCTAAGCCGGCCAGCGCAATGCCAGGAATGCGACATAGATAGCCAGCAGGATAATCCCTTCCCAGCGGCGCAAGCTGTAGCCACTGCGTGCCAGCGGGAACAGGAACACGGCGAGCACGACCATAAAGACCAACTCCAGTGGCTGCAGGTCTTCGGCGCGGAATGGATGGATCAAAGCGGTGGCGCCGAGGATGGCCAGCAGATTAAAGATGCTGGAGCCGACAATATTGCCAATCGCTATATCGCCCTTATTCTTGGTCGCAGCCACTACGCTACAGGCGATTTCAGGCAAGCTGGTACCCAAGGCAACGATTACCAGACCTACCACGGTTTTACTGACATTTAACATATAGGCCATGCCACAAGCCCCGGTGACCATCAAATGCGAGCCACCGGTTAGTAGCACCATACCTAGCACCAGCCAACCGAGGTCAGCCCAGAAAGTACCACGCAACTCAGGCAGGTCACCCTCAAATTCCTCCAGCACTTCAGCTTCCGGTTTACTCTGTGAGAGGTAGTAATTAAAGGCGGTGTAAGCAATGATGCCAAGAGTAAGAAAGATGCCTTCAAGGCGGCTGATTCCGCCGTCGCGCAGCATTAATGCCACCAGAAAGGAAATCGCGATCAGCAGTGGAATATCGAAGCGGATCAGCTGAACCTTGACCGATAATGGCCGGATCAGCACGCACAGTCCCAATACCACCGCAATGTTGAAAATGTTGGAGCCAACCACATTGCCAATCGCCAGACCGCCAATGCCCCGGAATGAGGCACCAATAGCTACCGCCAACTCGGGCGCACTGGTGCCAAAGGCGACGATCGTCAGACCGATGACCAATGGTGTCATCCCGATGCGTATGCCAATGCGTGCGCCCCCCTTAATCAGCCATTCCGCACCAAAGTACAGCAACAACAAACCAATGATCAGTTCTCCAAAATACAACCAGATTTCCATTATTTGGTAAAAATCTCCCGAGCTTTAACTGAAGTTAGTTAGCGGAAATTGAATAAATTGCAAAAATAATTTATAAATAATTTGTAATAAGTAACTTATATATCTATCAGGATCATAATTGCCCTTCAAGCAGTACCAACGGGATCTGATTGCTGGCTGGCACGAGCAGCGGATGTCTTACTCAGCCATACCCCCAGCAAACTAATGTCTGCCGGTGTCACACCACTCACACGCGCCGCTTGTCCCAAAGTGGCTGGCCTGATTTCCTGCAGACGCTGAACCGTCTCCGCCTTTAGGCCGGGCATCCCGGCATAATCGAAGTCCGCTGGAATGGTCCGTTCTTCAGCTTGCTTGCCCTGGGCAATCATGCGTTGCTGGCGATCAATATACCCGGCATATTTTAATTTGGTTTCCAACAACTCCCAGATGCTATCAGAATATTGTTGGCGCAGCTCAGCGGGAAGCTGATGCCAGGTGCAGTCATGGCGTTTCAGCCAGTGTTCCAACTTGATGCCATCATACGATCGATCACGGCAATACCGGGTCGCCTGCTCGAGCTGTTGATTTTTTTGTTCCGTAGCTGCTAAGCGTTGCGGCTCGATTAAGCCGTATTCGCCGGCAAGCGGTGTCAGTCGCAGGTCGGCATTATCCTGCCGCAACAACAGCCGGTACTCAGCCCGACTGGTGAACATACGATATGGCTCGGTCACCCCTTTGGTCACTAGATCATCGATCAACACCCCGATGTAAGCCTGATCACGGCTGAGATGAAACGCGGCCGCACCCTGTAACTTCAACGCCGCATTGGCACCGGCAACCAGCCCCTGGGCCGCCGCCTCCTCGTAACCGCTAGTACCGTTGATCTGGCCGGCAAAATACAGACCGCTAACCCGTTTGGTTTCCAGGGTGTGTTGCAACTGGGTCGGCGGGCAGTAATCGTATTCCACGGCATAGCCGGGGCGCATAATCTCTGCTTGCTCCAACCCCGGAATACTGCGGATGAATTGGTACTGCACCGCATAGGGCAGACTGGTTGAGACGCCGTTAACATAGTATTCTTCGCAATGCCTGCCCTCCGGCTCGAGGAAGATCTGGTGCCGGTCTTTATCGGCAAACTTGACGACTTTATCTTCGATCGACGGACAATAGCGCGGACCGGTGCCTTCGATCCGACCACCGTAAAGTGGTGATTGATCCAAGTTGTCACGGATAATCTGGTGGGTTTTTTCTCCGGTGTAGGTGATCCAGCAGGGTAATTGTTCCACGTGGAACATTCCCTTCTGCCAGCGATTCAGGGTGAAGATATCATGGTGGGTACCTGCAATACGTTCAGGTTGAAAAGAAAATGGTTGCGGCGGATGATCGCCCGGTTGGCGTTGGCATTGAGTGAAGTCGATGCTGGGGCCATGCAATCGGCATGGGGTACCGGTCTTAAAGCGGGCCACATCGAAGCCCAGGTCGCGCAGGCAATCGCTGAAGGTCGAGAGCCCGTCACCCATCCGCCCGCCCGCTTTGTTTTGGTGGCCGACATGCAGCAAGCCGCGCATGAAGGTACCAGTGGTCACCACCACCGCCCGGCACTTGATCTGCAGCCCCATATCGGTTAGCACGCTGCAGACGGAGTCGTCATGTACGGTCAATGCCTGCACATTGCCTTGCTTCAGATCGAGGTTGGGCGTGCGTTCGAGCACTGCTTTCATGCGCAGCTGGTAGGCTTTCTTATCGCATTGTGCCCGTGGCGCCCTGACGCTTGGACCCTTGCGGGCATTGAGCATGCGAAATTGGATCATGGTGGCATCGGTGTTCTGGCCCATCGCGCCTCCCAAGGCATCGATCTCGCGCACGATGTGGCCTTTCGCCTGTCCGCCAATTGCCGGGTTACAGGACATCTGGGCGACGGTATCCAGGTTTTGGGTCAGGATCAGTGTCTGTGCCCCGAGTCGGGCCGCGGCCAGGGCGGCCTCCACCCCGGCATGTCCGGCGCCGATAACAACCACATCATAATCCGTGGGAAGAATGTACTCAGCCATCAGCGGACTATAGCACCAGCCTGCTGGATTTCAGTGGAAAAAACGAAGATGACTAATTTTATTATCACAAAGAATTGTTGCTTAGAATAACGAATGGACGGCTACCGCACCGCGCATGTTGTACGCGCTGAGTAGGATTACCATGATGGCGAGTCGCTGCTCTCAAATTGGTGAATGTAGGTTGCAGGCGCAACTACTTCCGCTGCTGACATCAAAATTGTTCCACGTGGAACAATTTTTCTCATGCAGTGATCGATTTCTGTGGCAGCGGCAAAAAATTGCTTTATACTTGCGGCTCTTCATCAGAAAAATTGATCATGAACATAGCTTTTCTATTAGCGGTTGGTT
>CAYUDZ010000150.1:0-6363 GCA_964443575.1 uncultured Chthoniobacteraceae bacterium | reverse complement strand
CTGGCTGTCGGCTTCGACCTGCCACAACTCATCCTGCATCGGGTCGTAGATCACCCCAACTATCATTTTTCCAGCATGGCGTAGCGCAATGGAAACGCAAAAGTGCGGGATATTGTAAAAGTAGTTCACCGTGCCGTCGATCGGATCAACTATCCATTCGTAGTCACTGCTGCTGTCACCGGCTGTACCTTCTTCGCCCAGTACTGCGTGGCCCGGGTGGTCTGCCAGCAACTCCTTGGTAATCAGCTCCTGAGTCCGTTCGTCCAATTCTATCTTCAAGTCAAACTGCTCGGCCGCATTGACCTGCAGGTCGCCACCAAAATTTTGGCGCAAAAATCCCCCCGCCGCCCGCGCGGCATTAATCGCCGAAGCTAGATACTCTGTACTACTCATAGACTGGCTGCTGTTCTGACATCAGCCGCGAACACTGTCAACGGCGCAAGTCAGGTCGTCACTGGTATCACTAAAGTAACGCCGTACCATGTCACACATTGAATCGGAACTCGATGACATCTCCGTCTTTGACCTCATATTCTTTGCCCTCAATCCGCAGCTTGCCGGCCTCGCGCGCTTTCGCCTGGGATCCCAGCTCGATCAAGTCGTCGTAATGGACGGTTTCTGCAGCGATAAAGCCGCGCTCGAAATCGGTGTGGATGACTCCGGCAGCCTGTGGCGCCAGGTCCCCGGCATGAATCGTCCAGGCACGGGATTCTTTTTCACCGGTGGTGAAGTACGTTCGCAGTCCCAGCAGATGATAGACCGCCCGTATCAGTCGCCCGGTGCCGGACTCGGAAACACCAAGGTCGGTCAGATATTCTGTGGCTTCATCTGCTGATAAGTCTACCAATTCGCTTTCGATCTGCGCTGAAATAACAATTGCTTCGGCAGCAAATTGGCTGGCCGCATAATCACGGACGGCTTGCACTGCAGCAGCGGCAGCACAGTCATTGCCGGCATCCAACGCGGCATAGTCATCTTCCAGAACATTGCAGGCAAAGATGCTGGGCTTCGAGGTCAGCATAAAAAACTCGCGCAACACCGCCTTTTCTTCATCACTCATCTCGAGCGTGATCGCGGGGTTACCGGCATCCAGGTGCGGCAGCAATTTTTCACATAACGCCAGTTCGGCCTTGGCTTGTTTATCACCTGAGCGCGCCAGCTTGGTCGCCCGCTCGCTTTTTTTTGTCACCGTCGCATGGTCGGCCAGGATCAATTCCGTATTGATCACTTCGATATCCCGCACCGGCTCCACCGAGCCGCTCACATGGTGGATATCGGCATGCTCAAAACAACGCACCACCTGCACCACCGCATCAACTTCACGGATATGGCTAAGAAATTTATTGCCGAGACCTTCCCCGGTACTGGCACCGGCCACCAGGCCGGCTATATCGACAAACTCGATTGCTGCCGGCACCACTTTTTGCGACTTGGACATCTCACCGAGACGCTCAAGCCGCACATCCGGCACCGTGACCACCCCGACATTCGGATCAATCGTGCAAAATGGATAGTTGGCGGCCTCCGCCTTACGGGTCCTGGTGATGGCATTAAATAAGGTGCTTTTGCCTACATTCGGTAAGCCTACGATTCCGGCGCTTAACATAGGCGATGAGGCTAGGCTATCGTGATTGCCATGGCACGAAAAAAGTATGCTGTAGCAATTTCCGGATAAGAAATTATGACTTAATCGCTTGCCTCAATAACCTACACTTTTCCGCAAGCCCACAGCTTGAGCTTGTTACTGGTCATCGGCCAAACCAAATAAATTCAACAGGCGGTTGAGGTCCTCATTACCATAATACTCGATTTCAATTCGTCCCTTTTTTTGGCCATGATGGACATGCACGTGGGTGGCAAAGTGATCGCGCAGCCGGTTCTGGACTCTCTTCACCGCCGCAGGTATGGCCGTTGTCTCTTTGTCCGATTTGCCGGCTTTTGTATTGCTTTTGCCATTAATCGCAGCAGCCATCTTCTCGGCGGCGCGTACCGTAGCACCTGATTTCAAAATCTGCCGGGCCAAATTCCTTTGCTGCTCGGTGTCCTTTACGGTCAGCAGGACTTTGGCATGCCCGACCGTCAACTGGGTGCTGGCCACATATGCCTGGATCTCATCGTGCAAGTCCAGCAAGCGCATCGCATTGGCTACGGTTGCCCGGTTCTTGCCCACCTTCTGCGAAATTTGATCCTGCTTGAGATGAAACTCGCGCGCCAGTCGCGCATACGCCTGGGCTTCTTCGATCGGGTTGAGGTCTTCGCGTTGCAGGTTCTCAACCAATGCCAGCTCTAGTACTTCCAGGTCACTGGCGGGACGGATGATGACCGGTGCAGTGGTGAGCCCCACCTCCTGCGCCGCTCGCCAGCGCCGCTCACCGGCAATCAATTCAAACTCCCGGCCAACCTGGCGTACGATCAGCGGTTGGATGATGCCACGTTCACGAATCGAATCGATCAAGTCGTGCAACGACTCAGGTCGAAATACTTTGCGCGGTTGCAATGGCGTCGGCTTGATCTGGGAAAGCTTAAGCTCGACAATCCGCTCACCATCCCGAGGTTCGGTGAGTGCTCCAGGTTTACTGGAAATTAATGCATCGAGTCCTTTGCCTAGAGCAACTTTTGCCATGGAATCTGCTATCCTATTGCAGCCATCAACAGGATGTAAACCGAATATAAATAAATCTCAGCGAAATGCATTGAACCTCCAATCTTTGTTCCCTAAAAAAGCAAGTAAAAATAGTCTTGATAATTATAAGAAGTAATTATAATTGTAAACCTGAGTCTGAAACGTGGAACAACGAGAGTAACTTTAATCATACTGAATGAACACACTAGAAGAAATAATAAGTCCTGCTGAAGTTATTGATACATTGCGCGAGTTGCAGAAGCTGGAATTTGCCAACAAGAAAAAACCGGGGGCAGCCAGCAAGAAGAAGATTACCGAACTCAGGGCCAAGGTGCCTGAGGTGATCCTGGGGCATCATGACCGCCTGCTTGCTAAAAATAAGAAAAGCGTAGTCGCCATTCACAATAATGTCTGTGGCGGTTGCTTTTTAGCACTGCCTGGCGGTGAAAAAGCTAAGGTCGCCCTGCAGCATGATCTCCACATCTGCCAAAACTGCGGTCGCTACCTTTACGTCGACGAGTAAGCTGATAGCAACAGCAGCTGTATCGGCGCTGCCACTCATGGGTTGCAGCGTCAACAGGAACTAGCCCGAATAAATCACAAGCCATCTGCTGCGACAAGCGTGAGGCGCTTGTTTACAGCGTTGGGCTTGGATTTCGCTATTTACAGTATGTACTCATACAGCTCACAGCGAAATCCTGCGCCCGCCTTGTATCCAAGTACCTCACGCTTCGTCTCGCTACGAAGTTTGTGATTGATCCGGGCTAGTGCCCCGAATGATCGTGATTATGAAGAGGACACTTCCTCAAATCTCTTCGGCAAGGGTCTTATACCAAGACGCACATTTCAATTAAGCAACGTCCGGAGTGCAACCGTATTGGCTGGCATTAATGCCAATACCTAAGCGACTTCGGTGACTTGGAGGGTCGATTACCTACGGCGGCGTTCCTGTACCGGGAAGCCATTGTTGATTACGGCCTCGATGTAACGCTCGTCTTTGATCTTTGAGGTGATCAGATCCATGTTGCCATCCTCGCCGATGACGATGGTGGCAAATTTGTTTTCCACCCCGATCTGGCTGGCCAGACCCACCGGATCCAGCGGATAGATGAATGGGATATCGGTCTTGGCGCGTTCACTGTCTTCGGTTAACGTCGCTACAAAGACGACATCCTGTGCAGCAAAAATCCGGTAAATATTCTCGAGGTACTTGACCTGCTTGCGGAACGCACCACTGCGATGGGATGGGGCCACTAAAAGTACGACCGGTTGTCCGCGCAGGCTCTTGAGGCTTGAGGTCTTGCCGCCGGTAGTTTGAAACAGGAAGTTCGGTGCCGGTCGGACGACATTGGCCAGTGCCGATGAAGTGCCGCCGAGCAGTGCCAGAGCGAGCAGGTAAGTCAGGATAGTTTTCATTTGGTTTCGCATAGTGTAGTAGCTACAGATTTTTGTCGAGCATCAGATTTGCATGATCTCGGCTTCCTTGCGCTCCAGCGCGGAGTCAATTTCGGCAACAAACTTATCAGTCATTTTTTGGATATCACCTTCCAAATCGTGCAGGGCATCTTCGGTTAGGTTTTGATCTTTATGCAATTTCTTGCCGGCATCGATGGCGTCACGGCGGGAATGGCGCACTCGCACCCGTGCTTCCTCGGCTAATTGCTTGACCCCTTTAACCAGGTCCTTGCGGCGTTCCTCGGACAACTCGGGGACCGGCAGGCGGATCAATTTACCATCAACCGACGGGTTGATCCCGATTTTGGATTCGCGGATCGCCTTTTCGATGTCGCTAACCGTCGCAGCATCAAATGGCTGGATCACGATCAGACGCGACTCCGGGGTGGAAATCAACGCCAGTTGCTTCAACTTCATCCGTGACCCGCCGTAAGCATCAACATCGATATTTTCCACCAGCGCGGGAGATGCCTTGCCGGTGCGGATTGCCGCAAACTCGTGGGTCATATAATCCACACCTTTTTGCATCGAGTCCTCGGCCTCTAGCATTATTTCGTCCACACTCATAATTCCTAATCAGTTTGTAACTAATGTGCCGACATCTTCGCCGAGCACAGCTCTTTTAATATTCTGCGGAACCGACATGTCAAAAACAATAATCGGAATATCATTGTCCATGCACAAACTAAAAGCGGTCGAATCCATCACTTTGAGTTCGCGATTGAGCGCATCTTTAAAGGTCAGCCGGTCGAAACGCACCGCGTCCTGGTGCTGGGCAGGATCCTTGTCATAGATGCCATCGACCTTGGTCGCTTTCAATATGACATCGGCACCGATCTCGCTGGCGCGCAGCGCCGCTGTGGTATCGGTAGAAAAGTAGGGGTGTCCGGTACCGGCTACGAAGACAACAACCCGCTTCTCGCGCAAATGACCGATGGCCCGGCGCAAGATGAATGGCTCGGCGACGTTTTTCATTTCAATTGCCGTCTGCACCCTGGTCTCAACCCCAATCTGCTCGAGTTGGCTCTGGATCGCCATACCATTGATAACGGTTGCCAGCATCCCCATGTAATCTGCGGTGGTCCGATCCATGCCACGATGGCTGGCGGCCAACCCCCGCCAGATATTACCGCCGCCAACGACGATTGCCACTTCGATACCCAAAGCGTGAATCTCGCGGATCTGCTCGGCAATTTCACCGACGATCTGTGGTGAGATATTATCCTGGCTGTCTGGGCTGCGCAGGGCTTCACCGCTAAGTTTTAATACCACTCGATTAAATTTGGTGGCTCGCGGATCAGGAGATGTTGCAGCGGACATGGGTATTGCTATGGAATGCTAAGCCGTATGGAAATGAAAGGGAAAAATAGGGTTAATCGAACTTTCCCCATACCAGATTCATGCGGAAGCCTTGAGCAACTCCCGCAGGTGGGCTTCAACTGCCAAGGCAAGTCCGGTAACATTATAGCCACCTTCCAGAGTTGAAACCACACGGGAGCCGGCATGCTGATGAGCCAGTTGCAGGACCATCCTGGTTAATTCGGCAAATCCCTCATCGGTAATATTGAAGTCACCCAAAGGATCATCCTGGCGCGCATCGAAGCCAGCCGAGATCAAGACCAGATCAGGCTCAAAACGCTCCGCAGCCGGAATTAGCTTCTGCTTAAATGCATCAATGATGGCTTTGTCATCGGCGCCTCTTGGTAACGGCACGTTGATATTGAACCCCTTGCCGACACCGGTGCCGATGCGGTCGGCTGAGCCAGTGCCGGGAAAAGCATACAGAGCGTGGGTGGAAAAAACCAGCACTGACGGGTCGTCGTAAAATGCCCACTCGGTGCCATCGCCATGATGGTAGTCCCAGTCGACGATCAACACTTTTTTGAGACCATGCACCCTTTGGGCATAACGGGCAGCAATCGCTATATTATTATAAAAACAGAAGCCGAATTCCCCATTGTTGGCAGCATGATGGCCGGGCGGTCGGATCGCAGCAAAGGCATTGCGTACCTGCCCGCTGCAGACTGCATCCACCGCCGTCAAGGCCCCGGAGACCGCCAGCCGCCAAATCGCATCATCATATGCCTGCCTGCCTGCCAATTCAATATGCTCGGCCGAATGGATCAGCGGAATAAATTTTGCCGGATCAACCGAGGGCTGGATCCGAGTCACCGCCTGATCAAGTCCCGTATTTGCCAACCGCCGCTGGATCGCCCGCAACCGCTCTGCCGATTCCGGATGACCACCACCCTGGGTGTGCTCCAAATAGCGCTGATCGTAGACCA
>CAYUDZ010000149.1:0-6579 GCA_964443575.1 uncultured Chthoniobacteraceae bacterium | reverse complement strand
AATCGCTACTCGAATTGGGAAGCCCGCGTCGCACTCGACCGACACCTCAAGGCCAGTTCAAGCAGCCTGCAGAGCGGCACCGTCGGCCTGCGCCGCAGGCTCAAGGAACTCTCGCACCGCCTGCCATTTCGGCCGCTGCTGCGCTTCCTCTATGTTTACTTGTGGCAGCGCGGCTTCCTCGATGGCATTGAAGGCTATTATTTTGCCAGGATGCACGGTCTCTACGAGTTCCTCTGCGTCGCTAAAACGGCAGAGCTGAAAAAGCAGCTAAAATAGATTGTCATGAACTACGAATGTGTGTAGTTACGTCAGCCAAACGAAAAACTTATGCGCAATACGTATAAACAACCGCTTGCTTGTATTTGAGTTTTAGCAACGCCGGGAGGCAATCCCTCTTGCAAACGCAAACAAGTCTTTGGCACTAATTGGTTATGTCTGAAAGTCAGTTATCAGCAACAACCGCCCCCGTGGCCAGTGATTCGCCTGGGTGGATCGGGAAGTACGCCGGGTACCTCGCGGTTGCTCTTGCGGTGGGCCTGCTATGGGTACCCATAGTGAACCATCTACGGATCGACTGGAGTATTTCCACCTATTATGATTACGGCTGGCTTATCCCTATTCTTTCGCTGATCTTGCTGCGCTACAACCTGCATGAATTACCGGTGCCAGCAATACCTGCCAACCCACTACCGGGAATACTGCTCTATTGCTTAGCCGTACTTGGGCTCGCACTTACCTTTCCGATCCTCGAAGCTAACCCGGATTGGCGGCCGTTGGCCTGGTTCTTAACCTTCTGCGGGTGTGTCGGCAGTGTTGCTATCAGCTGGCTTAAAGGCGGTATGCCCTACGTGAAACGTTTTGCTTTCGTCTGTTTCTTTCCCCTCCTTGCCGTGCCATGGCCACGACCACTGGAAGTGGAACTCATCAAGTACCTTTCCGAGCTGAATGCCATAATCGCGGTCGAAGTGCTCCACTGGCTGGTAATCGAAGCCGAGCGCGTCGGGATGGTCATCTTTCTGGCCGACGGCCCGGTGGCAATCGATGATGCCTGTAGCGGCATCCGCTCATTTCAATCGCTACTGGTAACCGGTTTCTTCATCGGTGAGTACCTGCGTTTCCCGCTGGCATTGCGGGTCATCACAATTCTTGTCTGCCTCTCCCTAAGCATGCTGATCAACCTTTTGAGAATTGTTTCGCTAGCGGTGTTCTCGGGCACCAGCGGGCTCGATGTCATTGACCAATGGCATGATACCGCAGGTTTTATGGCCATCATTATCCTAAGCCTGACTACAATCATCATTGCCGATAAGTTGATGGATTTCCGCAAGTCCGACAGTGAGACTGCTAAAGCACCGTCGCCTAACAAAAAATGCAGTAACAGAAGTTTCTTCTTGCTCGCGCTTCTGACTGCCGCCCTGTTTTCGGTATCGGCCGTAGCTACCGAAGCCTGGTTCGCTTCTGCTGAGAAGGAAAAAACCAAACAACCCGACTGGGGGGTCAATTTCCCCACTAGGATGCGTGCATTCACGATGGTACCAATGAGCGAGCAGGCAAAAGCCGATTTGCGCTATAATTACGCCACCCAAGCATCCTGGCAAAACCCGGATGGCCTCAAGTGCAACATGTTCTACATCGAGTGGGAACCTGGCAGAAACTCGCCCCAACTTGCCCGCAACCATAACCCTGCCATCTGTTTGCGCGGCACCCACTTCAAACTGGAAAGCCGGCTGGATCCCGTGACGTTCACGCTCAATGGCCTGGAGTTGCGCTTTAACTCGTATTTGTTCCGCAACCAAGGCATCCCGGTATACATCTTCGATTGCGTAACCGATAACTTCAAGATCACCGGCAGATCCAATAAGATAGGCGATAACTCGCTCAGTGGACGGCTCGGAAACGTGAAAAATAAAAAGCGCCACCTCGGCCAGCAACGCCTCGGTATCAGCATACACAATGCTGAGTCAGCCAGCGACGCCTATAGCCACTTGCGAAAAATCCTGCAAGATGCTATTCAAGTACATGATAGTCAGTGACTAACCAGCAACAACTGATAATAATCAACAGCTTCAGAGCAACCCTCAACAGAAACATTGCGCAAGTATCAAATTTACGCTTACGGGCATGAGACGGTAGAGAAAAAGTGGTGGCAGCGATTACTTTCACCGATCCCGATCGCTCTCTTTATCTTACTGGTCCTGGCCGTCATTTTTGTCCGCCCGGCCTATCGTGCCCTGGAAAACTGGCGTGCTGACCAGTTGATTGCCGATGCCGCTGAAAAAGCTCAAGAAGGCAACGACTTCGAGCAGTTGCGCTTGCTCCGGGTCGCATTCCAAATGGCACCCTGGAAACCTGAAGCCCAACGGGAAATTGCCAAATATTATGCTGCCCGGGATAACCAGGATGCAGTTCGCTACTTTTTTACATTATACAATGAAGGTAATGCCACCCGCGACGATTTGGTGGCACTGGTCGAAAACAGTATTAAAAACCGACAACCCGCTATTGCCATACCGGTCATGAAGGAACTGGCCGCGACCGATTTCGGCACAACCAGCACATACCTGCTCCTACAGGCACAGCTCGAATTGCTACAGGGCAACTGGAACACCGCCATCTGGTCTGCCCGCAAAGCCTATAACGCCGCCACAGACAGCCAAACCAAAAAAGACGCGGCTGTCCTGCTCGCCGAATACCTGTACCGCTCGCCAAAATCCAATCTGGCCAGCGCCGAAGTTGCTTACCGCGAAGCTGATATCCTGCTCGAGCGGACTGAGCAGGAGCACGATTCCCTATCCGCCCTTCTGCTCAGGGCATCACTACTAACCAGCCCACCTGTTTTATACTCGTCGAAAAACGAAAACGTAGCAGAACTCGCCAACACCATCCTGCAGCATCCCGAATGCGATCTGGTAGCCTCGCTGCAAGCACTGGATTTACTCAAGTTAGCCGGCTCGGTAGAACAGCCCGACTTTTCCACCGCTGCACATGAAATATTTAATCAATATGATTCCCAACAGGATCGTCGACGCCTGCTGGGATGGCTCTACAATGAACAAGCCTACCAACCGCTCGCCGCTCTACTTAATGATGAGCTAGTCGGCAGTGACGCGAAATTGCTGGAATTCAGGGTTTTAGCGGAACTGAAAACCGGCAACTTCAGGGAGGCAGAGGCGCTGCTCAATCGACCGGGGGCTTCAGGTATCGACAATGCCCTGACCCTGGCATTCCGAGCTGAAATAGCTGAATTGAAAGGCGACACCGACCGGGCCGATGAGCTGTGGAGCCGCTCTGCAGCAGCGGTACGCTACTCGCAGGCCGATACGATTCTCAGTATTGTCAACCTGGCACTGGCGGCTGAACGATTTGAGTACGCAGCCAGGGTCTGCTGGCGATTAGCCGAACAGCAGAATTATACCATTCCTGCGTATTTGAAAATTATCGAGATTAATACCCAGCAAAAGAACACGCCTGAACTGCGCGAAGCCGTAGCCGCCCTGAGCCATTTGCAGCCTGACAACCTGGAACTCAAAACTCGCCTGCTCTACCTGAACCTGTTGCTGGAACGCGATGTTGCCCTGAATGCTGAAAAAGCAAATGACCTGTTGAGTAAATGGCCTGACAATAACTTGGTTAAGCTCACCGCAGCACTCGGCCAATACAAACAGGCTAATCACCAGTCCGCACTCGACCTGCTCAACCAATATCGCGTCGATATACAAGGCCCGACCGATCATGGTGAGCTAGCCGTATACTGCGCAATCGTCAAAGCTGCCGGACAAGCTAAAACTGCGCAGAGAATATTCAGCATGTTGGATCCCGAGTTGATGCTGCCCGAAGAGTACGAACTGCTCGAGTCTTAGCCGCATGGTGAAAATTCTGGGAATCGACTTTTTTATTGGTACACCCGCAGACGCGCATGAACAAATGACCGACGCTGGTGGCCTGGCCGTCTTTCCCGCTGGCCCGGGCCTGGCTTCCGACCTGCGAAACAACCCCGACTACCAAAAAGCACTCCAACAGGCAAACTTCGTATTTCCAGACAGCGGCTTCATGGTGCTGATCTGGAATTTTTTGTGCCTTGGCCAGCCCGATCGGCAGATCCAGCGCACCTCAGGGTTGCGCTACTTGCGCTATTTCCTCGAAACCGTGAACCAGCCAAACCAGCCTGCCACAACCTTCTGGGTCATGCCCACTGCCGATGACGCAGAACGCAACCTGCAGTACCTGCGCTCTCGCGGATTTCATTTGTCACTGGAAAATGACTGTTACCTGGCGCCGAACTACGACAAAAATACTGTTGGTAGCTCCGGAGATCCATCATTACTCACTGTGCTGCAGCAGCAACAACCAGACTTTGTCATCCTGAATATCGGCGGCGGCGTTCAGGAACCACTCGGTCACTGGCTAAAAAATAACCTGAACTACCAACCGGCTATCCTGTGTACCGGTGCCGCCATAGCTTTCCTCTCAGGCGGCCAGGCCGATATTCCACCCTGGGCTGATCGATGCTACCTCGGCTGGTTGCTACGCATCCTCAAAAACCCCGTCCGCTACTCCGCCAGATACCTCAATACCCTGCAACTGGCTTACTACCTAATCCGCTACCGCTCGAATCTACCACCGCTAAAGCCCTGATTATCAATAAAAAGTGCTATTATTACCAGTATGGTATGCGGCCTGCTGTCGCAATAATGACAAAATCTTATTGACTATACATTTACTAATTAATTAAGCTCAAAAAATCCCCAGATATGCTGTACGGAAACTGGCCATGCAAATAAAACGAAAAGATTTACGTTAATGGAGTTGAGGACATGCTCGGAAATCGCGCCAAAGGATTAGGCATCACATTATCGACTTGCTTCGCGTTCATCGCATTTCTGCTCTTTTGGTCGTTGGCATTTCTGCTGATTATATTTGCGAACTTTCAGCTGGCAGGGATCGATACTTACTGGACGTTTTCAATCCTTATTATCGGCTTAATCTACGTCGAGTATTTCGTTACCAGCAGCTCTGACCTCTCGCGCTTTTTAAAATTTGGTATCCAGACCATACGCAGCACCGCCAAAACATTAGCCATCGTAGCCATTGGTTTGATGGTATATATGTTTGCGACCAAGGAAGTAGGCATGTCACGGGTGTTTCTTGGTAGCTACCTGGCCCTGCTCTTTCCCTCCCTTTATCTGGCCAAGGAATACCTGCCCCCGCTGCTTTCCAAAATGCTATTTAATGGCAGATACCGCTATAAGTCGATCCTACTGGGTACCGCCGACAGTAACAGTAAGCTGGAAAAGTGGTTGCAACAGAATGCCCAGTACGGCATGCAGGTGGTCGCCGCTGATAATGAAATCGATCAATCGGTCAGGGATGAGGATTTCTATGAACTACCTGAATTAATCCAAAAGACCGGTGCAAAAATCCTCTTCCTCACGACTCAAATCGCTAATGAGTCAATCATGCACAACCTGCAGGTTTTGTGCGAATCGATCGGCGTGCGGCTGGTCATGGTCAATTCTTTCAGCTTCGGCAGTAGCAGCCGTAACCGCCTAAGCATGTATGAAGACGATGGCTATTACTTCGTCAGCATCCGTAAGGAGCCGCTTGAATGCCCGGTCAACCGGCTGCTAAAAAGGAGCCTGGACCTGGCCATTTCAATACCGGTCGTCTTGCTCATCCTGCCGCCGGCAGCAACTGTGGTGTGGCTCATCCAGCGCATTCACTCACCCGGCAGAGTGCTGCACCGCCAAGCACGCTGCGGTCTGCACGGCGAGCACTTCACGATGTACAAATTCCGTACAATGCACCAGTGCGCTCATGATGAAAACAAACAAGCGACGAAGAATGACACCAGGATCTTCAGTTTTGGTCACTTCATGCGCAAAAGTAGCCTCGACGAACTGCCGCAATTCATTAATGTCCTGCTCGGGGAAATGAGCATCGTCGGTCCCCGCCCCCACTTGCCGGCCCACGATATCGAATTTTCGAAGCTGGCTAGCAAATATTATCTGCGCAACCTGGTTAAACCCGGGATCACCGGCCTGGCCCAAGTCCGCGGGCATCGAGGTGAAGTACAGGTCAAGGGCCATATTCTTAACCGGGTTTCTTCCGATATTTTCTACGCGGAAAACTGGTCGCTGATCCTGGATATAGGCATCATCCTGCGCACATTCATGCAGATGTTTAAAGCCCCCAATACCGCCTACTAGCCCGTGGGTGTTCCTCCGTCGCCAAGGCTATGAAGGACAAGAAAAGCCACGGCTATGTTAAACCGCTTATTCGTAATGACTGTCGCGTAGCGAATCGGGGGTTCTTTTGGTGCTTTGTTCTATGTTCTTGGTGCTTGGTGCTTGGTGCATGGTTATTGAAAGTTGTCGGAAAGTGAAATATTCACAAGAGTGTGCTGCTGGCGGATTTGCCGATAAGATTCGTTTCAATTGGCGTGATTGGCGGTTTCAGGTTGATGTAGTTTCGGCAAAGGTTCCACCTACGCTTGAAAAAAAGATTAAATCAAATTCGATGCTACGGCGGACTGGCGGGAACTTTACCCTCCACCACCTACCGTCGGAGTGAAACGAAGAC
>CAYUDZ010000148.1:1986-6635 GCA_964443575.1 uncultured Chthoniobacteraceae bacterium | reverse complement strand
CGCGGTGGACGATGCTCGAAAAGGCATCGACAGGCTCCTCGTTCACCAGCATGTCAAGCTTGACCAGTTTGGCCGCCCGGTAGCCATCATGCTCGTAATCCATCGAGCCGTAGCCGCGGGTCAGCGTTTTGATTTTGTCGTTAAAATCGACCAGGATCTCGTTGAGCGGCATATGGCATTCGAGCAGCACCCGGCGCTGGTCGACCGACTCGGTGTGGTCGACGGTGCCACGTTTCTCCAGCACTAGCTGCATCATATCACCGATATTGTCGTTGGGCACCATCAGGGTGACTTTGACGGTCGGCTCGCGGATTTCTTCGATGACACTGGGGTCGGGCAGGTGGGTTGGGTTATCGATATGCAATATTTCACCATCGGTTTTGAGCACTTCGTAGACCACGCTGGGGTAGGTCGAGATGATATCCATGTCGTACTCACGGCGCAGCCGTTCCTGGATAATTTCCATATGCAGCAGCCCGAGAAACCCGCAGCGGAACCCGAAGCCGAGTGCGACCGAACTTTCGGCGGTGAAAACGAATGCCGCATCGTTGATCTGCAGCTTACCCATGGCATTTTTCAACTGCTCGAAATCGGCGGTGCTAATCGGATAAATGCCGCTGAAGACCATCGGGTGGATTTCCTGGAAGCCGGGAAGCGGCTGCGGTGCCGGGTTGCGTGCGTCGGTCAGGGTGTCGCCGATCTTGATCTCGGCGGTCGATTTGATATTGGCGATAAAGTAACCGACATCGCCGGCTGACATCTTGTCCTGTTTTAGTGGCTTTGGGGTAAATACGCCAACTTCCTTAATCTCGTAGTTCTTGTTCTCGCTCATCAGTTTGACCGGTTGGCCAGGCTTGAACTCACCGGAGAAACAGCGTGTGTACCCGACCACCCCGCGATAGATGTCGAACACCGAATCGAAGACCAGCGCGCGGGCGATGTCATCGTCAAATTTTTCAGGTGCCGGGATGCGTTCGACGATAGCTTCGAGGATTTCGGGCACTCCAACCCCGGTCTTGGCACTTGCCGGGATCGCCTCTTCACGCGGGATCGCCAGGATCTCCTCGATTTGGTGCAGGACGTTGTCGACGTCGGCATTGGGCAGGTCGATTTTGTTGATCACCGGGATGATGTGCAGGTTTTGCTGTGCCGCCAGGTGCACATTGGCAACCGTCTGTGCCTCCACGCCCTGGGCGGCATCGATCAGCAGGATAGCACCCTCGCAGGCTGACAGGCTGCGCGAGACCTCGTAGCTGAAATCGACATGGCCCGGGGTATCCAACAGGTTGAGCCGGTATTCTTTGCCGCTCTTGGCCTGATAAGCCATCGTCACCGGGTGCGCCTTGATCGTGATGCCACGCTCGCGCTCGAGATCCATCGAGTCCAGCAACTGCTCCTGCATCTCGCGCTCGACAATCGTGCCGGTCAACTGCAACAGCCGATCGCTGAGCGTCGTCTTGCCGTGGTCGATATGCGCAATAATGCAAAAATTTCTGGTCTCTCGATCATTCATTTAGAAGCGCTGAAGTATCCGCTCTATTCCCTGATTGGTCAATAGCGTGCAGCGAAACCCTGTTTAATCTTCAACCAGCCACAGTAGTTCGTATGGTGGCAGGGTGATCGACTGATGGGTTGAGATTGTTGCGTCGGTGAAGAGGTCGCGCATGAAGTGGGACAAGCCCTCGTGGCGCAGCGGATTCAGGTCAGTGGATTGTCGGCGATCAGAAAAATTGGCCAGCACGACCAGTTGGTTGGCATCGTGCCAGCGCAGGTAACACAGGAGGTGGAGGCTGCCCACTGGTAGCAGGCGCATATGGTTGCCGCGCAAGGCGGGGCTCGCCTGGCGGGTTTTGATCAGCTGGCGCAGGTTGCGGTTGACTTCCTGGCTGGCTGGGGTGGCGGCTGCAGGATCTTCGACCATCGCCCAATCCATGCGTGGCCTGTGGATCCAGCGGCTGTCATTTTTCTTATCGTCATCATCGAGGTAGCTATAGTCGTTGAGCAGCCCCCACTCTTCGCCCATGAACAGCAATGGCAACCCGCCGATACTGAACAGGACACCGTAGAGCATACGGATCCTGCGGACTGCAAGATCCAGTAGATCCTGATCCTTAGCGACCAGGGCACGTTCGATTCCGGCCAGCGAAGCCATGGTACCGGAGATCCGCATGTCATTGGTTTCCTCGTTGAACTGGAATGGGACACCGGCAGCAAATGAGCCCGGGAACATCCCGGTGTAAAAACGGTTGAGGAAATCGCGGTGGCCGTCCGGGTCGATCCCTGCTAGCTGCGCGTCATAGTTATCGAATGACCACCCGATGTCATCGTGGCCGCGCAGGTAATTGACCCACGAGGTGCCTGCCGGCAGCGTGTGGCGATGGCTTAATGATTGCTTAAGTAAGTTGGTTTTGCGGGTGGCGGTTGACTCCCACAGCAGCGCCATCAGTGTCGGGTTATACGAAAGCTGGCACTCGTCTCGGCTGATGTAGCGCACCACATCGTCAGGGTGGACGATGGCCTCCGATTTGAAGACCAGCCCGGGTGCAGCAATCCGGCAAACCGCGTTGAATGCCTGGATCAGGAGATGGGCCTCGGGCAGGTTTTCACAGCTGGTGCCGAGCTTTTTCCAAATGAATGCGACCGCATCCAGGCGCAGGATTTCCACCCCGGTATTGGCGAGGTACAGCATCTCTGCGGCCATCGCCCGGAATACCTCCGGGTTGGAGTACTTAAGGTCCCATTGAAAGCTGTTGAAGGTCGTCCAGATCCAGCGTTGCATGCCCTCGTGCCAGCTAAAGTTGCCGCGCCGCACGGTCGGAAAAATCTCCCGCAAATTGCGCTCGTACTGGTCGGGCACGCTGCGGTCCGGATAGATATGGTAGTAATTCTCGTATTCGCGGTCACCTTGCTGGGCTTGGATCGCCCACTGGTGGTCGTCGGCGGTATGGTTGAACACAAAATCCAATACCAGTGAGATGTTTGCCTGGCGTAAATCGGCCGCGAGTTCCTGCAGTTCATCGACGGTACCCAACTCGGGATCGACCGTGCGGTAGTCGTTGATAGCGTAGCCGCCGTCGCTGTTGCCCTCGCGCGCCGAGAACAGTGGCATCAGGTGCAGGTATCCCAGCCCCAGGTCTTTGAGGTAGGGGATCTTGTCGCGCAACTGGGTTAGGTCGCCGCTGAACAGGTCGACATAGAGCGAGCCGCCGATCATGCGTTCGGAGAGGTACCAGCCGGGGTCGTTTTCACGCCGCAGGTCGAGGTTGTATAAGTCGTCCGGGCGACTTAGCCAGCAGTCAACTGCAGTCAGCAGGATATTTTCGAGGTAATAGAAAAAGTCGTAGTGGCCGCCATATAGCCGATAGAGCAAGGCGAACAGGCGGGGCCAGTGCTCATCAAGGCGGGCATCCAGCAGCTCAATATGTTCCTGGTCGCTGATCCGCGAACCGGTCGAGGCGTCAATCTTCTCGAGAATTTTCGGTCGGATGCGCTTGAGGGTTCGCTGGGCTTCGTACTCGACATCCAGCTCAGCCATCTGCCAGTTCGGGTTTGTCGTTCGGGATCGTGATGGTATCGAGGAAGTTGTAGTAATGGATTCCCTCGATAATACCGGCGGCATGGCTGGCTTCAGCAAAATAGACACGCGGGTACTTGCGTAGCTTTTCCAGCTCTTTACTGTAGTTACCAACAACTACAGCTAAAGTATTACCCGCCAACATTTCCTCGTCATTACCAGAGTCACCCGCGATCAGGATATTTTCCAATGGGAATCCCCACTTGTAAGCCATATGGCGGATACTGAGGCCGGCACCGGCACGTGACGGGATGATATCGAGGAACATCCCGAGCGAGACGATGGCCTTGGCGCGGATACCATTCTGGCGCATCAGGCGTTTAATGACAGCAAGCTTCGGCGCGATGCTGAAGTCGACTTCGTAGCTGATTTTAAATTCTGACAGCTCATCGGCCTCCTGCAGGGTGAAGCCTTCGGCATCCGAGAACAAGTCGTGGATTTTTTGTGGCTCCCAGCGAAAGTCGATATGCTTCCGCCAGCTGCGGTCGAGGGTGTAATTTTTGCCGTAATAGATTTCGGTACCGACCGAAGTGATCAGGACTTCCGGGTTGGGGATGCTGTATTCCTCCATCAGTTCCAGCACGTCCTTGTACTGGCGGCCGGTAGCAATACCGAAGCCGACATTTTCTTTGGCCTCCGCGATCACCTTAAAGAACTCGTGCATCGCCTCGTCATCACCGGTCAGGGTGTTATCGATATCGGCAATAATCAGGCGGTCGATTTGTGGCAGGCGTCGTGTTTTGCGTCCCGAGGCCATTGGCTGGGCGGTATCGAACTCCTCGAAGATCTCGCGCACATTGCGCAGGTAGCGATCGCAGTGGCGCTGCCAGGAGTAGTGTTTGTGGACATTCTCCAGTCCTTGCTGTGACCACTCCTGCCACTGGTTTGGCTCGAGTAGTGGATGCAACAACGCTTTCTCGATTGCTTTGGAATCGAATGGGTCGACCAACAGGCCGTTTTGGCAGTTGGCGATGATATCGCTGGGGCCACCGTCGTTGGTGGCAATGATCGGGGTGCCGCTGGCGGCCGCCTCCAGCAGCGTGAGCCCGAACGGTTCGGTCATTGCAGCATTAAC
>CAYUDZ010000148.1:0-1976 GCA_964443575.1 uncultured Chthoniobacteraceae bacterium | reverse complement strand
GAAGACCCCGCGGGTACGGGTCACCTCGCGGTAGAGAGTGGGGACGTCGTCCGGTTGATGGCGTTTCGGGTAGGCGACATTGCCATACAGGTCGTAGACATCGATCAGCGTCAGCACATTGGTCAGCACGTTGCGTTGGCCGGGCGGCATTTCGCGGACATCATCGCGCGAGCCCATGATCAGGGCCAGATTGGCCAGGCGTTGCAGCTGTGGCGACTCGCCGTAGGTGCGCACCAGCATTTCCAGGTTTTTGCGTTCATCGGGACGCGCCATGGCCGCAATCAACGGTTTATCGGGCTCATGCAGGAACTTGTGGATCTCTGTGATCAGGTCACTTTGCGGGTCATCTTCCTTTGGCGGCCGAAACGAGCTGAGGTCGACACCCGGCGGGATGACCTCCATCCGCTCGGGTACGTAATTTTCGTAGCACTCGTACTGCTCTTTGACCTCCTGGTGGGTGCTGGTGACGATCAGCGAACAGGTCTCGAGGGCGAATTCTTCCGCTTCGATTCTGGTAGATATATTGTAACGGGCTTCGATCTTGTTTTTGCTGACGCCGGACTCGATCAGTCGCTCTCGCTTGATCCGGCCGAGCGAATGGCCGGTAAAAATAAAGGGTACAGCCAGCAGCCGGGCCAACTGACCGCCGCCGTAGCCGGCATCGGCATAGTGGCCGTGGATGATGTCCGGGATCAGGCGGGTGCGCTGGAAATAGTTCAGGCACTGATCGACGAAGACCTCGATATACGGCCAGAGCTTGATCTTGCTCAGGTAGCGACGGGGGCCGAATGGGATGCGGATTATGTAGGCACGCTCGGCGATCTGTTCCTCCAGCTTGGCGTAGTCATCGGACACTTTATCGTCGATAACCTGGCGGGTGATCAGGTCGACGCGTTCAATTCCCTGCTGCTCCGCCAGCGAGCGTGCCAGGTCGACGACATAGCGGGTTTGGCCGCCGGTGTCTTCGTCGCGCCCGAGTTCGAGGTTTTCGCCACGGATCAGGCCGTGCAGGCTGACCAGGGCAATATGTAATCCTTGTTGGTCACTCATGATGTTGAATTCTGGTAATAGGCTCGCTGATCCATGCGGAATGCGTCCGGGAAGAGGCAAATATTGCTGGTGCTGGTTCTAGTAATTTGAAATGTCTGAGCGGCTTGAGTGTGGGCTGATTGCATGGCTTATAGATCAGGGCGAATGACTCGCACCAAATTTCCGAGTTGAGTATGGGGCTATATGGTTCCATATAAAACCGAATTATGAATGAATTCAACCCGCGAGAGGAAATTCCGCCGCGCGTGCTGGCGACTGATTTGGATGGCACGTTGATTCCGCTACCCGGGCAACCGGATAACCGTCAGGCATTGTCGGAGCTGCAGCAAGCCCGGGCGGTGGGCGGTATCGGCCTGGTCTTTGCTACCGGCCGGCATTTTGAATCGGTATTGGAAGCGATGGCCGACGAGTCGTTGCCGCAGCCGGATTGGATTGTCTGCGATGTCGGCAGCAGCATTTACCACTTGGATGATGGGCAGTTTCAGCCGTACCGACCGTATCTGACGCACCTGCAGGAAGCTACTGGGACGGGCGATCGCAGTGCGGTCGAGGCATTGCTGGCCGGGGTTGCGGGCATCACGCTACAACCACCAGCCAGCCAGCGCGAATTCAAGATCAGCTATGACTCGGCGGGTGATGCGGTCGAGGCGCTCGCAGATGAGATCAACGGCTTGCTCGAAAGCCACAACCTACCCTATGACTGCATGGCCAGTGTCGATCCATTCACCGGGGGCGGCTTGCTGGATGTGCTGCCGCGCGGGGTCAGCAAGGCATATGCGCTGATCTGGCTGGCAACCCATGCTGACTTTGATCCCAGCGAAGTAATTTATGCCGGTGATTCCGGCAACGACCTGGCGGCGCTGGTCTGCGGGTTCCGTGCAATCGTGGTAGCCAATGCCCGCGATGGCCTGGCGGAGCAGGTGCGC
>CAYUDZ010000147.1:0-6636 GCA_964443575.1 uncultured Chthoniobacteraceae bacterium | reverse complement strand
TCGTATTCGTGGCAGTCATCATTCTATGCGTCACCCTGATGGCAGATATACTGTGATCCCTGTGCACGCCGGGGAGACGATAGGCCCTGGTCTTTTAAATAAGATATTGAAAGACACAGAATTGAGTCGAAATGACCTCAATAATTAAGACGAACAAAGTCCATTGAACCAACTCGCCTGCGTTGCATGGGCTTCAACCGGAGATCTTCGATTCGCAAAGGATGCTTCTGCGCCGGCCGAAGGACTACTATGCCAAGGAAGAGAAATACGATTCGATGCCCCACGTGTTTCTTCACAACTTCCCCTCTCTTCCAGACTGGTGCAATCCTGAGATCAGAGTAGCCGGTCGGCTTTACGAGCATATCCCTAATTCCCGAAGGATCAATATTCAGCACCGATTGGTTTATCAAGTCATCGCGGAGAGTAATACGGTTAAGGTTTTGCGTATGTGGACCCAGTTAGTCAGGCGTCACGGGAAAAAGATATATTACAAACCGGATGACATCGGAAAAGCAGCCACTGCTGGGCATACTGTATTTTCTCATCCCCGGAAGATTTCTATAATCTCCATCAAACTCTGGGGGAAGTCTGTGACTATGCAGCCATGAAAGCAGAAGTATTAAGGGATTTGGCAGGAGTATCATTTCAATGGCCAGACATCGATTTGTCCTGGTTGGAGTGGCCAGATATCGATTTATCCGGTATTTTCGATTGGTTTGATTGGAGCCCATAAACTAGAAATACTCAACACCCCATACTAAAGAATGAGGCGCACAGGCTTGATCAAGAACATTACCATGACATCGCACAGCAAGCTCATTCTCATGGCTTTTTTTGCTCTGGTACAGGCGGTGCAGGCTAATCAGCAGGATGCTGAACGGATCATTGGTGGTGATTTACTTGCCAGATATGTTGCGGAATTCAATGCCAATGACGAGGAGCTCTATGCAAATATCCCGAACCGGGATGCGCTTGCATTTCTTGAGCAGAATATTCCGCTGTTTGAATGCCCTGACAAGGACTTCGAGCGAACCTATTACTTTCGTTGGTGGACATACCGCAAGCATGTCAAAAAGACGCCGGAGGGATATGTCATCACCGAGTTTCTGCCCGAAGTATCATGGTCAGGGAAATTCAACACCATCAGTTGCCCTGCGGGCCATCATTTCTATGAGGGCCGCTGGCTACACAACCCGCAATACCTGGATGATTATTGCATCTTCTGGCTACGCAAGGGTGGCCGACCATTACAATATAGCTGCTGGATCGCGGATGCCTATTACGCCAGGCATTTGGTCACTCCTAATCGGAAGCTACTCATCGATTTGCTCGATGATCTGATCGCCAACTACGAGGAATGGGAAAAGCGAAAGTTAGGGGAAATAGGATTGTTTCATCAGGTCGACGACCGGGACGGCATGGAAGTCTCCATCGGAGGCAGCGGTTATCGTGCGACAATCAACTCTTACATGTATGGTGATGCCCGTGCGATTTCAAGGATAGCCAGGCTTGCATCGCGTGAAGATGTATCGGTGCGTTTCAAAGTGAAGGCCGACAAGATTCAGTCGCTGGTCCTCACTTATCTGTGGGACGAGGAGGCCGAGTTTTTCAAGGTGGTAAATAACAAAACCATGGAGATGGCTAAAGTACGTGAACAGCATGGCTACACTCCATGGTATTTTAATCTGCTGCCTAAGGGAAAAGGCTATGAGCGAGCATGGAAGCAGTTGATGGACCCGGACGGTTTCCACGCACCTTTCGGGCCGACCACTGCAGAGCAACGTCACCCTGAATTCGCTATCCGCTACACCGGCCACGAGTGCCAGTGGAACGGACCGTCATGGCCGCTCTCCACTTCAGTGACCCTTACAGCACTCGCTAATGTGCTGAACAATTACGAGCAAAACGCAGTCACCAAGCGCGACTACTTTGATACCCTACGAATTTTTACAAGATCCCATAAGCTTCAACGTGACAACGGCCTGATAGTCCCATGGATTGATGAGAACCTGAACCCGTATACTGGCGACTGGATCGCCCGCACCCGGCTCAAGTCATGGAACAACGGCACATGGGATGCGGGAAAAGGCGGCAAGGAACGAGGAAAAGACTACAACCATTCCAGCTACAACGACCTGATCATAACCGGTCTGGTGGGTTTACGTCCGCGTGAAGATAACATACTGGAAGTCAATCCACTGTTACCTGAAGGCACCTGGGACTACTTCTGTTTGGATAATGTACTCTACCGGGGACGCATCATTACTATCCTATGGGATCGGAGCGGAGAGAAATACGGGCAGGGTGTCGGGCTGACGGTGCTGGTTGACGGCAGGAAACTCGCTAGCGCACCAACCCTGACAAGAATTACCGCAGCACTTGATTAGGCACAACTCAAGGAACTCATGAACAATCCGGGGAAACACGCGTCACCTGAGACTTTCATTGCGTTGGACCATAGAAAATTTGCTCATTGCACCTGCGGTAATGATTGAAACGATCACCGTGCATCATCCCTTAACTGTCTCAGATTATGGACACACCGCTGGATAAAAAATCGACAACCGAAGAAATACGGCAACGCTTTGACGACGATGTCGAACGCTTTTCAGACTTAAATACCGGACAGGCAGCAACAATTGATGCGCCACTGGTGATGGAGTTAATCAGTCACGCTGCAATTGCTGCGACGCCAACCATCAAGCGGATATTAGACATAGGTTGTGGCGCAGGGAATAATACGCTCCGGCTTCTGAAGTGCTACGGTCAGCCCATTGATTGTGACCTGTGTGATCTCAGCAAGCCCATGCTGGTTAAGGCCGAGCAGCGTGTCGCCGCAGAAACATCCGGAGCAGTCACTGCTATGCAAGGCGATTTCAGAGCGCTTGAACTGCCGGCCGACCAGTACGATGTAATATTGGCTGCTGCAGTATTTCACCACCTGCGCGGAGATGACGACTGGAGTTCGGCTTTTGAGAAAGTATTTGCATTGCTCCGCCCGGGAGGATCCCTCTGGATTACGGATATGGTTGCGCACGAATGTCCGGCAGTCCACGAACTGATGTGGCAAAGGTATGCCGACTACCTGGTTGGCTTAGGAGGACCTGATTATCAGGCTGAAGTCTTTGCCTATATCGACAAAGAAGATTCACCCCGTCCAGTCACCTTCCAACTGGACCTGATGCGGCAAGTTGGTTTCGAGCACCTCGAAATCTTGCACAAAAACTCCTGCTTCGCCGCCTTTGGCGGAATCAAAAAAAGCTAACTAAAGTTAAGATTACTCCGCGGCGTGCTGCCTGCTAAGCACCCAGGCTTCGACATTGAAAAATTCCTCCAGTCCATACAGTCGCCCCTGTAGCTCAAACTCCGATGACTTGGACAACCTGGAGAAAATTTCAGAATTGCGGTGCTTATGTCTACTGTCCCCGGAGTAGAGCACGACCAGGCACTGCCGGTCATCGTGGGCGTACTGAATAATCGACTCGAGCAGCTCTAATTCCTCGACCGTGTTATCCTTGTCGATGGGAATCAGCGCGGCGTCATAGCTGGCGAATTGTCGGCTACTGATACCAAATGTTGCCAACAAGCCGTTCGGGCACAGTTGCCTGGCCAGGGCCACTGCAGGGCGTAGTGGCTGGCGGTCAAAATGCTGGAAATAATAGCGGGTCTCCGCAGTAAGAAAGGCATAGCCAGCAAGTACTGCCACGCACAATGCTGATTGGCACCAGCGGAAGAAAGTATTTTGCTGCCCCTTGCTGCACCAGCTGGCGAGTTGTTCGATCCCGAGGAAGAGTGCTGGAATCAACCCGACCAAAACGTAAATCAGGTACCAGCTGAAAAGAAAGTTACCGCTCAGGCTGGCATGCAAATAAGCCAACAATCCGGCCAGGATCGGTGCAACAACCAATAGCGACAGGCTTCGTCCCAGCATCACTGCGCGGACCACCCCCAACGCCACCAGCACCAGACATGTCAGTCCTACCGGCAATGACAGTTGTCCGTAGAATGGGAGATTTTGGATGCTTAGGAATTGATGAAATCCTGCATCATCCTGGATGTAGCGGATGCCTGCAAACAGGTGTGCTCCAATATCCCGGAACCAGCCTGCCCCCATCTCACCCTGGGCAATATCGCGAGCCAGGTATAATTGAACCTGCCGCACCGATGGACTGTATAGTTGAATGAATGCAGCTGCCGAAAGCACATTGGCAACAGCAAAACGGACCAACCCGGCAGTGACTGCACGAAGCTTGATACAGTCCCACAGCAGAAACAGCGCAACCAGACCATTCAGTGTGATCGCCAAGTAGATGGCTGCGGGAAAACACCACATCATTACCAACTGACAAAGGCCAAATCCCAGCCAGTCCCGCCATCTGCCGGATTCCAGGGCCCGGGAAAGCAAAAGGATTCCCAACACGATAACAAAGAGCATGATGGCATAGCCGCGTGCTTCCACCGAGTATCGCAGGTGCCAGGGATGTAAGGCCAATGCTAATGCCACCGCCAGGCCGGTTATCACCTTCCCCTTGCGCCCTACCAGCCAACCGATGACAAATATTGCACCAAGTCCGGCAACCAACGACGGCAGCCGGTAAACCCACTCGGCAAAACGCTTGCCGGGCTCGGATGCTACCACCCCCCAGGCCCCCAATGTGAGCTTGGCGGCAATACTGAACGGGATGTGGTTATTGGCACCTCGATTGAAAAATAAAGTCTCCGCCCAGCTTACCCGATTTAAGCGCAAATTGCCGTCGTCACTGACACTCTCATAACCGAGCACGTAGCGGCGCAACGAATACTCCTCATCGTTCCACAGGCTATGGCTTAATCTTGGCAGCCGTTCGATCAAAGCAAATCCGGTGATTGCCAGCAGTAAAAATAAAAATAGCTTACGTTGGGTCGTACTTAATTTGCGCTTTCCGGCGCCCGACGGAATTGGCTTCAACTTCAGCCACCAGCCCGAAGACACCAGCAACGCGATGAACAGCACCAGGTTGACCAGCGAGGCCCACCATAACCCGTCCGCTATAAAGTCCGATAGCGCCACCTTTTCGCCGGACGCGATCGTTGCCGCCACATTAATGTCCCACGGCTTATCCAGCAAAACCAACGCCAGCAGTAACAAGACGATCACGGCAGCAAGTAACCGCACGGGTGTGACATTCCTGCGGAATAAATCTGTTAGCCGGTCGTACACGCATGATAGAGTGGTTGCCTATTGCATGTGGTGCAATCAAGAATAGAATCAGCGATGCAAATTTTCGCCAGACAACAACAAACACATACACTTTTCCTGTAACAGATGAATGTCTCTGATCTGAGAGGAATCCTGCAGTACATCCCGAAGTTTCGGGACCGTATTTTTGTCGTCGCTGTCGACGGCGCTGTTGTTAGCGCTGAAAATTTCTCCAATATCCTGCTGGATCTGGCGGTACTGCGCTCGTTAAGCATCAAGGTGATCCTGGTTCATGGTGCCGGCCAGCAAGTCAGGCAGCTGGCCAAGGAACGCGGCGTGACGATCTCCAGCGATGATGGTACGGGAATCACCGATCAGCAGACTTTGGAAATCAGCATTGACGCGGCAACCAGGCTTACCAATTACATCATGCAGGGATTAACCTCGGTCGACTTGCGGGCAGCCCAGGCAAATGCCGTGACAGCACATCAGGCAGGAATCAAGGGCGGAATTGACCAGCAGCTCACGGGGGTAGTCGACCGCATCGATACCGGTAGCCTAAAGCTATTTCTAAATGAAGGCATCATCCCGGTCATACCGCCACTCGGGTTCGATGGCGAAGGTGGCGTGTTCCGCGTCAACTCCGATACCATTGCCGTCGCAGCCGGCGAAGCCATGACTGCTTCAAAAGTGATCTTCCTGGCGCCAGACAATCAATTATTGGTCGACTCCGAGCCGCTACAGCATCTCTCGATCGACCAAGCGGAAGAAATCCTCACTAAGCCGGACCGGTTCACCTCCCCGAGCATGCTGTCGAAATTGCGGCATGCAGTTAAAGCCTGCCGTAACGGCATCCCACGAATCCACCTGCTGGATGGTATGCAGGATGACTCATTGCTGGCCGAACTATTTTCCAACGAGGGAGTCGGGACAATGCTCTATTCCAACGAGTACCAGCAAATTCGCCCGATGCTCAATAAAGATGTGCGGCGGGTCGAGGCATTGATCTACCAGTCAATACAAGATGAGGAACTGGCCCGCCGGACACGGAAAGATATCGCTGCCAATATCGGTAACTTCTGGGTGCTCGAAATCGATAAAAATATCATCGGTTGCGTGGCGCTGGTGCCATACCAGGATGATGCTGCTGCAGAGCTTTCATGCCTGTTCGTCAGCCGCAAGCATAGCAACGAGGGGTATGGTAATAAGTTGGTTAACTATGCGGAAAAAGTTGCCCGGGAAAGGGGGTTCCAAAAGATTTTTGCCCTGTCGACACAGGCATTTGCTTATTTTAAGAATAAAGCGGGCTACCGCGAGACTGATCCGTCCAGTTTGCCCGCAGCCCGCTTACAGCACCATCTATCCGAATCACGGAATTCCAAAGTCATGGTCAAAGACCTATGCTAGCCCGAAAAAATCACAAGCCATCTACTGCGACCAGCGTGAGGCGCTTGTTT
>CAYUDZ010000146.1:3183-6638 GCA_964443575.1 uncultured Chthoniobacteraceae bacterium | reverse complement strand
ATAGCCAACCCCCTTACTGCGATTGTTTTTTCTGCGGATGAATTGCTGCCCAGGTGCAAAGAAGCCATAATATCGACTCCTACGGAATCGATACAGGCAGGAACTAAATCAAAAACAACCAACCAAATACAAACTTAAAAGTGTCAGCCGGGAGCCAGTAACTTGCATCTTCTTGGATCAGGTCACGGCAAGTAATTGCGAATCGTGTGGATTTTGAGTTTGTGGTGGTGAGGTTCGTGGTAGAAAAAGACGAAGCTGCTGGCCCTATCGCTGAGCCGCCAGGCTGAGCTATAAAATGGCTGTTTAGTTTGCCCCTCCTTGATGAAAAAGAACCTGGCGTAGCAATAATCGCGGGTACCTTTGGATTCAGATGGTGAAGGACTGAGAGCTTTGGCTGCTCCGGGTGCGAGGACAAATTTCTCCGCGCTGAGGCTGCCGCCAACCTCAAGCTCCGAAGCATTGAATAGCGAGTAGCTGCCACCGGCAGTTTGAGTAGAGGTAATCAATGGCACCAGCTTCAGGGCATTTGTTTGACCTGAATCAGCATGTATGACGACAATCAGTTGTTCGCGCCCTGGAGAACTTGTGGCGCGACCCAATGGTTGAAATACGGACTGGCCGTCGTCTGACATATTAGTTTTGCCGATGATCCATTCCGCCGGACGAACCAGCTGGTACACGGATGACAAGTTATTGCTGGGCAGTTCGATTGCGATGGTGGAGCCATCGGCGGTTTGGAGTTCCAGAGGTTTTTCATCGGGTGCATTAGGTGCTGCAACAAAGCGTACGGCAACTTCCTCGTTGGGCACCTCGGCGGGACTCGCGGTGGGCTGATTATCAGCCTGCTCGGTGTCTATGGATGGACTACAGCCAGCGAATGATATCAGAACCAGTGGTAGAAATTTTATGAGTGCCATGGCTATTGGGATAATTAATTTAAACACTTTCATATCAATGGGAACAACAGCGCAGGCTAAGGATACGCTGAATAGCGATCAAAGGCTCAGCACTCAAGGCAGGTAGTTACGGATACTGTGAGTGCGTACCTGATCGGTATGGGGGTCATTGTAAAAGAAAACCAGACTGCGGGCTTTCTCACTAAAACGCCAGGTACTGGCATAAAAAGGTTTCGGGCGATTGTTGCCGTAGACATACAGGTAGGTGTAAAGATACTTGCGGTCGTTTACTATGGTGGAAGGACCGGGAGCTACCAGCGTGTGATTGTTCGGTTTTAGGACAAACTTTTGATCGCCGACGATAGCGGCAATGTTGACTTTGGTGCCATTGAAAAACAGGTACTTGCCGCCCGAAAAACCGCTATCATTGCTGGCGAAGGGCACCAGCTTGAAACCATCTGAATCCTTTGTACCCTCGCGGATCACCAGAACGATTTGCTCGAGCGATGACACCGACGGAGTTTCTCCATATACCTCAAATGATGGTTGATTCGTTTCCTCGTCAATCACCGACTTGCCCAGTATCCACTTCTTTAGCGGCGGCACTTCATAGGTCGGCGACAAGTTGTTGCTGGGTAGTTTTACTAGCATGGTCTCGTCCTGTGCAGTGACTAACTCTATCGGCTCCGGGTTAGCGATTTTCGGGAAAGCTACAAATTGCAGTTTGACCGGTGTCAGGTTCTGGCCGCAGGTGGACGACGCTATTAGACAGATACCGCAGGCTAGAATAAGGGTGCGTACTCGATTGGTCAGCATTAGTAAAGATTATTTAGATTTCTGACTCGTTAAGCCAGCGGAAACTGATGATCTTATACTGGCGGCCAAATTGATTGTTAGGTGAGGAGAGATCGGCTTGCTTTTCATGCGGCTCATCGGCAGTCGGGTCGATGTACTCCGGCACTCGCTGGACCACTGCCTCGCACCAGGCCCGGGCGGCTACTTCGCCACGCACGTCCAACGCATCGCCGTACGCCCGGATCAAGAAAGTATCCCCACGTGGGGTCAGTTGGCTGGCAAATTGGCGCAGGATGTCTGCCTGGTCGATGTAGGGCAGGCTGCCGTAGGCGATTGGCCCTTCGGCAGCCGCCGGAAAATCGAATGCTATGCCGGATACTTCATCGTCCAGTAGACGGTTGTTGTCGGAGTCCCAGAAATGGGCATTGATCGAAACTGCGGCATCGTCGAGGGCCGCCTGCAGTGCTCCTTTCTCTGCCATAGCATCAGTATTGCTTGCATCCAAACGACGGTTGATAAATTCCGAGAGTGATAGAAACGGGCCGCGCAGCCGAACCTGACTGGCGATCGCTTCGGCCAGTTCGGTAATTTCTTCATCGGTCAGTTCGCGGTTCGTTAGCCATTGCTCGGTTGGCGCGTTCTGCGAAGTGATTTCTGCCGTTGTAATCGGTTCGGTATTGGGCAGCACACCGAAGCCAACCACCGATCCCAGCGGACTAACTTCCGACGGGCTAGTGCCAGAATTGATGTAAGCCATCGGTTTGCCACGCAGGCTGGTCAGCAACACCGTCCAGGCTTCGACTGAAGTCGAGTTGATATTAAAAGCACCATCGAGTAGCAGGTGGGCGGCAATTTTATCGGCCAGACCGTCGGTGTAAGTATCGGCTTCAGTAAACAGGGCGGTCAAGCCATCCTCATCCAGATCCCCCATGTACGGTTTAATGCGTCGATTAGGAAGTGCTTTGTCACCAAAGAAAAAGTCTTCGGCTACCTGCTCGGCAGTCCGGTCGGCCGCCTCGAACAGTGGCACCTTTTCAGGCTGTGGCGCGATCGACGAAAAGAAGTAATCATCCCACAGTGCTTTGTTAGCCAGATAGGAATGGTCGACGAATGGAATGTCCGGAATTTCACTTTCATCCGCATCAAAATGACGTGTCTTGGTGGTGAAGGCGTCTGCAGCCGGGATATTCGGGTGAGCATAGGAGTTGCCAATGGCTTGCGTGACATGGGGCGCTAATCCACCCATCCCATTGGCGATGGTTTTCTGAAAATCAACACCAAACGGTTGACTAAATCTTCGGATACCATTCACACTCTCCTTATGGCCCAAGGTGTAGGTTGACGGGTCGTTATCCTCATCACCCCATATAGTAGCATACGCTATACTGAAGCCTCCAAGATGAGCGTGGCTCATGGCAGCTATGGAGAAAGATGGCAACACGGGAATTTCCCTTTGTATTGCGTGAGTGGTTCCAGCTTCGATGGTGTATCCCCCGCCAAAGTATCCATTGTCGCTTCCCGGATTGGACTGAACCGTTGAAGAATCATAAATATTATTGACATTGTCGATCCGCCAATCCCAGCCATAATTGTAAAGCCAGGCATCATCGGATTGATCAATGAAGGGAGCTGCTCCCAGGCCGGAATGCAAAAATGGGCGACTGGCAATTCGTCGGCCTCCGCCAAATCCCGTTGTTGCGGACGCCTCGCAGCCTAAGGTAATGGAGAAATCGATCAGACCGACCACCTCACGGTCATCCTCAC
>CAYUDZ010000146.1:0-3083 GCA_964443575.1 uncultured Chthoniobacteraceae bacterium | reverse complement strand
CCTCACGGTCATCCTCACTACTGCCTCCTCCGGCCCCGATTATTTTGCTACCCGGGATAGCTTCTGCGGGGTCTGGCTCAAACTCAATCGGGGTAACGCCGCCAGGAAATCCGGGAGCTATGAGAGAAGCATTAAATTCAACCAAGGCTTGATCGATAGCCTGCGTGGTACCCGGTCCACCCCCATGCCGACTCATGAAGGCATAATTCTGAAAAATCCAGCGTCCTAAACTCCAGTTTTGCTTCCAGCGCGGGTCGATCAGGTTAAATGAAAAGGCAGCGCCTCGCTGACTTTGCCCTGCGGCGACACGCTGCGAGTAAGCCCAGTTAGTACTGTTCACGTTATCGTGATCGACTCTGAAAGTAAGACTATCACTAGCATTGAATACCATCATGGCTTCCGACTTTCCTGTGGAGCCGTTAGTAAATACGAAGACGTCGGGCTGATCATCTTTGGTGGGATCCGTGCCGTGTTTCACAAAGCTGGTCGAGTGCCGAAACTTAAAAAATCGGTCCGGCAGAAATTGCACAGTGGTCAGTCTGTAGGGAGCTTGCTCGTTGAACTCGCCTGTCAAGACCAAGCCCTCTCCATCATCAGTAAGCAAGGTTCCGGTGCCGTCAGCCACGGAAAAAATTTTGACCTCTCCGGGCTCAAAAACTATTGGGGTTCCGCCGGGAGCCTCCAAAGTAAAAGCCAAAAAAGGGAATCCAGTCCCGGCACCGTTAAGGAGCTGGCTGCCTCCTTGGGTTAAATAGCTTAAATTAAACGGACTTTGAGTTTCGTAGACATCACTAGTGCTCGACCCCCGGTATTTCCGCCACTGAAAGATGACGGGCGGAGCATTAGTAATGGTAAAGACTTGGTCGTCATCCATAACCATGGGCACGTTATTGGGATTCCAGAAGGTGACGATAGGCATAATTCCCATGCGCAATTTGTGGGTATCTTCGGGGGGGGCCGTCGTGCCATCATTAATAGGCATGGTGGCGTTATGACCGTGAGCGACTGTAATATTCCCATCTACTTGATCTTGAATATGGTCCCGGTCAGGTTGTGTGATTGGTTCCGCGGTTATCCCAATCATAAACTGGACTTTCGTGACTACGGGTGAGCGATAGAGTGTGGTATATTCTCTCAGGATCCTGTCTCTGTCAGCGGTACCACCATCGAAATCAGGCGCGCTGATTTGGATAGAATTTGATAGAACTGAGGAATCGTAATGGACTCCTTCTCGGCCTTCTGTTCCAAAACCGGTATCGCTGGGGGCAATATGATTGTAGAGCTGGTAGTAGGCGGCAAGATCCTGGATGGGCGCGCGGGAATGGGAACGATCACTAAAGCGTGGATCATCGAAAGCGTAGAGCATGAATTCATCCCCCTCCTCGTCGATGTCGATGGGGCGTTCCAATAGCACGGAAAGATCCCTTTTGAGGCCGCCTTCGCGGACATCGGCCAGCAGGCCATAGGACTGGGTAGTCAGGTGGTGGAAGCTGGGGTAGGTCCGGTCGGGATCACCCAAAATCATGGAGAAGTCTTCAGATGGTTTATCGTCATCAGCCACCCCAGCCATCATATCGAGGTGTCGAAGATTATTATTCACCTTAGCCAACTGACTGGTGTCGCTGACATTTGCCAACTCAGAAATTGAGCCGATCCCCATCGAACCCGGACCCTGTCGCCGGAACAGCTTCTGGGCATCGGTTAGCGAGGTTTCATCGACGTAGGTGTCGTGTCCGATCCAGGCTTTTTGACTCTGGTCGCTGGCCCACCAGCCATAGCGTCCACTGACTGGACTGGTTGGATCATTGGCGTCCTGCCGCAATGGCAGCAGGCGGGCATGCACCTGTTCGCTGGCATCGCTCGCACTGCCCAACGTGCCCCGGCCAACCAAGGTGACCGCATTATCGCTGCTGTTCGGGCTAATACTGCCATTCAGCGACAGATCAACCAGATCAATCGGTGAGGCCAGCGAACTGATATCATCCTCGGTCAGCGAAACCAGCCACGAGCGGAAGTGGTTATCCTTATTGTCATAGTCCGGTTTCATCCCGGCCTTTAAAGTCAAGTCAGTCTTGGCGTTGCCGATCGTCTGGTGATGGCTGTCGGCACTGGGGTAGTTGGCGTTGACGGGAGCCGCACTGGCATCCCCGGCCACCCACGAATCCCACACCCCGGTCCAATGGGGATTATTCGCGGAGGCCGAAAGAATTGATCCGTTGGCAGTGATCCGCTGATCCGGTCCGGTTTCCTCCTGTAATTTGCCGACGGCAATTTGCAGGGCGTTAAGGGCGTTATGGCGCGCTTCGGCGGACATTTGCAGTGATTGCGTCGAGCGCGACTCGGTGCGCAGCAGGCTCATCAGCACCACCACCAGGATAATTAGTAGACTGAGAATCAACAGTGAGGCCACCAAGGTAAAGCCTGACTTGCCAACGTGGTGTGGTATGAGTTTACGATTAATTAAATTGCTGTGATTCACTTTCAACTCTGCTTTCGTATTTATCTTGTATTTACAATATATTCCCAAATTGTCAGGCATCAATTACAATTTGAATCGTAACTGATACGCAAAAGACTAAGATAGTGAAAATACCTGTGCTAATATTTGGCATCCCAAAGGAGATAAGGTACGGGCTGGATGATATGTGTCATCAATTTAGAGGATGACGTCACCGCTCGTTGATCGCTGGGAGTCATACCATCTCTAAACAGTTTCGTAATCGTAATCCTGATCGTAATCATATTCACCAACTGCAAGCTGTAGCTCCGGGCCAAGGTCACGATTACGAGTACGATTATGATCACAAATATGAAAAGGATACTTACTCAAACCTCTTCGGAAATGGTATCAGAGGGCGGACGTCTGACTTCGCTCTCGCACCCTCGATTCCCATATACCGAGAGGAATGATGATACGGCGGACCCTCCGACGTATCGGGGTCTTCGAGTGGAAGCCCGCCATCCATGTCGCCGGCAGGGGAAACTCCAATGTGAGCCGTTACCGGTCAGAAACGTTCTATTTGATGATTCACTAGCCCGGATCAATCACAAACTTCGTAGCGAGACGCAGCGTGAGGTGCTTG
>CAYUDZ010000145.1:2109-6674 GCA_964443575.1 uncultured Chthoniobacteraceae bacterium | reverse complement strand
ACAGCCTATCAAGTTCGCCGGCAGCGGCGAAAAAATTGCTGATTTTGAACCTTTCAACGGCGAACGGCTGGCCGGTCGGATCCTGGGCATGGGCGATGTCGTCGGACTGGTCGAAAAGGCCGCCGAAGCGATCGACGAGGAACAGGCACTGCGCATGCAGCAAAAATTAAAGACCGCCAGCTTCGATCTGAACGATTTCCTCGAACAATTCAAAATGCTGAAAAAACTCGGCCCGATGGAAAATCTTCTTGGCATGATGCCGGGAATGGGTAAGCTAAAGGACTTTTCGCTAGACGAAAAACAGATGAAACATGTCGAGGCAATCGTCCTGTCAATGACTCCGGGCGAACGCACCAGACCTGAAATCATCAACGCCCGCCGCAGAAAGCGGATAGCAGCAGGCAGCGGGCGCACAGTAACAGAAGTAAACAATTTGCTAAAACGGTTCGCTGAAATGCGCAAGCTGATGAAGAACCGTGGCAAACTAAAGAAAATGATGGCCGGACTTGGTGACGGCGGAGGATTACCTGCTCTCAAGGGGCGGTTCTAACTTCCCAAAACCAATACCGGCTGCACAAATAACTACACTTAAATATCATGGCAGTAGCAATTAGATTACGGCGGGAAGGCAACCGCAACAATCCGTACTATCGAATCGTCGTCGCGGATCAGCGGATGCCTCGCGATGGCCGGTTCATCGAAATGATCGGTACCTACAACCCGCTTAAAGAAAATACCTTCACCGTAGACCTCGAACGCGCAGACTACTGGCTGGGCGTCGGCGCCAAGCCGTCCGAAACCGTTAACAGCTTGATCACCCGCGCCCGCAAAGGCTACGTGCCACCGCGTAAGAAAAAACCGAAGAAAGCCGCCGCACCGGCAGCAGAAGCCAAGCCGGTCGAGGCAGATGCCGCCACCGAACAGGCTGCAGCAGAAGAAACCGCCGATCAGCCAGAGCCGGCAACTGCAACCACTGAAGCTCCAGCTGCAGAAGAATCAACTGCGGAAGCCCCGGCCACAGAAGAGGCCCCAGCGGCTGACGAAACTCCTCAAGAAGAAGCACCGGCTGCTGAAGCGCCCGCAGAGGAAACCCCGGCTGCCGAAGCACCCGCAGAAGATGCTCCGGCTGCAGAGGCTGCTGCTGAGACCGAAGAGTCCAGTGACAAGAAAGAGTAATGCCGGAGTACCCGACGGTTCATACGCAGTGGCGCGGCAGCACAATCTGCATATATATTTTCCTGTGGTGAGATGGAGGAGTTCTTAGATTACGTAATTAAACAGTTAGTTGATCACCCCGAGGAGGTGATTATCACCCGCCGCGACGAAGGGCGCAAAGTGATCTTCATGCTCAAGATGCGCCAAAGCGATGTTGGTGCCGTGATCGGCCGCAATGGCCAAATCATTGCTGCCATCCGCTCCCTGATTGCTGCCAGTGCCGCCCGCCATGGCATGCGCAGCAATGTCGAAATTATCGAAGATTAATTTTCTTCGGGCAAAAATTTCATTGCCCTTAATTGTTTGCTATGTTTACTATAGCGCCTGGATAGAGAATTATTGGTACCAGCTTGGCTACCTGCCGTAGAAAATGGGAGCAAGCTGGTATCTGCCAGTAACTCCCAAACAATCAATTCTATATAACACTATGATCTTAGTGACAGGCGGACTAGGCGTAATGGGGACAACCCTCGTAAAGGGCCTCATTGAAAAAGGTAATCAAGTCAGGGTGATCGATATCCCCAACCACCCGCACAAAGACCGGCTCGACGGAACTGGTGCGGAAATCATTTTTGGTGATATCACAAAGCCAGAGACGATCGAACACGCCTTTGAGGGCGTTAAGACGATCTATCACCTGGCGGCCGTTCTGATTAACCGGGATCCTACCATCTTTGAAAGGGTGAATGTCGGTGGCACCCGCAACCTGATCGAAGGCGGCAAACGCTGCGGTGCCGAACACTTTATCTCGGTCTCCTCGATTTCGGTCACCTACCCGTACAACACTCCATATTCACTCTCCAAACGTGAGTGCGAAAGACTGGTCAAAAGCCAGGATGCCATGAAGTGGACCATTATCCGCCCATCACTGGCTTATAATTCGTACGGCGGCCAGGAGTTCATGATGTACATGGATTACCTGAAGAAGTTTCCGGTGGTGCCATTTATCGGCAATGGTAAGGCGATTAAAAACCCGGTCCATGTAGACGACCTGATGCATGGTTTCCTCGCCGTTCCCGGCAACGAAAAAGCCTTCAACAAAACCTACGCCTTCTGTGGCTCCGAGGAGATCAGCATCAAGGATCTGGGCATTCTGATGCTCAAACACCAGGGGATCACTAAACCGTTTATTCACCTGCCGGTGTTCCTGTGCAAAATGCTGGCGGCCATCATGGGTGCCACCATGAAGAATCCGCCGCTGACCTGGAACGCTATCGCCGGCATCACCCAGCATGCCAACCCCGACTGGTCACAAACCCGCGAGGATCTCGGCTACAACCCGATCGGTATCACCGAGGGCATGCAACGGAGCTTTCCAATTTAGCAAATTGCGCCAGCCCGCAAATTATTCGCAATTCAATCCGAATTTGACTTGCAAATTGCCCTCGGCAAGACACCTTCGACAGGGCACTATCCCCACCCACAACATATCGACTAAGTAACCATTTATGAACATACACGAGTACCAAGCGAAGCAACTACTTGAAAAATTTTCCGTTAATACCATGCCGGGCGATGTCGCCGAAACTCCCGAGCAAGCAGAAAAAATTGCCCGTGCTCTAGGCACCAATAACCTGATCGTTAAAGCACAGATCCACGCCGGCGGGCGCGGCAAAGGCACGTTCAAAAACGGTTTTGAAGGCGGGGTCCACCTCTGTAAAACTGCCAGTGAAGTGCGCGATGTCGCCGAAAGTATGCTGGGTGAAACTCTGGTTACCCACCAGACCGGCCCCGACGGCAAGGTGGTCCGCAAAGTACTCGTCGGCAAGGCCGCAGAAATTGACCGCGAATTGTACTTTGCAATTCTGATGGATCGCGCGATCAATGCGCCCAAGGTGGTAGCCAGCACCCAGGGTGGTGTTGAAATCGAGAAGGTGGCTGAAGAAACCCCGGAAGCCATCCACTCGATGGCAGTCGACCCGGCGATGGGCCTGCAACCGTTCCAAACCCGCAAGCTGGCCAAGCTGCTCGGCTTTGATTCCAAAGATATGCGGGGTGCCTGTAAACAATTCGCCGCGCTCTACGATCTTTTCATCAAGTCAGACCTCTCGCTGCTTGAGGTCAATCCGCTCATCGTCGAAAAAAGTGGTGAGGTCATTGCCCTCGATGCCAAATTCAACTTTGACGACAATGCCCTGTTCCGCCACCCCGAAGTGGTGGAGATGCGCGATGTCCACGAGGAGGACCCACGCGAAGTCGAAGCCTGCAAGCATGGGCTAAACTACATCGGTCTCGATGGTACGATCGGCTGCCTGGTCAATGGCGCCGGCCTCGCCATGGCAACCATGGATATTATTAAACACTACGGTGGTGACCCCGCCAACTTCCTCGATGTCGGCGGCGGCGCTAACGAAAAACAAGTGACGGAAGCATTTAAAATCCTGCTCTCCGATAGTAAGGTGGAAGCCATCCTAGTCAATATTTTCGGCGGTATCATGCAATGCGACATCATTGCTGCCGGCATCATCGCAGCACTCAAAGTCGTCGATCTGAACGTACCGCTGGTTGTCCGTTTGGAGGGCACCAACGTCGCCGAAGGTAAACAACTGCTGGAAGAATCAGGCTTGCCCATCGTCACCGCCGACGACCTGGCAGATGCCGCAGAAAAAGTAGTCCAAGCAACTCAAGAAAAGGAATAAAAATCATGGCTGTTCTCGTTGATAATTCGACTAAACTCCTGGTACAGGGAATCACCGGCCGCGCCGGCGGCTTTCACGCAAAACAATGCATCGACTATGGCACCAACGTAGTCGCCGGTGTCACCCCGGCTCGCGGTGGTGAAACCTTTGAAGGATCAGTACCCGTCTTTGATACCGTTTCGGAAGCGCGCCAGGCTACCAGCTGCAATGCTTCGGTTATTTTCGTCCCGGCCGAATTCGCTGCCGACTCGATCCTCGAGGCAGTCGATGCCGGGGTCGAACTGATCATCTGTATCACCGAGGGGATTCCGGTTAACGACATGATGCGGGTCAATTATGCCATGCAAGGCAGCGGCTCACGCCTGATTGGCCCGAATTGCCCCGGAATTATCACCCCGGGACAATGCAAAATCGGTATCATGCCCGGTTATATCCATAAAAAAGGCAGCATTGGTGTGATCTCGCGGTCCGGCACCTTAACTTATGAGGCCGTTTGGCAACTCACCCAACGCGGATATGGCCAGTCGACCTGCGTCGGCATCGGTGGTGACCCGATCAACGGCACCTCACACCTCGACGCCGTAAAACTTTTCAGTGATGACCCCGACACCGAGGCCATCATGCTCATCGGCGAGATCGGCGGCTCCGCCGAAGAAGAGGCCGCCGAATGGATCGCCGATCATTGCCGGAAACCGGTCGCCGCATTTATCG
>CAYUDZ010000145.1:0-2099 GCA_964443575.1 uncultured Chthoniobacteraceae bacterium | reverse complement strand
CCGGTGTCACCGCACCTCCAGGTCGCCGCATGGGACATGCCGGCGCCATCGTCTCTGGCGGTAAAGGCACCGCCGAAGGTAAAATTGCCGCGCTCAAAGCAGCAGGCATCGCGGTCGCCAGCACCCCGGCAGAAATGGCCACTACCTTGCTCCGCCACATGGGCAAGATCGAATAAGCATGTATTGACAATGCATTCATTTACAGCGATTATAATAATATGAAAACATCCCCAGATTTCAAAATATCCGGCTTCACGCTGGTCGAACTGCTGGTCGTCATAGTCATTATTGCGATCCTGGCAGGTATCGCTCTACCAGTTTACAGCCGTATTCAGGAAAGAGCCCGCGCCATCGAGGATGCCAATAACCTCCGGCAAATTGGTGTCGGCCTGGTCGCCTACATGACAGATAATCAGGATTACGCCCCGGTCGGCGACGGCACCACCACTTCCTGGCTAAACGAATTGTTTCCCACCTACCTCGACACCCGCGATATTTTCCAGTCACCCTTTGATGGCAGACCTCCTCGCATCTTGCCGGCCTTTAATGTCAGCTACGGCATGAATACCAGTGTGATAAGCGAACCCAACTCAGCCAGTTGGCCCAGCACTTCGGACTATCTCATCATGGCTCCTGCCATGGCTGCCGACAGCACCAAAGAAGATTTGAAGTTTGAAGGCACCAACGGCACCGTGATTCCGCTGCAGAAGGTCGTCGGGACAATGAATAATGGCACCCGGATCAATGCTTTGTTTGGTGATACCCATGTCGAGGCCGTCCTGTTGGCGGACTTTGAACCGGCAGCTACCCCGGATCCCACACCTTAGCCGATTGCAACTCGCGTAGTGGACCTTACCAGCGTCTCACTGGAGCAACTCGGCTACCAGGTGCATATAGGTAGAAATTGCCTGGACCAACTGCCACAGTTACTCAGTCAAGCATGCCCCGGGCGCACCACCTGCGCACTGATTACCGACTCGAATGTCGGTGAACTCTACGCCGAAACCATCCTCCGCGTGCTTGATGAAGCAGGCTACACCAGCAGGTTGCTAAGCGTGCCTGCCGGGGAAAAATCAAAATCAATGGATCAGGTGTCGGCACTGTGCGAACGCATGATTGCTGCGGGCCTTGATCGTCAGTCATTCGTGATTGCACTTGGCGGTGGCGTAGTCGGTGATCTGGCAGGCTTTGTTGCCGCGATCTATTACCGCGGCATTCCCTTCATCCAGGTTCCAACAACGATTGTGGCACAGGTCGACAGTGCGGTCGGAGGTAAGACCGGGGTCAACGCCGGGGCGGGTAAAAACCTGCTCGGTGCTTTTCATCAACCAGTCGTCGTGGTTGCCGATACGGCTACGCTCAACAGCCTGCCACCACGCGAGTTTAACGAAGGCTTCGCCGAAATTATCAAGCATGCCGCGATCCGCAGCCCGCAGTTATTGGATAAAATAGAACTTTTCACTCGCGGTGATGAGATCGCCGGGATCATTGCCGATAATGTCCGGATTAAGGCCGACATCGTCATCGCCGATGAACGCGAAACCAGCGGCACCCGCGCCCTGCTCAATTTTGGCCACACCGTCGGCCATGCCATCGAGAATGCCGCCGGCTATGGGGAGCTGCTGCATGGCGAGGCCATCAGTCTCGGCCTGCGTGCCGCCCTCGAACTCTCGGTCGCGCACGCCGGGCTAGCCACCGCTTCGCACGACCGGATTATTGCAGCACTCAAAAAATTCGAGCTGCCACTACAATTGCCAACGTCGCTGACTACCGACGCCATCATGGCGGCACTAGAACGCGATAAGAAATTCGTCGACGGCCAGATCCGCTTCGTCCTGATCCGGGAGATCGGCGATGCCTTCGTCTCGTCAGACATCACCCACGAACAAATCCGCGAGGCCATCGACTCCCTGCGCTAGTTTTTAGGGTCGCCCCTTGGGGGCTCTTGCTCTGGTGTTTCCCTATTCCCGGGGTTTCACCCCGGGCTTGTATAGGGATACCCCTTCGGGGTGATGGAGTATTGATTGATCTCAGCCGTGAAGGGTTAAGGCCTGCCACGTGCCGGAATGAGAGCCTGACAGCAATTGTTAAGGCCAACG
>CAYUDZ010000144.1:5992-6675 GCA_964443575.1 uncultured Chthoniobacteraceae bacterium | reverse complement strand
GGCGTAGTTAACTACAATTCGGACTGGTCATTGCATGACTTGCGAAGTCCCAGGGCTATTTACACAACGCCTTCGGCGTTTAACTTATGCAGTTTCCGGAAAGGCTTGAGTAAGTATCCTTCCCATAATCCCGTGATCCTGATCGTAATCAGCTTCCTGATCGTGATCGTGGTCGAAACCATCCCCGTAACCGGTTTTTTTTTGAAATATTTAACACTAGGATTTGACACCACCCCCATTACATCGTATATAGGCGATCTATGAGATTGCGTAGTGGAACAGAATTCAGGGATGAGACGGAAGCGTTGGCGCGGTTTGCCGGGGCGATGGCGCATCCGGCGCGGGTTGAGGTGGTGAAGTTACTGATGGAGCGTGGGCCGCTGTGCTGTAGCGAGTTGGTAGCAGAGTTGCCGTTAGCGCAGGCCACGGTATCGCAGCATTTACGGATTCTCGAGCGCGAGGGTTTGGTAGTGGGGAGAGAAGCTGGGGTACGCATTGAGTACCATTTGCAGGTTGAAAGACTTAAAACATTTTGTCGGGCATTTCAGCAAACGTTGAGTGTTGCGGAAGCTGAGTAACAATTGAAAGAAGAAATAGTAAGATGAGTGTAAACAGGAAAATAGGAATGAAATTGGTAATTGTTGGTGGGGTAGCTGCGGGGGCCAGTGCTGCGGCGCGGGCGC
>CAYUDZ010000144.1:3012-5982 GCA_964443575.1 uncultured Chthoniobacteraceae bacterium | reverse complement strand
GGCTTGACGAATCGGCGCAGATCACACTGATCGAGCGTGGTCCGGATGTCAGTTTTGCCAATTGTGGCTTACCTTATCATATTGGTGGCGAGATTGCGGAACGTGATCGCTTGGCGGTACAGACGCCCGAGTCATTGCGGGTGATGTTGAATATTGATGTACTGACCCGCACGGAAGTGGTGGCCATTGATCGTGCGGCGAAAGCGGTCAAGGTACGCGACCTTGAAGCTGGTGAGGAGCGGGTTCTGGATTACGACAAATTGCTATTGGCACCCGGGGCCTCGCCATTGAGGCCGCCCTTGCCCGGGATTGATGATGAGCGGATTCACACGCTGCGTAATTTACAGGACATGGACCGGATTAAAGCTGCTGTGGATAATGCGGGCAGGGTGGTTGTGATAGGTGCCGGCTTCATCGGCCTCGAGATGGCAGAGCAATTACGCCAGCTGGGCAAGCAGGTTGAGTTAGTTGAATTACAGAATCAGGTTTTGCCACAGATGGATGTGGAAATGACTGCGGCGATGGCTGACGCGTTGCGTGAGAATGGTGTTAGCTTGATTCTCGGTGATGGCATTAAAGGTTTTGCTCCGACTGCAGCTGAAGTTGGTATTGAGTTGAACAGCGGGCGTCAACTAGCCGCTGATGTGGTGGTCTTATCAATCGGGGTGAGGCCGGAGAGTGGGCTGGCCAAAGAGGCAGGGCTCGATCTTGGTGAGCGTGGACACATTGTTGTTGACGAATTCATGCGCACTTCGGATCCGGATATCTATGCGGCTGGCGATGCTGTGCAGACGACCGACGCGGTGAGCGGAGGAGTGACTGCGGTACCATTGGGCGGCCCGGCTAACCGCCAGGGACGACTGGTAGCTGATCATATATTCCGTCCTGACCTGGCGCGTCCGTATCCGGGTTCTCTCGGCACGGCAATTGTCAGGGTCTTCGACGCGGTGGCAGGTATGACCGGGTGGTCGGAAGCGCGTCTGGCCAAAGCAGGGTATGACTATGACGCGACCATCGTCAACGCCTTCAACCATGCCGGCTATTTTCCCGGTGCGCAGCAAGTGACGCTCAAAGTGATTTGGGACAAAGCGGACGGACGGCTATTGGGGGCGCAGGTGAGCGGTGCCGATGGGGTTGATAAGCGCCTCGATGTGATGGCCACGGCGCTGCGCGCCCGCATGACCATCGATGATTTGGCGCAACTTGAACTGGCCTATGCGCCACCCTTTGGGGCCGCCAAAGATATTGTGAACATAGCCGGGATGGCGGCATGCAATATTCGTGATGGGCTGGTTGATCCGGTCCGTGAGTTGCCGAAGAATGGTGACACGCAGTTGGTGGATGTGCGTCCGGCAGCAATGGCTGAGCTGCAGCCGCTGGCTAATGCCGTGTCGATTCCGGTCACTGAGCTACGCAGCCGGGCGACTAGTGAGTTGGATCAATCCAAACCGGTAGCAACGGTCTGCGCCTTGGGTAAGATGAGTTATTTCGGTGCGCGTATCCTGCAGCAGCAGGGGTTTGAAGCAAAAAGTATCACAGGAGGATTAATAGTGCGGAAACAAAACGATCCGGGTGATTCCCAGGCTGGATCAGGAGGTAATAATATGACGAGTAACAGAAACAATGGACATAGTAATAGTGGTGGCGGTGCGACGCCAGCGTCGGCAGCAGCGGACACTGCCCAGGCGGATATAAAACTTGATGCGACTGGGATTGCCTGCCCCGGGCCAATCATGCGGGTCAAAGAAGCCAGCGAAAAATTAGCGCCAGGGCAGATCCTTGAAGTGACTGCCAGCGATAGTGGCTTTACTAAAGACCTGCCGGCATTTTGCTCGGCTACCGGGCGTGAGTTTCTCGGTGTGGAGAAAGATGGTGGTATTTATCGTGGGCGGCTGCGTCAGCCGCAGAGCGATGGATCAACTGAGGTTCAAGCAACAGGCAGGGCTCCTGCGGCAGTGGATAATGGAGCTACGCTAGTCGTCTTCTCGCAGGAAATGGATCGCGCGATGGCGGCCATGGTGATCGCCAATGGTGCGTTGGCAATGGGTGGCAGCGCGACACTCTTCTTTACCTTCTGGGGGCTGAATGTGCTGCGTAAGGATCAGCCACCACAGGTCGCAGGAAAGACGCTGATGGACAAAATGTTCGGCTGGATGATGCCACGTGGTGTCCACAAGTTGCCGCTCTCCAATATGCATATGGCGGGAATGGGTACCGGCATGATGAAGTGGCGCATGGCCTCCAAAGATCTGCCAAATTTGCCGGGGCTGCTGAAAGATGCTCAGGACAATGGTGCGCGGATCGTTGCTTGCTCGATGTCGATGGAAGCAATGGGTATCCGGGAAGAAGAATTGATCGATGGCATCGAAGTGGGCGGGGTGGCCGATTTCCTTGGTGCCGCTGCCAAGACGCCAACCAGTTTGTTTATATGAGTTGAGTTCCGGGCAAGCTGGCGGCTGAGCCCCGACTACCGGGCGGCAGCAGGATCTACGACAAGAGCATGCTTTTTCGTGAAGCGACTAATATCGTATTCGAAAAGCTCTGAGTAAGCCCGCAACGCCGAGGGCGTTTGAACTTGGACCGTTTCGGGAGAGGATTGATTAAGCCCGCAACGCCGAAGGTGTTTTGGATCACAGCCCAGGGTTGGAACAACCCGGGGTTTCCGGAGGTAATCATTTCGACAACCCTGAAGGGGTTGCGTAGATCCCAGCGTTCACTACACAATCCCTTCAGGATTGATCCGTGGCTGTTGGTCTCCCCGGGGTAGCTGCGCAACCCCGGGCTGTTTACACAACGCCTTCGGCGTTGTTAACTAATACCGTTTGTGAAGTGGATTGATTAATACCGCAACGCCGAAGGTGTTTTGGATCACAGCCCAGGGTTGGAACAACCCTGGGTTTCCGGAATCAATCGTGTCGACAACCCTGAAGGGGTTGCGTAGATCCCAGCGTTCACTACACAATCCCTTCA
>CAYUDZ010000144.1:0-2912 GCA_964443575.1 uncultured Chthoniobacteraceae bacterium | reverse complement strand
AGCCCAGGGTTGGAACAACCCTGGGTTTCCGGAATCAATCGTGTCGACAACCCTGTAAGGGTTGCGTAGATTTCCGCCAACCCGTTATTGAGATAGTATGGCAACTACTATCACTCCGGTTTTTCCGGGGCGCGGGCGATGATCAGATCGGACATTTTAGCCGTTGGTGTTGCGTCGGCTTCGAGGTCGCCGAGGGCATATTGGATGCCATCAAGGATATGCTGGTTGATTTTGGGGTTCCAGTTGGTGTCCTCACGATGTCCAAAGTTGGTGTAGAAGATGCGTCCGCCTTGGAACTCGCGCAGCCATGAGACGGCGGCTCCATTGTCGGGAGCTGTCTTACGGACCTGGTCTTTTTCCTCCGGGGTTAAATCCCGCTGCTTTTTCTTGACTTTATACAGCGGCTTGATATTGGCTTCCTTGGTCATATCGAGGCTGACCAGGATGCGCAGGTTTTCGGTGCCCTGGAAACTATCCGGTTTGTACTGGTAGATTTCGTCGGTATGCCAAAACCCCTTGCCACCAAAAATGGCATTCAGCGGGTGTTTGGCGTCATCGAGCTTAAATGCCCAGGTGCCATTGGCGTTCCACGGGTGACCATTGAAGACGCCGCCCATCATGCAGATCCCCTCATGCCAATTCTGGAAGTTATCGGTAGCGGCGTGGATGCCGACGATCCCCTTGCCTTTAGCCAGGAAGTCGAAAATCGCTTTCTGGTGCTCCTCGGTCAGCTTCAAGCTGGTTGTGTTATTAAAAAGCAGGACATCGTAATCGGCCAGGTACTCGGTAGAAAAGATTTCGTAGTTGTCATTGAAATCGGCAGTGTATGCACCGCTCTTCTTGCCCATCTGTTCAAGCATGAACATGCCGTAAGGGATCGATGTGTGGATGAATGTCTCGCAGCGGGAAATAACCAGGACGCGGCGCGACTGCTTGGGGGCGACACGCGGACTCTCAGGCACCGCATCGATTATCATTTGTTTTTCCTGCTCGCTCATCGGCTTTTTGAAGCGCTTGGCGGCGCGCTCTTCCCACGATTCAGCGTAACATGCGCTCATCAGGAACATAAGAGTGACAATCTGGAGGGCGGTAAAGAATCTGATCATGGGGCAATCTCCGCACTTTTTTATCATTACGGAAAGAAAAAAGTTGCGTAGAACAGTAATTTTCTTTACCAACTTAAGCCTTACTTATGGAAAACGAATCCCCTAAAGAAATTACTGACGCAATGACATCACCACGCAATAATCTCGGCTCATTCTTCGGCTTTTTGCTGTTGCGGCTGTGGCTGGCAGTGCGTGCATTGGTCACCGGAATTGAAAAATACGCCGGCACCAAGGCTAGTGCGACACCAGTCGAAATTGCCGGTGAAACTAACGATTACGGTTTAACCGAAGACATACCGCAGAAAATTTACGGCTTTAGCGAGTACAACGGTGTACCCGAATCGCTATATAAGAAATTTCTGGCTGAGCCACTGATCCCTGAATTTGCCTTAAAAATTTATGATGCGGTACTGGGGCCGGCGCTGATCCTGCTTGGAGTAACCATGCTGATCGGGTTGGCACCGCGCGTCACGTTGCTGGCGATGGGCTTGCTTTATACCAGCCTGACAGTCGGCCTGATATTGCTCAAGCAGGATGCCGGGATTGCCTGGCTGGCAACCCACATCATCCTGATAGCTATTGCGCTATTCACAGTGCGCCATAACCGCTTTGGAATTCTTTCCAAGTGGTAGGCTTGAAATCTCAGAAATTTTAGGTAACTTACGCCATGAAAGATTCTATCTCTCGCAGGACATTTGTACGCAATACATCGGCGGCCGGGCTGGGTTTGGTTATTGGTGCGCCTTCAATTCTGGCTTCCAAGACTAGCTCGATTCCGTCTGATGCCATTAAGGTGGGGTTCATCGGTTGCGGCAAGCAGCACGAGGTACTTTATGCCGCAATGAAGAATATCCCTGGGCTCTATTTCTCGGCGATATGCGACATCATGAAATGGCGCTTGGGTGGTGCCTATAAACGCATCAGCGGTGACTTTGGTTATTCCCCGAAACGCTATGTCGACGCCGAGGATATGTTGAGCAAGGAAAAAGACCTTGATGCAGTGATCGTGGCGACACCGGATTTCTGGCATGCACCGCATACCATCATGGCGCTGGAAGCCGGCTGCAATGTGTATTGCGAAAAGATGATGGCCGAGTCGATCGATGGAGCCCGCAGTATGGTCAGGGCAGCTGAGTCTACCGGCAAGCTGTGCCAGATCGGCCACCAGCGGCGCTCCAACCCGCGCTACATTTACACCTACGAGGAATTGATCCATGGCCAGCAAGTCTGTGGCGACATAGTCAACCTCAATGGGCAGTGGAATCGCTCCGTTGCTTCCTCTCAGGATAGCCCGACCAATCCGAAGATTTGCCCGGACAAGCAGACGCTATTGAAATACGGCTTTAATCGCGGTGCCAGCGGTGACCTGACCGAGGATGAGCTGCGTCACCGGTTCCTGAACTGGCGTTGGTACCATGAGCTATCCGGTGGCCCGATCTCCGATCTCGGTGCGCACCAGATCGATATCTTCAACTGGTATCTCGATGCAGTACCCAAGAGCGTGATGGCCTCGGGTGGCCGCAACCATTTCAAGAATCGCGAGCATTTCGATAATGTGATGTGCGTTTTCGAGTATGATACGCCGACCGGCGGGGCGCGTGCATTTTATCAGGTGCTGACCACGACCAGCTCCGGTGGTGGCTACTATGAATCATTCAAGGGCACCGAGGCGACAATCGATATCTCGGAACGCCCGGCATTCACCAACATCTGGCGTGAAGACAGCGCACCGTCATGGGACAGGCTGGTGGCTGAGAATTACCTCAAGAAATCGACTGCGGCACCTGCTCCGGCTAGCGACTCTGC
>CAYUDZ010000143.1:0-6875 GCA_964443575.1 uncultured Chthoniobacteraceae bacterium | reverse complement strand
CCCCTTCGAGGAAATGATCAACCCTGAAACCATGGGAAAGCAGCAAGCTGCCCCCATCCCCGGTGATGTGGTAGGAGACATTACTATCAAAAATACCGTGCTCTGGGCGGACGCCGCCCAAGGCTTTGAAATCGGCTTTGAACTTCGCGTCGATCGAATTCGAGGAATTATTTTCCGCGATTGCGATATTATCCACGCGCGTGGTGGTGCAGCCTTTTCGATCCATAATGGCGACCGGGCACAGATCCTGGACATCCTGCTGGAGGACGTGCGGGTAGAAGAGGTCAACCGGCTTTTCGATTTCCACGTCGGGCTCTCTATTTACAGTGATGACTGCCCGATGCCCTATCGGCGGACCAATCCCAACCGCAAAGCGCCTACCCATCGCCCAGAGCAAGCTAACAATCCGTGGCAGTGGTATGTGCCCCAAGGGGAAGAGGAAACGGCTAAGTACGAACCCAACCGTGGCTACGTCCGCAATGTCACCGTGCGCAATATGACCGTTCTTAGCCAGCCCCGCACCACCTCAATCCTTCAAGGCTACAGTGAGAAGAAAGCGATATCCCATGTGACCTTCGAAGGTTTGACGATCACGGGACAAGAGATCACCTCGGTCGACCAGATCGATCTCTACCAGAAACACGTACGCAATTTGCAATTCATTCCCAAACGGGAAAACTCTGCTCACTGGGATCCGGTGATTCAGGAAATGGTAGGATTTACCATTCACATCGATCCGCAGTTGCTTCCAGGTGGTGTGCACGCGGACGTCGGCAAACGGGCGCTTTCGATGTTGCAAAACCATCTGCAACGAATCGCGATTCTCCTGCCTGCTGAACAATTACAAAAAATGCGCAGCTGCGAAATCTGGCTCGAGCACGAACACCCCGAGTTGAGCAATATGCAGTATCATCCGGACGCCACCTGGCTAACCGACCGCGGATACGATGCACGCTTGGCCAAGAAAGTCCATATCACCCACGCCGCCCGGCTCTACTCTCGCGAGCAGATGCTCAAACACCCCGCCGTGATCCTGCATGAACTGACCCACGCCTACCACGACCAGATCCTTGGCTTCGATCAACCCGAGATCATTGCGGCCTATGAGCAAGCGATGGAAAGTGGCACCTATGAAAAAGTCCTGCTTTATACCGGAGAACGGGTCAAACACTACGCCGCCACCAACCATAAGGAATACTTTGCCGAAGCCACCGAGGCATTCTTGTATAGAAACGACTTCTACCCATTCACCGCCGCCGAACTCAAAGAGCATGACCTCGAAGCTTACGCTTTGATGCAGACCATCTGGGAATCGGCAGACAGGTAATCAGGCAGCAAAGACTTAAACCATCGCATCCATCAAAATGCTTACAACTCAACCGTCTTACCGGTCCGGTAGCTCTCGTCAGCAGCAGCGACGATCCGCATGGAATTGAGGATGTCCTCGTATTGCTGATCCAGATTTACATCCTCCCGGATCGCTTTAAGGAAGAATTCCTGTTCGCGGCGGCAGAGGGCGTCGTGGTCCGGCTCATCGGCAATGTCGATCTGTTCGTCTTCTTTGATAAAATTCCCCTTGTCGTCCAGCTCACTGAAGTGGCGGCGGATGATCTGGGTCTGGGTGTGGGCATCGACGTTGGCACTCTGGCCTTCGGAGGTCGCCTTGGGCGCGACGATGGAGGCGCAGCCGTCCGGTCCGACAACGTCTTTCACAAAGAAGGCGACCTCGCTCATCATTGGACCCCAGCCGGCTTCGTACCAGCCGACCGAGCCGTCGTCGAAGGTGACCTGGAGGTGGCCGTAGTTGATCTTTCCTGCCGGCAATTCATCGGTGAGGCGGACGCCGAGCCCAGAAACCCGGACCGGCCTGGCCTGGCACATCTGCGACATGACGTCGACGTAGTGGATCCCGCAATCGACGATCGGCGAGATGGATGACATCAGGTTCTTATGGGTATTCCACTTATCTCCCGAGGATTGCTGGTTTAGGTTCATACGCATCACCAGCGGTTTCCCGAGGCTGCGTGAGACTTCGATGAATTTTTCCCAGGACGGGTGGTAGCGGAGGATGTAGCCGACCACCAGCTTACGCTTCTTTTCCTTAGCCAGGGCGATGAGCTTTTCCGCCTCGGGAATGGTTTCCGTGATCGGCTTTTCCAGAAAGACATGGCAACCGGCCTCGATGGCGACACTGGCATAGGGAAAGTGGGTGTCCGGATAGGTGGATATGCTGACCGCATCCGGCTTCGTTTCCTTTAAGGCTTCGAGGAAGTCGCCAAATTCCGTATAGCCGCCACCCAGTTCAAGATTCAATTTGGCCCGCGATTCCGGCGAGCGGGTGACGAGTCCTATAATTTCGAAATCGTCCATCTGATGATAAGCCAGGGCGTGCGAGCGGCCCATATTGCCGGCCCCGGCACAGAGGATCCGTAAGGGTTCAGTCATGATGGTCAGAATCCTTTTCTATATTTACCTGCGAGCAAATCATTCGCTTGCTCAAAATTAGTAAACCGCCTGCTCTCGCCATCCCATTCGAGCACTTTTTCGGGAAATTGCGCGGCTACCACGCCAAGCAGTGTGTTGATGGTCAGCATATGAGCATAGCTAAAGGGCGCATTGCATTGGGCTTTTCCTAAGATCGCATCAACCCACAGGTGGTAATGGTTGAGTTTCTCCAGCTTAGGCTTGGTGCAGTCCGCAGTCAGCGAGCGCGGCAGGAATTGCGGTCCGCCTGAATGCGGCAGCAAAATCCGTTTCCCCTCGTCGCCAATAAACATTGCACCCTGCCCGGGAAGTTTCCGGTCATCGGGTAGCTGCAGGTCAGGGTTGGTTATCCCGCTCTTCTGCGGCGCATAGTCACCGTCGAACCAGGTAACTTGCACTTCATCGCTGGTGTATCTGGTACCCGAAAAAGTATACTCGATGATATTGTCCTCCGGATGGGAAAAACCATTGGGCTCTCGGCAAGTCGCCTTGACTGTTTTGGCAAATTGCAGTCCGAGGGCCGTCATCGGCGTATCAAAAATATGCACTCCCATGTCACCCAGGGTACCGCAACCGAAGTCGAGGATTTTGCGCCATTCGTTGGGATGATATTTGCCCTCCAGGTAAGGTCGCTCCGGTGCCGTCCCCAGCCAGAGGCTCCAGTCAAAGCCGGCAGGAATCGGGTCAGACCCCGTGTATGGAGGGCCATCATAACCCCAATCTTTACCCGACCAGGTGTACACTTTACTGATCCTGCCTATAATTCCCGAACGGACCGCTTCCACCGCCGTGCGATAGGCGATACCGGAATGGATCTGGATACCCATCTGCGTGACTATCTGCTGTTTTGCGGCCAGGTCATGCAGCGCGTAGGACTCGGCAATGTCATGGGTCAGCGGCTTCTGGCAATATACATGCTTGTTCTGTTTCATCGCTGCCATAGCGACCGGCGCATGGCTGTGATCCGGGACCGAGATGACGACTGCATCCACCTTGTCGCCAAGTGCGGCTAGCAATTCGCGGTAGTCACTATGGGTCATTGCATCAGGGAATTGTGGGCTGAACTTACCCAGCCTGTCGGCATCCACTTCGCACAAGCCAACGATCTGCACCTGCGGATGATTGGCCACTGACTCCAAGTCGTTGCTGCCCATCCCACCCATCCCGATCTGCGCGACACAGATTTTGCTATTGGGAGAATTAGCCCAAGCTTGTGAGGACAGGAAATTGACGCCCGCGAAGGCTGCCGATACCTTGATAAATTCTCTGCGGCTAAACTTCATGCAGCAACTTCTTTGCGGCTTCGTCCATCCTTGAAAAAGACAATGAAGATCAGCATCACCACTCCGGCAAAAATCGCTGGCTTAGTCCAAAGGGGACCCCAGTCGATCGATTTCAACTCTGCCTGACGCAAGGCGTTTTGCTCTGCCTCGCTAAGTGAATCTTTGAGCGCAGCAGTCATTGCTGCCAACTCCTGCTGGATTTTCACATCATCCGGCGAGCTTGCTAGCTGCTCTTCCATGGCAGCTATCCTGGCTCCCTGCTCCGGCAGGACTTGGGAAATATGCACCGATGGCGGCAGCGTGTGCATCGCCTCCACCCGCCCCGCTACCTGGGCACCGATGAACATGCCGAGCCCGAGGGTGAATAAGACTAGCAGGCCCTGGGCCTGCCCGCGAATGTGCCGCGGTGCCACCTGGTCGGTGTAAATTTGCCCGGTAACAAAAAAGAAGTCGTAGCAGATGCCATGCAGGACAATTCCGATCAGAATCATCCACCGCACCTGGTCCGGAGCACCGACAGCAAAGAGAGCATAGCGAGCCACCCATGCCAGCATCCCGATCGCCAGCATCCACTTGACACCCAGCCGTTTGAAAAAGAACGGCATCACCAGCATGAACAGGATTTCTGATACCTGGCCAAGCGACATCGTCGCCCCGATTACATCGCCCATTTTCAAGAATTCCTTGATCGATTGCAGGAAGCCAAAGCTCTCAAACTCGGACATCTCGACCACCCTGCTGGTAATCTGGTAATAGAATGCCAACGGGATACAAATCAGCATCGAGCTGATGATGAAGACCAGGTATGAGCGGTCCTTGAGCAATACCAGCGCGTCCAGCCCGAGCACCTCACGTACAGAGACTATCTTCTCTCCACTGGGTGGTGTGTCCGGCAGGAAAAAACTGAATAACCCCAGCACTGCTGCGGCTCCGGCCGTCAGGTAAAACATCTCGACTTGCGTGCCCCATCCCAGATACGACAGCGCCACCCCGGCCACAATCCAACCAATCGTCCCCAGCACCCGGATCGAGGGAAATTGCTTCTCCGGATCCTGCATGTTGCGCATCGCAATCGTGTTAGTCAGTGCCAAAGTCGGGAAATAGGTCAGCATGTAACCGAAAAAGACCCAGTTGATCGCCGCCGGCGTCGAGCCGGATGTCATTAAGGTTGTCGACAAATACATCAACAAGCCACCCGCTAAATGCATCACCCCGAGCACCCGCTGGGCCGCAAAAAATCGGTCAGCGACCATGCCGACAAAGAACGGTGTCAGCATCCCGGCAATCGGCCCGACCGAATAGGTCCAGCCAAAATCAGTTCCGGTAAACCCGATCGTCCCCAGGTAATTCGGTGCGGTGACATACCACGCCCCCCAGATGAAAAACTGCAGGAACATCATCAGGGAGAGCTGAATTCTGGTGGGAATTGGCATTGTTGTAGCTTTTGCAGTTATTATCCGGTGGGAAACTTTACACTATAGATTTAAGAACGTCACCTGATTATGCAAGGTTTCATGGGTATATTGCATAATAGCCCTGGCCTCGGCGAAACCCAGGCCACCGACAAGGTCAGCGTGACCGCTACCATCTCCGGAGCCACCGCAACCAGTATTATCTTCGACGTCGAAGTCGAACAGGCACCGTAACGACTACCGGGGACGATTACCTTCCATCCATCACCGGCCCTGGGAGATGCTGCGATCTGTTCATAACCATCCTCTCGATTCTGTATTGCTTATTGTCATTTTTGTGGTATTTATGACAGATATGTTTATACGTAAACTTACTCCTCCGGAGCAGTCTTTTTTTCTCCTCGGGCCCCGGGGCACTGGAAAATCAACCTGGATTCGGCAGCATTTTCCCAAGGCACAGTACTACGACTTACTCAATACCGCTGAATCCCTGCGTCTGGCCCGCGAACCGCATCAGTTGTTTCGTGAGGTGGACGAACTGCCGAAACAGAGCTGGGTCGTTATCGACGAAATTCAGAAAGTTCCCGCCCTGCTGGACGAGGTTCATTCTCTCATCGAAGGCAAAGGCCTCCGCTTTGTTCTGTCCGGTTCCAGTGCGCGGAAACTGCGTCGGGGGGGCTCCAACCTGCTGGCCGGACGGGCGCGGGTGGAAACACTGTATCCCCTCGTATCCGCTGAAACCGGTTGGGAGCCCATCGAAAAGTGTGCCCTGGAGTATGGCACCCTGCCCATGGCGATGACCGAAGACGATCCGGTGGGCTATCTGACCGCCTATGCCCAAACTTATCTTCAGGAGGAAGTTCGTGCCGAAGCCCTGACCCGTAATATCGGCGACTTCAGCCGCTTTCTGGAAATAGCGGCCCGCCAGAATGCCCAGGTCACCAACGTGGCCGGATTGTCACGCGATGCTGAGGTCAGTCGCCCGACGGTTCGGAATTACTTCGGTATCCTGGAAGACACCTTGCTCGGCTTCTGGCTCCCCCCCTGGAAGCTGAAATCGGCAACCCGGCAGGTGGCCCATCCCAAGTTTTACCTCTTCGATGCCGGGGTCGCCCGCGCACTCAGTGGTCGTCTGCCCTATCCGCCCGCCCCGGAGGAACTCGGCCCGCTGATGGAAACCTGGATTCTCAACGAGGTGCGGGCCTACCTGGGTTACCGGAAAAGGCGCTACCCGATCTACTACTGGAGGACCCACGATGGTTCCGAGGTCGATCTGTTCCTCGAAACCCGCGACGGCTATCTGGCGGTGGAGATTAAGTCAACGACACGATGGGACAGCCGCTACAACCGGTCCCTGAAATCCCTCCGGAATTTTTTGGGCGCCAAGCCGCTGCGAAGCCTTGGCGTGTTTCTGGGCGAAAAATCTGCCCGCTGGGATGAAATCCACGTGCTCCCCGCCCGCCAATTCCTCCAGCAACTCTGGAGCGACGAACTCATCCCCTGAGGGACCGGAAATGCCTGTCCCCAAAAGGTGAGAAGGAATAAGGGGTCAAACGCAAAATATTAAGATCAGCCCGCATTGACGAGATTGCTGACGTAGCTGAGGAGCCCCATCTGCAGGTGTTCGGCTATCCAAACGTTTCTAGCCCGGAAAAATCACAAACTTCGTAGCGAGACGCAGCGTGGGGTGCTTGGG
>CAYUDZ010000142.1:2052-6997 GCA_964443575.1 uncultured Chthoniobacteraceae bacterium | reverse complement strand
CCTCTTCGGGAACGGAATTAAAAATGATAATTCGTGACATCAGCCGTTCTCGCACGGCAGACACTCATTATTGAAATTATAAACATTCTTGAGAAAAAACGCAATTAATACTTGCTAGCCCACTGTCAAAGTATTTATTATCATCGCTAATGAGGGGAATCTTGAAACAATCATTTGCATTGGCTGCTGTCTGCCTTGCTCTTGGCACTCAGCAACTTGCTGCGTTTGTTATAAATTTTGACCAATATTTTGCTGGCGAACTCATTGATGACGAGTACCAAGTTGGAAGCTCGTCTCGCAATGCTGCAGTCAATGCCATCCTACCAACAAATATTGGTTTCACCGTTACGACCGTCAACACTAACAATGGGCCTGACATAGCAGCACTTTATAGTGGCGACCGGCGAGCGGGAGGTGATCCCAGCGCAGCACTAAATTCCGGCGGTGCCGGGCAAGATACTGACCTGGAATTTGCGACTACTGATCCTCTTGGTGAAGGGCCAAGAACCCAGTATGATGCTGGAAATCAGGCAGCAACAACGCAAGGGAACATTCTGATAATTCAGGAAAACGCGACTTCAACTGAACTGTCCAATGGCGTCTTGGGCGTTCGCCAAGGTACAAGCAGTGGCGGTAACAACGCTCCTGACGATGATGCAACCGGTAATACAAATGGTGGCACGATTACTTTTGATTTCAATTTAGGAATGAAGACCTTTGGCTTCAATTGGGTAGATCTCGAAAGTACTGAGAACTACAGTATTACATTCACTCAAACGGACATCAGTAAATCGGCAACTCTGACTTTCAGCAGCTTCGTAACATCTACTGCTGATTTTTATGACTCCTCGGTAACTTTTGGCAACGCTTCCGCTAACACGATCGATGATATTACTTTAGATGAAATTAACTCTTCAACTAATGATATAACTTGGAGTGGAGCAGGAGCTGACTCACTTGCTTATTTTGATCAAGTGACCTTCTCCTTGCAGGGATCTGGCGGTGTCTCACAAATCAGGTTTACCGTCCCCGAGCCGGGCACCGCGGTCTTCGGCCTGCTGCTGGTCGGTCTGATCGGCCTCAACCGGCGCTATCGTCGCCGTAAATAGGCGGCGCGCAATCCGAGCTCAAGGGCGTTGCGCGAGAAAGTCGACAAATCTGTCTGCTTTTTTGTTTTGAGCAATTGCCCAAAATCGTTGAGAGTACGGGCTGACTCATGATTCAGATTGTATTTAATACCATCAGCGCGGCGGAAATGGCAGAGATCCCGCTGCCGGAACAGCTCGAATTGCTCGGTGACTTCCGTGAGTTCCCGGACAAGCCGAAGGAAATCGACTTATCCCAATTTGGCGAAATCAAGCGTGACGGCCAAACGCTCTACCGCCATCGCAGCAAGGATTACCGGCTGTATTTCGAGCTTAAAGACAACGAGTTGATCGTCCATCGGGTCTTGCACAAGAATACCATCCGCGACTTCCTGTTCCGTGCCGACCTGCCGATGCACGATAGCGAGGAAGAAGCGGGTGAATTCTGGCAGCTGATCGAGGAAGGCGAGAAGGCCGAACGCGCGTCCTGAGCGAAAGGCCACGTCTGACCTTCTACGCCACGCCGACCCTTGGATACAGGCTGCAATGGGGTATAAAGCAACATAGGGTAAAGACAGCCGTGGCTACCGAGTCCGGCAGCTGCCTGACAACATCATCTTATGCCTTGGCTACAAAGTATTTGGTGGCAAGGATGATCGGCGGTAGAGCGACTTGTCCATAAAAGGCTTCTATCATCAAAAATATTTGCGGCGGTTGCTGCTAAGATGGTAAAGAAATCAACAATTACGAACAATTTATGAAAACACACGACCACACCACCACGCCAAAATCCTTTTTTACCATAACGTTTGTACCATTACTGTTCCTGGCAGGCATGGTCTGCAACGCGCAGGACGCGCAATGGCCAACCGTCATCGACGGCGACCTCGACAATGTCACTACGGAAGGCAATTGGATCGTGGAAGGAACAACCGTCTTCCTCGAGCCGCGACCTGGCGAGGAAGGTTGGAAGCGCTACGGCTCCTATCTCTGGTTGCTGGGCGAGTACCACGACTTCATCTGCCAATTTGAATTTAAATTTTCAACCCGCGGCAACTCGGGGTTCTACTTTCGGGTCGCTGACACTGCCGACCCCGTGGTCACCGGGCTCGAGATACAACTGACCCAATGCCATAAGAAAGAAGAGATCGGCTGGCATGACCTCGGCGGTATTATCAAGTTTAAAGAGCGTGAAGTTGGTGACCCGCGCGCCCGCGCAACCAAACCACCAGGCGAATGGAACACCGCCCGCGTGACCATGCAGGGCAACCACCTGACCGTCATCATCAATGACATCCTGGTGCATGACCGCCTCGATCTGAGCGCCCATGAAATCGACGGCGCACCACTAGCAACCAGCGGCAGCATCGGCTTCCAGGACCACGGCATGCCATTCTGGCTGCGCAATATCCGGATTAAAAAACTTTAACCGGGCAGGAATTCCTTGCGATACTCGTATTGCGACGAGAGCAACCGGTTGGCGTCTTCGCTATTGGTAAACTTAAGTTGCGCTGGATCAAATTCCAGTTCGCCGGGTACGGCTAGGGCAATTGACCCTAATAGCGCAGTAGCAGTAAAGTCCGCCGCGTAATTGGCTATATTGCCGGTCGGTTGGGTGCCGGATTTTATCCCATTGATCCAGTTCATGAAGTGCTTGTTTTCCGGACGCGGCAGGGACTCGGGCGGAAATCCATTATTCTCTTTCAGTTCTTTATGATACTCGCGCGGGTAAATCGCCGGGTACATGCTGTAGAGACTGGCGAAAATACTGCCTTTCGTACCGACGATAAACGAGCCATTGTCCATGCCCTTGCTCTCTTCACCGTCGCCATGGATTCTCTCATGCTCGACGAATGGTACGTTTTCGGGGCGCCTGCCGCCATCCATCCAAGTCACCTTCACCGGGCCGCGCCCGTCGCGCGCGGGGAACTCATAGGTGATGGTCGATTGCGAGGGGAATGTAACATCACTGGTATCTTTGCCGTCTGCAGAAACTTTGGTCGGAAATCCAAGTTTCAGTCCGGTCCAGGAAGCATCCATACAGTGGCACGCAATATCGCCGATCGCACCTGATCCGTAATTCCAGTAGCCACGCCAATTGAATGGGGCTATTTCAGGGCTGTAGTCGCGTTTTGGAGAAATGCCACACCATAGATCCCAATCCATCGTCGACGGTACCGGAGCGGCGGCAGGCCAGGCATCCAAGCCCTGTGGCCAGAGCGGACGATTGGTCCAATGAAACGACTCTTTGACTTCACCGATCAGTCCCGCTTTGGTCCACTCCTCAATGGTTTCTACTCCGCCGCCGGAATGTCCCTGGTTTCCCATCTGGGTAATGACACCCGCCTCTCTGACGGCCTTCTTCAAGAGCATGGCCTCTTCAAATGTCCGCGTGAGGGGTTTCTCGCAGTAGACGTGTTTGCCATGAGCCAGCGCCCACATCACCATCGGATAATGCATATGATCCGGCGTGCAGATAGAAACGGCATCAAATTCTTTGCCCATTTTATCGAACATGACCCGATAATCCTTAAAGCGCGGCACATCAGGATACTCGGCGTAAGTTTCAGCTGCCCGTTCATCATCCACATCACAAAACGCAACAAAGTACTGGGAACTCAAAGCCTTGACATGCGCTTTGCCGCGACCACCCACGCCGATTTGGGCAATTCTGACTTTCTGGCTGTCAACATCGTCGCTCGCACGCAACCAGTTCGGCAGCATCGCGACCGCCAAACCGGCGCCAACTTGTTTCGAAAATGCTCTGCGGGATACTTTCATAGGGGATTCATTATTCATAACTTTTAATGCTCAATTCTTACCCATATCACAAGATTCTGCAAAAGCCTATGCTCGTTTTTCCAAGACGATAGGACGCTTTTATACGCTGATGCCGTAGGAAATCACCCCCCCACATAGTTACCTTGAGCTTAGTCGAATGGTCCCCGGCGTCAGCCTGAGCTTCCCACCCCTTAGTACCCCAGTGTGACCTATGTATTCAACCAAAAGTGTAACCCGTGTTCTGACCGCGCCCCACGCCCGCTAACTACCAACTGCCAACTGCTTGCCCTGCGTAGCAGGGCCTACTACCCCATAACCAATAACCAATAACCAATAACCAATAACCAATAACCAATAACCAATAACAATTTACCCCACGCCACAAAAAAATAATTTGACATATATTACCCATTCTTATATCTACATCATGTGATTTGGAATAAGGACGGATATAAGCAGAAGGGCGATTTAGCAAATCACGCAGCATACGGGCAATGGAATTTATCCAGCCGACCGTTCTTAGTCTTTTGGGAGTCGACGCGGGCCTGCGCGCTGGCCTGTAAGCATTGTCGGGCGACGGCGATGCCGCGGGCGCACCCGGCAGAGCTGAATACGACCGATGCCTATGCTTTAATCGACCAGGTGGCCAGTACGGCACCGGCACATTTTGTCATTACCGGTGGCGACCCGATGTGCCGTCCGGATATTCATCAACTGATCGAGTACGCCGATGCGCTGGGGATCCCGGTATCGCTCAGCCCGAGTGCGACACCGCGGCTACTGACTGAGGATTTTGCTCATTTGAAAGCGTTGGGCATCAACCGCATGTCACTCAGCCTGGATGGTCCGGATGAAGCCTCGCACAATGACTTCCGTGGGGTAAGCAAGGCGTGGCAGTGGACGCTCGAAGCGGCGCACCGTTGCCGCGACGCCGAGATCAGCCTGCAGATCAACACGACGATTACCCGGCGCAATGTGGAGCAGGTCGACGCCATTGCCGACCTGATCGGCGGCGAGGGGATTGCGTTGTGGTCGGTGTTCTTCCTCGTGCCCGTCGGCCGCGGCCTGCGCGAGCAGCG
>CAYUDZ010000142.1:0-2042 GCA_964443575.1 uncultured Chthoniobacteraceae bacterium | reverse complement strand
CGAAAGGCGCGGAATGGCGCGAAAGTGCCGATCCCACCCTTCTGCTTCTTCTGCCGCTCTTGCTTGAGCGCTTTGATGAGTTCCTGCCGGTCATCGAGAGTTTGCAGCCGGCGGTCTGGAGCCTGTTCGTGTTGGTGCCGGTCGGGCGCGGCGCCGTCATGCAATTGCCCTCGCCACAGGGGATGGAGGAATTTTTTCATCGGCTCTACGACCACGCTCAAAACTCAGAGTATTTCGTGAAGACTACCGAGGGCATGCAATACCGCCGGATCGTACTGCAGCGACGTAAGGCTGAACCGCTCGGCGACAAGCCGACGGCAGCACCCGGCCGCCCGCCCGTTCCAATGGGCATCAATGATGGCAAGGGCGTGGTCTTTATTTCCCATATCGGTGAAATTTTTCCCAGCGGGTTCCTGCCGGTGGCCGTCGGCAATGTAAAGTCGCATAACCTGCTCGACACCTACCGCAACCACCCGCTACTACTAAAGCTTCGTGACCCGCAGCAACTCGGCGGCAAATGCGGTCGCTGCGAATACAACACGCTGTGCGGTGGATCACGTGCCCGCGCCTATGCCATGAGCAATAATATTATGGGCGAGGATCCGATCTGTTCGTACCAGCCGCCACGCGCCACCACTGCCAAGCCAACGCACGCTGCACACGCTACTGCGATCGCACCACAGCAACCATTACCCGCCTGAACCCACGACCAATCGCACACCCTGTACCTATTAAAGAATTATGCTGAATGTAACCAAATTATATTGTGACGAAAAACAACCTGCCGATGGCTTAAGATACGGCCAGGGGCATAACGCCCCGCGCAGTGCAGGTAAACGTCGACCGATCATCGTCTGGAATATCACCCGGCGCTGCAACTTACACTGCATCCACTGCTACTCGGACTCGGAGCCGCGCAATTACCCCGGGGAACTGACACTGTTCGAGATGCTGAACGTCGTCGACGATCTCGCGGCTTTCAATGTTCCAGCGATCCTATTATCCGGCGGCGAACCATTGCTGCATCGGCATTTTTTCGAGTTGGCCCGCTACATTACCGGCAAAAAGGTCCGCCTGACCATCTCGACCAATGGCAATTACATCACCGAGGATGTGGCCCGCCAACTCAAGCAGCTCGGTGTGACATATGTCGGAATTTCACTCGACGGGATCGGCGCAACCCACGATTACTTCCGCGGTCGGCAGGGCGCGTTCGATAAGGCGGTGGACGCATTCCGGAATTGTGCTAAGGTCGGGCAGAAGTCAGGACTGCGGCTGACACTGTCGCAAACAACCGTCCGCGACCTCGACCAGATCCTCGATTTCATCGAGGCGGAGAATATCCAGCGCGTGTGTTTTTACCATCTGGTCTACAGCGGGCGAGGCGCGAACCTGGGTTTGCTCGAGCCAACGCAAATCCGTGAGGCCCTGGACAAAATCATGGATCGCACCCGCGCCTGGTCTGATGCCGGATGCTCGCGTGAGGTGCTGACCGTCGATCAACCGGCCGACGGTGCCTATTTGTATTCAAGGTTATTACAGGAAGACCCCGCGCGCGCCGAGCGCGCCTACGAGCTGCTGAGCTGGAACGGCGGAGGCGCTAACAGCTCCGGGGTGGGCATTGCCAACATCGATCCGCAGGGCAATGTCCACCCCGATCAATTCTGGCAATCACTGACCCTGGGCAATGTCCGCAATGAGCCGTTCAGCCAGATCTGGAAGTATTCGAAAAATCCGACGCTGAATGGACTGCGCAACCGCCTGCCATTGCTCGAAGGACGCTGCGCCCAGTGCAAATTCCAAGCGATCTGCGGTGGCGGTTTCCGCGTGCGCGCCGAACAGGCCCACGGTAACCCCTGGGCCGACGACCCCGGCTGTTACCTGAGCGACGAGGAGATTCTCCACTGATTCTTGCCGTTACTTTCCAATAGCCGCAAAAAAGCACAAAATTCGCAATTTTTTACGCATCGACATCAGTTGCCAATCACTAGCCCGGAAAAATCACAAACTTCGTAGCGAGACGAAGCGTGGGGTGCTTGGGT
>CAYUDZ010000141.1:0-7012 GCA_964443575.1 uncultured Chthoniobacteraceae bacterium | reverse complement strand
GTCGCGTCCGCCTGCCGGCTCGCTCATAAGCAACCAAATGGGCCACCTCGTGAAGAAATGTGCTGCGCAGTTCTGCCTTGCCGCAGGTGAGTAATTTGGGGTTCAGCTCGACCAGGCTGCTGCCGGCAAAAGCGCGCCCTGCCGTAGTTTGCAGGCGCGAGTTCCAGCGTACCTGCAGTTGCCCGGCCAGCCTTGCGTGTCCAAGATTACGCAGCAGGCCACGCACCTGATCAACCAGCAGCGGCAGTTGATCCGGGCTATTCGCTGCCAGGTTGCCCTCAGCCTGGTTCGCAGCCAGGTGTCCGCAGCCGTGCTTATTGAGTGGTTGATGCTTCTTTTTCTGCACGGTTTTTGGACAAGATTTGCAGCTGTTTTTCCTCGTAATAAACCAGTGAGTCGGCAGGCACGCTATGCATCAGGAAAACGTTGCCACCAATTGTCGAACGCGCACCAATCACCGTATCACCTCCCAAAACGGTCGAGCCGGGATAAATCGTAACACGGTCTTCAACATCGGGATGGCGTTTACCTCCTTTGACCACGTTGCCCTGCTCATCTTTCTTGAAGCTGCGAGCGCCAAGCGTCACGCCATGGTAGAGTTTGACGTGCTCACCGATGCGGCAGGTTTCACCGATCACCACACCAGTGCCATGGTCGATAAAGAAGTGACTGCCAATCTCGGCCCCGGGATGGATATCAATTCCGGTACGACCGTGTGCCCACTCGGTCATGATGCGAGGCAGCAACGGCAAGTCCAACTTGTACAACCCATGGGCAAGTCGCTGGATCGCGATAGCCTCGATGAATGGATATGACAAAATAATCTCCTCGAATGACACGCTGGCAGGGTCACCCTCGTAGGCTGCTTCGACATCGGTCTGTAGCAAGGTCCTGACGGCAGGGATGCAATGCAGGAATTCCACCAGGATTTGCTCAGCTCTGTCGTCAGGGCAATCGCGGTCAACAACACGCAGGCTCTTGCAAATTTCGAAGCGCAAGCGGTCAGCAATACTATTGATCCTGAATTCTGTTACCCTCTGCAGCTCATTCGAGTGCACCGGCTCCTGATCGTGAAATCCCGGAAACAACAGCTGCAACAAATCCTCACAAATCGACCCCACGGCATGTTTCGACGGCATATTGAGGCCGTCGATATTGTTGATCCCGCCTGCAGCCTCGTAGGATGCCAGTAGTTCTTCGACTATCTTCTCCATATTGTGCTACTTACGACGCTCCATCGGCCACTTTACATACTAATATAGTAGCTTCTAATCCACAGCGCTGCTGGTACTCCTGTGCTATGCGCTCACTCGCAGCAGCAACAGCATCTTTCCTGATCAATGAGACAGTTGCACCACCAAAGCCGCCACCAGTCAGCCGCGATCCCAGCACACCGGGAGTATCCCTGGCAATTTCCACCAGCGCATCCAACTCTTTAGTACTATTTTCAAAATTGACAATCGAGCTGTGATGCGACTCAAACATCATTTTACCAAATGCATGCACGTCACCGTCGCGTAGCGCAATACTGCCACGCCTGACCCTGTCGATTTCCCCCACAACATGCCGCGACCTGCGTAGCAACAGATCATCAAGCTCACCGATATGGGATTCCAACTGCTCGGGGCTGACATCCCGCAATGACTGCACCCCAAGCTTACGTGCAGCTTTCAGGCAGGAATCACGTCGTTCGTTATACTCGCCTCCAGTAAGGTTATGTTGCACATTCGAATTGGTTATGAGTAATTGGCAATCTTCCGGCATTGGTATCATCTCTACCGATTCCTCACGGCAGTCGAGGTGGACCACATAGTTGCGCCTGCCGAACACCGATGTTGCCTGGTCGAGCAAGCCGCAGCTAACCCCAACAAAGCGGTTTTCCGCGCGCCGACAAACCTTTGCCAAGTGCATAGGTGGTAAGGTAAACTCGAATAACTTCTGCAGCAACATGCCGGTGGCTACTTCCAGGGCCGCTGAACTGGATAACCCTGCACCAACTGGAATCGTGCTGTTAAATTCTGCATCAAACCCGGAGATCGGATACCCCAGGTCTTTTAATTCCTTGGCCACCCCGATCAGGTAGCTGGCCCAGGGCTCATCGGCCACCGCCGCCATGGTAGCGACACTGGTCGTTGCCGAGCGCTGGAGGTTACTCGACTTGATCGTAATTTTATCATCCCCACTGGCTTCACCTTCAATTGTGACACCGATGTCCAGCGCCGCCGCCAGCACGGTACCCTTGTTGTAATCAGTGTGGTTGCCCAGCAATTCGACTCGGCCGGGAGCATACGCGGAATGTCTTAGCATAACGATAATATCTTAACTTTCTACTTCCTCGGTATCTTGCTCCGGTCGGCTGGAATCGCGACGTTTTAGCAAAAAATACAGAATCATGGTGGCAATAGCAATGCCTACCAGTGTGGCGGACCGTTCTGAGCGCAGTACGGTAACGCCCTGAGACGGCTTATCCTCGATTTTTGCAGGTTTTTGCCATAAAAAGTGCCGACCATGGTCGATTCGTGCGAATGCGCCATCGTCGCGGGTATAGACTTCCGTCCAGGTGGGATAAATGATCACAGCCGCAGCAAGTGCTGATGCAGCGATCATCACCACCTGCTGGGCTCGACTTAGCGCCCGCCACCAACTCAGGAATTGACCCATCATCTCGACGGCAGACTATGCCAGCATGCCCACTACCGCAATAGTGTATTATTACAGGCTGTTGCAACCCCGCGGGAAGCCGCGGGCTGAGCGGGCTGGGAGCGCCAGCTTTTTCCACGCTCAGCTATGCAACCCGACACCACGCTGCATCCTAAATTGTCCAGCATTAGTATGATTTAGTAGTCATAACATAATTTGTATGCTACGTTTTTTCGCTATCACTTATGTCAGAATACAATAACAACAAAACCCCCGACGGGCAGAAACCCGGCGGCAACGAACCGAATTTTAATTGGCGCGGGATGATACTGTTTGCGATCGCATTTGCATTGATCGGTGGAGCATTCCTTTTCCGTGGCGGGCCTTACGCCAACGTCAAAGACATCGCCTACCCGGAATTTCTCAGCTTACTCGAAAGCGGTAAGGTGATCCATACCAGCGAGCAACCATTGGAACTGGTCATTGAAGAAGGCAGCAAGACTCAGTACATCAGGGGATTTCACCAAACGGGCAGTAATGAAATCAAGCCTGCCGACGGGCCTGTCGGGACACCGTTCAGGACCCAGGTTTATCTCAATTTTAATGAGGGACTGGAGTCAAAACTTACCGTGCAAGGGATCGTACCGGTAATCAAACGTGAATCGAATCTGCTGGCTTCCGCGCTGTTAGGTTTTCTGCCGATCGCATTGTTCTTGATAATTTTGTATTTCCTGTTCCGGTCACAAATAAAGTCCGCCGGGAAGGGCGCATTGAATTTCGGCAAAAGCAAGGCGCGCATGCTCAACCGCGAAAAAAATAAAATCACTTTTAAAGATGTGGCAGGAGTCGAAGAGGCCAAGGAAGAAGTTTCGGAAATCGTCGATTTTCTGAAGGATCCCAAGAAATTTCAGAAGCTTGGTGGTCGTATCCCCAAGGGCGTATTAATGGTTGGTCCTCCGGGTACCGGTAAAACCCTGCTGGCACGCGGAATCGCCGGCGAGGCCGACGTACCATTTTTCAGCATCAGCGGCTCGGATTTTGTCGAGATGTTTGTCGGCGTAGGTGCTTCACGCGTGCGCGACATGTTCGAGCAAGGCAAAAAATCAGCCCCCTGCCTGATCTTTATCGATGAGATTGACGCTGTTGGTCGCCATCGTGGTCATGGCTTGGGAGGCGGGCATGACGAGCGCGAACAGACCCTGAATGCATTGCTGGTGGAGATGGATGGATTCGACACCCAGGAAGGTGTCATCATTATTGCTGCCACCAACCGACCCGACGTGCTTGATCCGGCACTGCTGCGTCCGGGCCGGTTCGACCGTCAGATTACGGTGAATCTGCCGGATGTTAAAGGGCGTGAGCAAATCCTCAAGGTGCATGCCAAAAAGGTTAAAGTTGCCGAGGATGTCGAACTGGCAGTCATCGCACGCGGAACGCCGGGCTACTCAGGTGCCGAACTTGCCAACGTGATCAATGAAGCGGCGCTGATTGCCGCCCGCAAAGGTCTGAAGGCCATTACGTTACCCGAACTGGAAGAAGCAAGGGACAAAGTACGCTGGGGTAAGGAACGCCGCAGCCTGGCGATCAGTGAGAAAGAAAAGGAAAATACAGCATACCATGAGGCGGGACACGCGCTCATATTGGAAATGCTCGAACACACCGAACCGCTGCATAAAGTCACGATCATTCCGCGCGGACCGTCGCTGGGTTCGACGATGTGGCTGCCGGAAGAGGATAAGTACAATACCAGGCGCAATGAATTGCTCGACCAACTGGTCGTTGCGATGGGTGGCCGGGTTGCCGAGGATATCGTGTTCGGTGATGTGACCAGCGGTGCTTCCGGCGATATCCGGATGGCCACTGGCATGGCCCGTAAAATGGTTTGCGAATGGGGCATGAGCGACAAACTTGGTATGGTGGAATACGGTGAGCATGAAGATTACGTATTTCTCGGGCGCGATATTTCCAAAGCGCGCGATTATTCTGAGTCTACCGCACAGATTATTGACGCCGAGGTAAAGGAGCTGATCGATAATGCTTACGCCAGAGCACGCAAGATCCTCACGGAAAACCGTCAGAAGTTGGATGCTATTGCCAAAGCACTGATCGAATACGAAACGCTTGATGGCAGACAGATCCGTGACATCATCGAGCATGGTGAGATGAAAAATCCACCACCACCACCTAATGCACAGACCACAACCGATGAAGACTCGGAAGAAAGCTCGCAGCCCTCAGACCCTCAGGCAGATGAAAAGCCACCTGAATTACCAGGTGGGCTCGCCGGGCAGCCTGCATAAAAGGTGCCTGGCTGCTACCGCCCTGCTGCTTGTGGGTCACCTGTTGACTTCATGCACCCTCTTCCTTTCCGAGGACGAAAGGAACATGCGGGAGTACCGCAGGTACGTGGAGCAATCGATGCGGGAACGCGAAAAGCGTCGCGCTATCATCATCGAAGAAAAACGGGCCGCCGACCAACAGGTGTACGATGAGGCGGCTATTAGGGGAGATCAGGCACGGTCCACTACCACGATGACCTTGGAACCGAGCGCCCCACAAACTCCGCAAGTCATCTATCCCGCGCCCGGCGCTCAAGCAGTGACCGATTAAATAATTGATCTGGATGCAGCCTATCGCACTTGCAATCCACCTATCTCTGTAGCATTGTTTCAACAAATTTAAGAATAACTCTGTCGCACATGAAAAAAATACTGTCTATTCTGCCCCAACTATTAGCTGTCGCAGTGCTACTGCTGGCATTGAACGCCTGCCAAACCACCAGGCAGTCAGGTCGCATGACATCATTCGAATATGACCCGCCGGTCAAGCAGCCGAATAATCCCTCTAATGTCAAAGTCAAGTTAAGCACAGGTGCACAGCGTCTCTATGTTGTCGAAGGAGACACCGTCTTACTGGCAACGCCTGTAACCGTCGGCAAGTCGACCAGCCCAACGCCCAAAGGAAATTTCAGAATTTATTCAAAGCAGGAAAATCGCCGCCGCTTCAGTAACCCTGGCGCCGGCTACCCGATGCCCTTCTGGATGGAGTTCAAGCCTGCCTATGGCATGCACTGGGGGTTCGTAAAACCTTACCCCAACACCATGGGCTGCGTGCGAATACCATTAAAGGCAGCCAAGAAAACATTCGATCTGGTGCGCGTCGGCACCCCACTTAATATCGCTTCCAGCCAGCCATGGGACGCAACTGTCGGCGCCACCCTGCCGCGCCTCGATGATGGCCCGCTGCCCAATCCACCACTCTCCTACATGCTTAGCCCACGCGTCATGACCGATGTCGACCAGGGCCGCCTGTGGCGGTTCGGGGGCTAACGATTTTTTCCTGAAGCTACCTTCCGGATCAACTTATGCATTTCAATTGCAATTAAGCTTGGGAAGAAGCAGAGCAAGATCGGCGGCCACCAATCAATGGGAAACTCTGCGGTCCGGAACAGGCTGGCCGCTGGAGGCACGAAGGTGGGAATGAAACGGATCGCAATACTGACAGCAATGCCGCCGAGCAACCATTTGTTGCTAAATGGACTGAAGCTGAGCACAGAGTCATGGATTGAGCGGGCCGAGACCACATAGCCGAAGTGGGCCAACAGGATAGCCCAGAAGGCCGCCGTCTGCGCCTGGGTCAACAGCAGAGAATCGACGATCTCACCCTCGACCACGGCGGCAGCGCCAAAGTGATGGTAGATCAGGAAACCCGGTGTGGCAATCGCCAACCCCAGGATCACCACCCGCTGGATGAAAAGCGAATCGATGATGTGGGTATCGGCTTTTCGCGGCGGCCGAGTCAGCAACCCCTTCTCTTTCGCCTCCATCATCAACGGCAAGGTCAGCAGTACCGAGTCGAGCAGATTGATCCACAGGATCTGCACCGGCTCCAGCACAAAGCGGGCACCAAACACCGGCACAAAGGCCGCTAATAGAATCGCTCCCATGATCAGTAATGCCTGTGCGGCATTGGTCGGCAGGGTATAGAATATTGCTTTCTGCAGGTTGTTCCAGGCATGGCGGCCCTCTTCCACGGCGTTGACGATGGTGGCGAAGTTGTCGTCGGCCAGCACCATGTCCGAGGCTTCGCGTGCAACCTCCGTGCCGGCGATTCCCATGGCCACGCCGATGTCGGCCTGTTTTAGAGCCGGTGCATCGTTGACCCCGTCGCCGGTCATCGCCACCACGTGGCCGTTGTGCTGCAGCGCCTCGGCAATGTCGCGCTTGTGCTCCGGTGCCACCCGGGCAAACACCGACACTTCCTCAACTACCTGTTTGAGGTTCTCGCTGTCGATCTGCGCCAGTTCCACCCCGGTGACGACCCGGGCGGCTTCGATGCCCAATTGTCCGGCGACTGCCTGAGCGGTGTCGGG
>CAYUDZ010000140.1:4063-7079 GCA_964443575.1 uncultured Chthoniobacteraceae bacterium | reverse complement strand
ATACAGATCCGACTTATCATAACCTGGCAGGAACCGCTCTCCGCAGCGGTCTGCCTCATCATCACATGGCAGGAACCGCTCTCCGTAGCGGTCCGCTTCGCGACCGGATGGCTCAGAATTCCATCCCTACCTTACTTTCCGCTGCCGGAAGTGCTTGAAGTTGTTTGCTGTCGGGCGTATAATTTGCTAATGACACTAGAGTCACTCGAATCATTCCTGTTTCTGTGCCTGATAGTGAACTTGGCGATCTACCTGGTCACGGTTATCATCGTAATGAGTTGCCGCAACTACGTGCGCCGCATGCAATCCAAAATAATGGGAATCAGTGAAGATGCCTCAGGCATGCTGATCTACGCCTACCTCGGTGCTTACAAGCTGCTGATTACAATGTTCAATTTGACCCCCTGGATTGCGCTGCAATTCATATAGCCGCACAACTTCTCAATTTCCGTATAAAAAAACACCACCTGTCGCCAGGTGGTGTAATTTTTAGTTTTCACAGTAGGCGGTCAATTTAATCTCCTATGTCAGGATTCCCGTTTCCTATGTCAGGATTCCCGTTTCCTGTGTCAGGATTCATGGTTATACCGCCATTGCCACTGCCAGAGTCATACTCTTTCAATACATTACTTTGAGCACTGTGTGCTGCATGGATAATCTGTAAGCGACTCTCTGTACTAATTATGTTTGTCAATTTGATCATAGTTTAATTAAGTTTTTTATTTTAGGCGATCTGTTGTGCCTCAATTGAAATTTTTGATTCACTAGAAAAATTTTGTCAAATCCCAAATGGTAGGTACTCCTGCATTACGTGAGGTTTGTCGAGGAGATCATGTCAACGACATACTAGTATGGGCGTGTCAGCGCTACCTATGCCGCTAGCAATCAACTGCGACCCGATAGACATCTATCAAATAAGCTAACTTGGATAAAAAAACACCACCTGTCGCCAAGTGGTGCCGTTTTTGTTAGTGCAGTATGAGGTCAATTTACTTACCATCTGTTAGTCAGGTCACACGTCTATACCGCCGTTGCCACTGCCTGAATCATACTCTTTCAGTATATTGCCTTTGGCACTGTGTGCTGCATGGATAATCTGTAAGCGACTCTCTGTACCAATTATGTTTGTCAATTTGATCATAGTTTAATTAAGTTTTTTATTTTAGGAGATCTATTGTGCCTCAATTGAAATTTTTGATTCACTAGAAAAATTTTGTCAAATCCCAAATGGTAGGTACTCCTGCATTACGTGAGGTTTGTCGAGGAGATCATGTCAACGACATACTAGTATGGGCGTGTCAGCGCTACCTATGCCGCTAGCAATCAACTGCGACCCGATAGACATCTATCAAATAAGCTAACTTGGATAAAAAAACACCACCTGTCGCCAAGTGGTGCCGTTTTTGTTAGTGCAGTATGAGGTCAATTTACTTACCATCTGTTAGTCAGGTCACACGTCTATACCGCCGTTGCCACTGCCTGAATCATACTCTTTCAGTATATTGCCTTTGGCACTGTGTGCTGCATGGATAATCTGTAAGCGACTCTCTGTACCAATTATGTTTGTCAATTTGATCATAGTTTCATAATTGAAATTTGTATTATTCAGTTAGACTATACCTGGTGCAATTAAGCGCAAAGTGCCCTACTCCTAAAATTATGCCTGCAGTGTATGCTGTCTGTCAGGCTGGTGGTTTACTCGGATTTCAGTTCACGGCTCATCAGTTCGCTGATTGCGTCACGCGCTGCCATTTGCCCCTCGAGGATCGCATTGATTTGTTGCGTCACCGGGCAATCAACTCGCAGGCGCTCGGCACAGGCCAGCGCGCTGCGCGTGGTTGGCACTCCCTCGGCAACCATGTTGGTCGACTTTTCTATATCAGCAACCGACTCGCCTTTGCCCAGCCGCTCGCCAAACCCGCGGTTACGGCTATGCCGACTGAAGCAAGTGACCATCAAATCACCGATCCCACTCAGGCCCTGGAACGTTTCCGGACGTCCGCCCATCGCCGTGCCAAGCCGGATCATCTCAGCCAGCGAGCGCGTCACCAGAGCTGCTTTCGAGTTATCTCCCAAGCCCAGCCCGTCGCCGATGCCGGCTCCCAGCGCAAAGATATTCTTTAGTGCCCCACCCAACTCGACTCCTGCAATATCATCACTCGAATAAATCCGCAGCTTCGGTGTGGATATTAACTGTTGCATCTCGACAGTCACTGCCTGCTCACGCCCCCCAACTACCACGGCAGTCGGGATCTGCAATGCCACTTCCTCTGCATGGCTTGGCCCTGACAGGGCTACGACTTGATTCTCCGGCAATACCTCTTCGACGATCTGGCTCATCCGGTAGCCGGTGGAAAATTCAATTCCCTTGGTGCAGGTGACGATGATGGTCTCTTTGCGCAATCCCACATCACGAATCGCTTCCAGCGTACTGCGTACACCCTTGGATGGGGTCACTAATATCAGTACGTCGGCCCCGGCCACCCCGCCTAAGCTTGCCGTGACACTCAACTTCGACGGCAACTCGATCCCCGGTAAAAACCGCTGATTCTGCCGACTCTGCTGCATTTCCTCAGCATGGTCTGCTTCAAAACTCCACATCTCAAGCGTCGCCGCCCGCTCCGCAATCACACATGCCAACGCTGTTCCCCAGCCCCCGGCACCGGCAATGAATACTGCTGGCCCGTCATTCATTTTTCATCCTCCTGAGTTGATTTAAACTTTTCAGATTCGACCTCTGCCTGTTCAGTTCGGGCACCCATGCGATGTTCGGTACCGGCCAGTAAGCGCTGGATATTGGAGCGATGACGCCACACCGCCAGCACTGCCAGTGCACATGCCAGCACAAAGACCGGCAGTTGAAACTGACTATGCCAAATGCCCAGCACCCAGTAGCTTAGTGGCAATGACAACGCTGCAAAAATGGACGCCAGTGAAACGTAGCAGGTTGGCAGAAAGACACATACCCAAATCACTATCGCGATCAGTGCGACCAGCGGCATGATGCCGACCAGCA
>CAYUDZ010000140.1:0-4053 GCA_964443575.1 uncultured Chthoniobacteraceae bacterium | reverse complement strand
CACAGAACCCCGCCACGATCCCGGGCAGACTGCCCACCAACTCCCCTCCAGCCAGCAGGTTAATTGCCCCGGGCAACAAGACTACCGGCAGCAACCCTTTAAGAAAATCGACGATAAATACAAAGATCCCCCAACCCTTCCCAATCACCCGGAAAACATTCGTTGCCCCAATATTACCACTGCCCTCCTTACGGATGTCCACGCCATTGGCCCGCGCTACCAAAAATCCAAACGGCACCGACCCCACCACATAGGACGCCAACGACAGAACCAAATAACCAATAATCATCTCGCCGCATTCTCGCATCTCCCGCCAAAGTGTACACAGTAAATCTTGTCCAATCCTGATCGTAATCCTACTCCTAATCGTTATCGTGATCGTAATCGATTTGCAGGTGCCAGCAAAGCCACTCGACAGAACTGGCGCATTTGAGTATCAATCTGAAATGAAAAGCATGACCGGCTTCGGACATGAGCAGGCGCAAATCGGCAACTACTGCGTCGATGTCGAAGTGAATGCAGTCAACCGTAAACACCTCGACATCCAAACCAGCCTGCCAGATACATTCACTGCCCTTGAGTCCGAACTGCGCGCCAAAGTTGCTACTACTATCGCCCGTGGACGCGTGCACCTGAGCGTCGTCATCGATCGCAGCGGTGAAGCATCACGCAATCTGGTCATCGACCACGACTACGCACGTTCGTGCCACCGGGCAATCAGCCGCCTGCAACAGGAGTTGGATCTTGCTGGACCGGTTAGTATCGACACCATGCTCAATATCTCCGGCGTGCTCAGTACTGACACCCAGCCACTGGACGCTGACCAGTATGGGCCGCAAATTATACAAATGCTTGAGCACGCCCTGCAGCAATGTGACACAATGCGCCTCCGGGAAGGCGCTTCGCTCAAGACCGATTTACAGCAGCGCCAACAGCAACTCCGCCAAATTATCTCATCGATCCGTGACAAGGCGCCAGATGTGATCAGCCACTATTCCAAAGTATTACAATCGCGGCTTAATGAATTGCACAGCTCACTCCCAATAGACGACGAACGACTCGGGCGCGAAGTTGCCGTCTACGCCGACCGTTGCGATATTACCGAGGAACTTGTCAGGCTCGACAGCCACCTCGACCAACTCACCGGCTTACTCGATGCCGATGGTACCATCGGTCGTCACCTCGATTTCCTGATCCAGGAAATGGTACGGGAAGTCAACACAGTTGGCTCCAAGGCCAACGATGCCGGTATTTCCATGCAGGTAGTCAGCGCTAAAACAGAACTCGATAAAATGCGTGAGCAAATCCAAAATGTCGAATAACTCCGCCTTCAGCCGCAGCGGTATCCTCTTCGTTATTTCCGCACCATCCGGGGCTGGAAAATCTACGCTGTGCAACAACCTCCGCCAGGCACCGGACTTTATCTACTCGGTTTCCTGTACCACACGCAAACCACGCCCTGGTGAAGTCGATGGCGAAGATTATTTTTTTATTTCTAACGATATCTTCCAGCGGCGCATCGAACGTGATGAGTTCCTAGAGTACGCCGAAGTTCACGGCAACTTCTATGGTACCACCAAAGATACCGTAACCCGCAATCTGAGTTCCGGTGTTGATGTGCTGATCGATATCGACGTGGCCGGTGCATCGCAGATCCGCAAGAGTGATGATCCGCAAGTTGCCGACAGCTTGGTCGATGTCTTCATTATGCCACCAAGCATCGATGAGTTGCGTAAACGCCTGCAAAAACGCGGCTCCGAAAGTGAAACAGAAATTGCAACCCGGATCTCCAATGCCACCAAGGAAATGCAGGCCTGGAAAGATTACAAATACACCATCGTCAGCGGCTCGATGGAAGAAGACCTGCAAAAATTTCGTGCTATAATGAAGGCGGAACGCTACCTTACACGACGCCTGCGCTACAACCCGGTGCGCCCCGAAGAACCCAAGTTGCTTTAGCATGAAAAATGCCACCATACTTCTCGGAGTCAGCGGCTCAATTGCCGCTTACAAGTCGGCTGAAATTGCCAGCCAATTAGTCAAGCGCGAGCATGATGTCCACGTGGTCATGACCAACAATGCCTGCCAGTTCATTACGCCATTGACGCTGCAAACCATTTCCAGGAACCCGGTGCCCCACGACAATTTTGCCGAATCGGATAACTGGCACCCGGGGCATATCGAGCTGGCCGACTCTGCCGACCTGGTCGTCATCGCTCCCGCCACCGGCAACATCCTGGCTAAACTCGCCTGCGGGATCGCCGATGACCTGCTATCCACAATCTGCCTGGCCACAACAGCTCCAATTCTGGTTGCACCGGCGATGAACGGCAAAATGTGGCTGCATCCGGCAACCCAGCACAATGTTGAAACATTGCAGGCGCGTGGCGTTCAGTTCGTCGGCCCGGAAGAAGGGTTGCTGGCTTGTGGCTATCAGGGGATCGGCCGACTGTGGGAGGTCACCGGAATCCTCGAAAAAATCGATTCCATGCTCGCCAGCTAATGAAGTTTCTGGTCACCGCCGGCCCTACCCGCGAACCGCTCGACCCGGTGCGCTACCTCTCCAATCGCTCGTCAGGCAAAATGGGCTATGCCATCGCCGCAGCAGCCCACCACCGCGGCCACCAAGTCACCCTGATTAGCGGACCTACCTGCCTCACCCCGCCAACCTGCGATCACTTCGTGCAAATTGAAACAGCGCGACAACTGCAGGCCGCCATCCTAACCCACCTCGATGGCATCGACTGCGTCGTGATGTGCGCCGCTGTCGCCGACTACCGTCCGGCCACCACCGCAAACAACAAGTTGAAAAAAGACCAACAACCACTCGAAAGCATCACGCTGGTCGAAAACCCGGACATCCTTGCCGAACTCGGACATTCACAACGCAACTTCCTGCTCGTCGGGTTTGCTGCTGAGTCAGAAAATCTCCATGCGAACGCTAATGCAAAATTACGTAAAAAATGTTGCGACATTATTGTCGCTAATTATATTTCAGGAGAAAAAAATACACTGGACAGTGATATCAACTCTGTGCTCATCCTTGGCAAAGACGGATCACAAACGACGATTGAAGAAAAAGAAAAGCTGGAAGTCGCAAAAAAAATCATTCAAATAATCGAAAGCAATCGACAATAAAAATTGACTATCTGTTCGTAGTAACCAAAATCTATCCAATGGTACACAGTGCCTACTTTATTATTTACCGCGCCACTGCGCCGAAAGGGGGTGTAAGTCATGCCTGCTAAAAAACCTGCAAAGAAAAAAGCATCAAAAGCAAAAAAACCAGCTGCCAAAAAGAAAAGCACCGTGAAGAAAAAACCGGTAGCTAAGAAAAAACCAGCTGCGAAAAAGAAGAAGCCAGCTGCTAAGAAAAAAGCTCCGGCTAAAAAGAAAGCTGCGGCCAAAAAGAAAAAGCCAGCTGCTAAGAAGAAAAAGGCCCCAGCTAAAAAGAAAGCTTCAGCCAAAAAGAAAAAGCCAGCTGCGAAAAAGAAGGCTCCGGCCCGGAAGAAAACAGCGCGTCGTCGCTAAGTACTTCCGTATCCCCCCAAACCCGGATATCACTCCGGAGGTCGGAATCTTTACCGGCCTCCGGAGTACCGGCGTCAACCACCCGATCAATGGCAAAAAAATCCCATATATTTTAACATCGTTCTTAAAGGGTAATATCAATCGATATTCCGTCATGTCATCAACACCCCGAAAGGGGTAGCCGTATATCAGCCCGTTTCCGAAGAGGTTTGAGTAAGTTTCCTTTTCATAATCATGATCGTAGTCGTGATCGTAATCGTGACTTTATCTGGATCCACGGCTTGCAGTTGGTGAATTTGATTACGATCAGGATTACGATTACGTATTTGCTGGATTGGTATATGTCATCAACACCCCGAAAGGGGTAGCCGTATATTAGCCCGGGGTGAAACCCCGGGTAGCTGCAACACCACAACATGAGCCCCAACGTGGCGGCCCTAATTCGAACTCATGCTCGATGAAATCACGGCTGAGGTGGAACTCAGCCCTCCGTGCGCCCATGGGCGCACACCAACAGTCGGG
>CAYUDZ010000139.1:0-7124 GCA_964443575.1 uncultured Chthoniobacteraceae bacterium | reverse complement strand
TCTGCTGCAAAACTTCTCCTCGCTTTGAATCACTTGGTCATCCTGCTGCCGCTGGCTTCCTTGATCCCATTGCTGGCCGGTATGATCACAAAAAATCGACTGGCAATTCTGTGTGGACTTAGCCTTGCGCTGCTGGGCAGCTCCGCTACTGGCCTCGTCATGGGCACCGGCGAAGAGGCATATGAGCGTTATAAGGATGGGCCCGTTACAGCCTACCTTGACCATGGAGCAAGAGATGCGCTAGAGCAGCACGAAAACCTCGCCCATCGCCTGTCAAAAGTGTGTTATAGCCAGGCCGCGGTATCCCTGTTGGCGTTGATAGTCGGCTTTGCCAAGCATAGTTGGCTATCCTGGTCGGCTGCTGCTGTCAGCGTGTTGTGCCTCGCTTCTATTGTCGCTGGCATCACCATCGCTGACTCCGGCGGAAAAATTCGCAGACCCGATTTTCGCACTGATGCAGCAACTCCAATCAACGACGAACAACGTTAACGATCAGCAGCATCTACCAGGGTGAGCTTGGTGAGAACTGCTATGCCGGAGAAACAGTTGATCCACGGGTAGTCATACCGTTTCCGAAGAGGTTTGAGTCATAATCGTGATCATAATCGTACTCGTAATCGTGCCCATTACTTGGATCTACAGCGTGCAGTTGGTGAATATGATTACGAGCAGGATTACGATTACGAATGCTCATTTGTGCAAAACTGTTTAGAGAAGGTGTCACACGTTTGTGACGCATCCGGGCTAAGCATGAGTCGCAGCTTTCAGAGCAGCTGCGACCCGCTCGACTTGGCTATCGCTGAGGTAGGGATGCAAGGGGATGCTCAGGAGACTCCGTGCCAGCTGCTCGGCTACCGGAAAATCTCCAGGCTGATAGCCTAGTCCACGGTAGGCTGCGCTCAGATGTGGCGGGACAGGGTAATGGACATCGGTCTCCACTCCACACTCTGCCATCTTTGCTCTGACACGCTCACGATCCGGCACGGTCACAGTGAACAGGTGCCATGCCGACACGCTGTCTTTCGCATACTGTGGCAATCCGATCTGTGGATCAGCGGACAGCTCACGGTAATAATAGCAGGCGATCTCTGCCCTTCTGGCCGTCCATCGATCTAAATGCTTTAATTTACAGCAAAGGAATGCTGCCTGCAGCTCTTCCATGCGGGAATTTTCTCCTTGCAGCGGGTGGTCTTCCCGGTTGTGCATGCCGTAGTGGCGCAGCAATTGAACGCTCTCGATTATATCCTGACGCTCGCTGACCACTGCTCCTGCATCACCGAATGCCCCCAGGTTCTTGGTCGGATAAAAGCTGAAGGCAGAGGCATCTCCCAACGTCGCCGCTCTACTCCCGGCAATGGCACTGCCCACCGACTGTGCTGCATCTACAAATAGCGGCAGATTGTGCGACCGTGCTATTGCCTGCAGTTCCCCCATCTCTGACGGGGCGCCAAAGAGGTGCGTGGTAATTATGGCCCGGGTCTTCGGCGTGATCGCCTGCTCAACCAACTCCGGGTTCAAATTGCGCGTTTCCAGGCGTGGCTCGACCGGCACCGGGCGCGCACCGGCCCTGGTCACCGATAGCCAAGTGGCTATGTAGGTATTACTCGGCACGATGACCTCGTCATGAGCATTTGCTCCGACTCCGGTCGCTTCCAGAATAAGGCTCAGCGCGGAAAGCCCCGAGCCAACACCGCGGCAGGATCCCGCTTCACAGTAGTTCGCAAATTCACGCTCGAATGCCTCCAACTCAGGACCAAAGAGAAACCACCCTCGATCCATAACCCGATGGTAACAGCTATCCAGTTCATCGCGCAGCTCATCCACCATCGCCCCAAATTCCAAGAAGGGAATTCGCTCATGCGCCATCATCTACTGCTCCAAAAATTCCGACTTAGTGCGGATATATTCGCTCTCGTTGTAGAGACCGGATGCCGCCACCAGTAAACAACTGTCTGCCGCAAAATCGACCAGTTCCCGCCACCAGTGAGCCGGCAGATAAAGCCCCTGCCGGGGGCTCTCAAGACGAAATTCCAGCTGCTCTCCCTCACGGGTCTCCAGCGTAACCGTCACCGCTCCGCGTACAACAACCAACAGCTCCGATATCTCCCGGTGCGCATGACCACCGCGCCGTGCGTGCGCGGGAATGTCATGTACAAAATAAATACGCCGGGGCGTAAACGGCAATGGCCGGTCTTCTTGCAGCCATACCAAATCACCATACTCATGGGGGACCGCCGCTAGCTCTACCAGGTAAGGTCTGGAGTTCTGGTTGCCGAGGTTGAGTAGGGTATTGCTTTGGAACATAATTCTGTGGCGCATGCGATGTAGTCAACTCTATCGCAAATCATAATAGCCAAAAGTACTTGTGCAGTTTCGACCTGCATGGTCAAGGTATTTTGTGTCCGGGCACTCTTTCGACTTCCGATGCAGCAGTTTTGCTACAGCCAAGCCATCACTTTATTTTCTTGGCATCGCAGGTAAAGGCATGGGGGCCATCGCCTGCGCTCTGGCACGCGCGGGCTGGCAAGTAAAAGGAAGTGACGAAGCCATCTATCCGCCCATGAGCAACCATCTGACACAGTCGGGCATTTCAGTCTACGAGGGCTACTCAACTGATAACCTGAGCGCGCAGTGTGATCTGTTCGTGATCGGCAAGCGCATTCCTGATGACAATGTCGAACTCAGTTCCCTGCTTGAAACCGGACAACCGTTTTGTTCGTTCCCGGTGCTGCTCAGGGAATGGTTCCTCAATCGCTCCCGCAATGCCGTCGTAGCCGGCGGCATCGGAAAAACAACAACCACCGCAATGCTAACATGGATCATCGAACATGCCAGCCTGCAGCCCGACTACTTTATCGGTGGCGACGCACTGAACTTGAGCCATCCCTGTCGGTTGCAGGGCTCAAACTTCACAGTCATTGAGGGAGATGAATACGCGTCCTGCTTCGATGATTTGTCACCCAAATTTATCTACTACCGGCCGGAGGTGGCAATTATCACAAATGTGCTGGAAGACCATCCCGACTTGTATCCGGATCTCACTGCCGTTCGAGGGGCCTTTGAGCGCTTGACCGCATTACTCCCCAAGAATGGTCTACTCGTACTCCCGGCAGATTACGAGCAAGCCGGTTTACTTGGCCGGCAAGCACCTTGCCCGTCTATCACCGTTGGGTTTTCAAGCCTGGCTAATAAAAAAATCACCGATTATCACGCTACCCCTGAACACTCCACGTTTGTTTTCGGGAAAACAGCTTTTAAGTTAACACAAGCTGGACGCATGAATGCACTCAATGCTGCAATGGCCGCTGCCGCAGCTAGCCAATTTGGAGTCACAACTCAGCAGTCGGCAGACGCCCTGGCCGAATTCAAAGGTGTCGCCAACCGCCAGCAAGTCGAGCAGCTAGGAGACTTTACTATAATTACAGATAAAGCCACCCATCCGGTTGGCGTGGCCGCTTTGTATGAATCCGTCCGTCAGCGTTTTCCCGGGCAACGCCTGGTTGCCTTCATCCAACCACGGGCTACGGGTGGCCGCCAATGGGTTTACCAGCGCGACCTGCCCGCGGTGCTGGCAACTGCAGACCAGGTACTGGTAGTAGATAGCTATGAACACCAGCCAAGTCCGGGACAAACATGGCCGGGCGGCCCATTCTCCGTTGAACAGCTGTACTCAGATACCAGATCCCTGGGAACAACAGTCACTAGAATCAACCCTAACAATGTTGAGGAAGATGCGAGGGCGTCGCTGCAACCCGGCGACGTTATCGTCCTGACACTACCCGAGCAAGCCTTGCAACTGAAGCAAGCTATAAAGGCGGCGACACTTACAGTGACTTGAAATTCACCCCTTACCTAGCATCTTCCGCAGGACGTTTCTCAGTCCACCTTTCTGCTGTTTTTCGAGTAATTCTATCCTCTGGTTTAGTTCTTTGAGACGCTTATCCTGTTTGCGGCGCTGCTCCTGCAGAAAGTCGATGCGCTGTTTCTGCTCAGCTAGCTTGTTGGCCATTTCATCACCGGATTTGATCAGGTAGCTGCTAAATGACCCTAGCGCCCTACTGTTGGCTTGCTTCAGGTATTGTGAATCGACCCCGCCTTCACGGCCCGCATAACCGTTAAGGATATCTGTTAGTGTTTCATCAAAACGGTCAGGATGGTGCAACCGTTCATAGCTGGCACGGGTCTTCCTCGATGCTTCCTCAAGCACTTCAAGTTTGCTTAGTTCTTCAAGGATGTTGCGCAGGTCCGCATAATTCCGCCACATCCGGCGACCGTGGATCAGTAATGGGTCTTCCGCTGTGCTGTCATCGTTAATATTTCGCGACTGTTCGGTGTCGTCAGTATCACTTACCCGCTCCTGTCGCTGAATACCCTTGCGAAAACTCACAATCGGCACACCGGCTGCGGTAACCTCAGCCTGCGCCCGCGCACCGTCTATGGGATAAGATGCCAGGTAAACATCCACCTGGTGTTCCCATAGAGCCTTGGTAAGAGAGTCGACCCACGGCAAATGAATAAACCGCTCAGCATCAACCGCAGCAGTATCTAGCCTGGCAGCAATCGCGTCCAGCATCCGCTCATCCAACGGGCCCATATGGACATGCCAGCCACCAGTCTTTAATAGCACCTGAAGCACGGTCTCGGCATAAGGAAATATGTGGTCATTAGTATATTTGTGCTCACAGCCGCAAGTTGCCGTAGTGAGGGCTCCACGCCGTAGAAAACCATCACACCGTTGCCCGTAGTCCTCAGCCCTCAATGGCAGGAGTACTGGCTGCAACCCTTGCACGAGGGAAAAAGCGCACGCCGATGGGCTGAACTCGATCGGGGTGAGACCTTGGACCATAAGTGAAAAAGCAGGTTTGTAATCCGCATGGTGTAGCAGGTAGCGCTCATTACATATTTCGGGTATGGCTAGTGCACTTCCCAATGGATCTTGGGGGTGATGGCTAAGAAAAAGTCGCCCCGGTCGCAGCTTAACAAGGCATGCCATGAGTTCCGTCAACTTACCGTCGAGAGTATCTGCTGCCATAATCTCAATCTCCCCAGGACTTAAATTAAGGCGTTCAAGCAACCCCTGTGGAAGTGGTACTTCTTGTTGCTGAAATATATCCGTCAACAACAGACGACAATCTTTGTTATTTCCACCCACTCCACTCTTTAGCGACCGAATCACATCACCCATCAACGCCGTATGGCCGCCATGCAAATGCACCAAGCTGGCCAGAAATACATTGGGCCCATCTTGCTCAAGCGGTTGCCTGCTACCCCGGACCCTCTCAAACGCAGCCACCCCGATGGCTGCCAATCGTTGATCCCAATCATCCATTCCCAGCGAGCACCTTTGCATGCCACTTACCTCGTGCAAAAGCTCCATGCGATCCCGCAAGCGTTCAAGCTCGCCACCATTTTCTTTAATTGTCATCGCTTAGCTGCTTATTGAGTTGGTCCAGTACACAGCTGCGCACCCCAATTCACGTGCAACTGTGCCAATAAACGGAAAGGCCAGTCAAGCAAGCCGCATGAAATCCATTGCTTCTCGCGTCGAAGCAAGAAAACGCAACGGCTGCTATCGACAAAAGCTCCCAGCACATTAAAGTGTGCGAGATGAAATTACGCGAACTTGGCAATACCGGTACCGCAGTCTCCGAAATCGGCTTCGGTGCCTGGGCGATCGGTGCTGACTGGGGCGAGGTAGCAGAAGATCAAGCCATGCAGGCGCTCCACACAGCAATCGATCACGGTGTCAACTTCATCGACACGGCAGATGTCTATGGCAACGGGCGTTCGGAGCAACTGGTCGGTCGCCTACTGCGCGAGCGTGATGAAACAATCTTTGTGGCAACCAAAATGGGACGCCTGGACGATTGGGATGACAGCTACGACAGCATGGCAGCAGCAGCGCAGGCATCATGCGAGCGTCTCGGTGTCGACACGCTCGACCTGGTCCAGCTGCATTGCATCCCATTTCAAACCATCAAGGCAGGACACGTCTTCGCTAACCTGGAAAAGCTCAAATCGGCAGGCTTGATCATGAATTACGGTGCCAGTGTCGAGACCGTCGAAGAGGCGCTTTTCTGCATCCACAACTCAGGTTGCAGTATCCTGCAGGTCATCTTCAATATCTTCCGCCAGAAGTTGATCGATGATCTCTTCCCCGCTGTGCGCGAGTCGGGGATCGGTATCATCGCCCGCCTGCCGCTCGCAAGTGGCCTGCTGACTGGTAAGTACCCGGCAACCCACCAATTCCCGGATGACGATCACCGCAACTTCAACGCCAATGGCGAATGCTTCAATGTGGGCGAAACATTTGCCGGAGTCCCTTTCCCTACAGGAGTAGAGTTGGCCGCTGAAATCGCAGATATCACCAACTCCAACGAACCCGGCCAACTGAGCAGCCTCGCCTTGCGCTGGATATTGGATTTCCCAGAAGTATCTACCGTGATCCCCGGGTCAAAATCTGCCGCGCAGAGCGTAGCCAATTGCCAGGCTGCCAACCTGCCGGCATTGGACAGCAACATTCACAAAAGATTGCGTGAATTTTATCATGACCGGGTGGCATCAGAAATTCGTGGTGCGTATTGAGTCATGATTAAGCTATGCTAACCTGACAGCATCAATGAGTATTCAGTTTCACAACTTCCGGGACAATTCGGAGTCACCGGATGCGGATGCCGGCGGCATATTTGAAGTGCTGCGTACCCTGCGCTTCGCAGACCCCCGCATGGATACTACCAACCAACTCACATTTAGCCCTGGCGAGTCCGAACCGGAAGCCGATTGGGAGATTTGGCTCGATGGAGTCTTCTACAACGGGTTACTGGATGTGCTGGAAGAGCTTCTTGCCGGTGCAGTTAGTGAATACGCACATGACTTGCTGGTACTCGACAGCCAAATCGACCAACTGATCAGCCCGGCAGCCAGCGCCCGTAGCCGCATCCTCGGCTGGAAACTGCTGCGCGATTATTACCCTCCGCGTGGTGCCCGTGCCCTCGGCAAGCTGAGGGAATGGTCGCTTAGCGATGGCCGCAGCCTTCACTACACCACCGTCTTTGCCACGCGCTGCGGCGTTTTCAACCTGCCATTGTCACAGGCTGCCATCGCGTTGCTATATAAGGAATGGC